>JBPCVE010000201.1:0-6560 GCA_051010795.1 Rubripirellula sp.
AACAACTCTCTACTTGATTGGCAGTAATCAGACCAGTTCGGGGCGCGAAACAACCACGTTTCTGTTTCCTCGTTAAATCGTCAATAAATCCCGTTTAAAAGAAAAATCCATTTTCAGTCGCAAAAACGACGCCACGACGAATTAGCCAACACAGATCACCAACCCGACTTCCGAAGAAACGCAAAGCTCCACTATTTCTGCGGACGCCTCACTTACTCAATCCGAACGCGAATCTGGGAATCATCTTCGCTGAGTCATTGCTGCTGATCTTTTCTAGTCTATCTCTTTCGCTTTCAGGTTAGCGAAGAGGAGCGCCGGCAAGTGGTTTACCATTGGTCGTAAGCACTTGAAAATGATGCGCCCGATACGGCCCCTCGAAAGTCCAGACAATTTCTTTGCCGGGTGTGACTTCAAGCAGCTTGACGCCTTTCTTTGCGTGGTAGGCTGTGATCACCGTGTTCCCATTAGGAAGCCGTTGTCCACCGCATGCGTCATCAATCGGGTTGCCTGGTAAATCTTCATTACTGACCTTCCAGATGACTTTTCCTTGGGCATCCATTTCAACCACTTTATTGCCATTGGTTAAACAGACCAGCGTGTTTCCATTCTCAAGCCGAATGGCAGTGAATGGCCAATTCTTGGCACCTCGCCCTCCCAACGCTTCCATATCCGTGGGAAAGGAACTGACAACCTTTCCCGCAGGGGTGTACTCCTTGACCTTGAACGCCAACAGATGCGGGACCAAGTAATTGCCATTCTGCAATTTCCTTGCCATGCGGGTTTGCATATGCGCGTTATTCGTCTCGGGCTGCAACACGACTTCCACTGCAATTTCCCCGGTCGCCTTCACTTCCAACAACCGCGGCTTGCTCCCCAATTCTGTGATCAGGGTATTGCCATTGGCAAGCCTTTGTGCCGTTCCGATTTCCTTGTTGCTTGGATTCAACTTATATTCGAACACCACTTCCTTTTCAGGAGTGAATTCACGCACCAGATCCCCCCACGCAATCAGGACGTTACCATTGGGCAAGACCCAACCATCCCGCGCGCCTGCACGTCCCGAATCCCACTTCGGCTTACCGTCTTCGCCAACGATTCCCGTAAAGTCGGGGCCCGCTACAAAGAACGAATGCTGGATCTCAGCAGCCTGCAACAGGAGGGGCGTGCAGCAGCAGATAGCAAAGAACACGGCAGTAAGCATCTGATTCAATCGTTTCTTCATCACAGTTCCTGTAGTCCTGGTTGTCTTTTCATTGAACGCTCGACACCAGCTTGAACTTAGCTGGCGTTGTATGGCCATCACGGTCCGCGTTCGGCCTCACAGTCTAACAGGCACCCATGCCGCCTGCAGCACACACCAGAATTAGCTGGCAGACGTGACATGCGATCACGCTCCTCTGCCCCAGCACATCAAGCCGCCATTCTCAAGACAGGTTAGGTCCAACCGGATGCTCGTCCGAAGCTAAATGATGCCGGCGTTCACGGATGCACTTGATGCAGACCGCCGCCGAAACGGCGGCCACCAAATTCAACGTGGAGAGGCCCGTAAGCTTCACCTGACGCCAAACAGTGAGTTCCCCACAGCGATATCACAATAGGTGAACCCGATGCCCCGAGGTTCCCAAAACCTCACATCCAATACCGTGTCGCAAACAAAGACTGCACCCCCAGAAAAAGACCGAAGGCGGCAGGAACCCGGAGGAAAATCACCACGTTGAGTAAATCCGCAACACAACTGATTCAAAGACCAATCAGCCCAGGATCTTAGCGGGCCAGGATCTCGACAAGCCCTGTAGGCTGGATGGTGACACGCAACACTGGCAGAGCAGCGTGATGCTCGCCTGCAAGCCCGACCTCTTCCCAATTCGCTCGCTCGGCCGAGGGTTTTTCGGCCGATGCAGCGGTCTGTATTGACGGAAGTGTTTTAACCAAGACGCTCGGGTACAGGCACTGGCTTCTGGAAACTGGATTTGACTCCCGCCCACTCCCAAGCTCCAAACAGCAGCATGCTAAAACACAAATCTCCAACAACGCTGTAACCAAAAAATGGGATTGCGTTGGTGAAACATGCAGCCAAGCCTGCCAACGTCATTGGATACCAACCCGCAGCCCAAACTCCCAGATTGCTGACCAGAAAGAACAGGCAGGAGGCCAACAACGCGCCTCCTACAACTCGTAGCTTGCCTTGTCGCTTTGCGATCCAACGTCCCACAGGAACAGCAGCCAAGGTCCCCGCATAGACAAATCCCATGGCAAGGGGACTGTAGAGGCCCATGCCGGGAATACCTAACGAGTGTCCCAAAAGGTCACTTCCTGCAAGAACCGCGAAGGGCACCAAATAAGCCCGAGGTCCGGACAGATAACAGCCCGCGAAAAGGCCAAGGGCGGTCACGCAGGCCACATTGGGGGGATGCGGCAGAAAACGGCTAGCAGCAGCGATAGCAATCAGCAAATAAAACATCAATAGCAATTCTTTGCGAGTAGATTCAGGTCCGTTGATTACCCCATGTTCTAACGTTCTTGGCGATACAGCGAAAGCCTAGGGGAACCCAATGATCAACGCCGCTGCTGCCCCCGCTTCGACAACCGCAGCACGATTCTCATAAGGTGGTCGCTGCATCATGATTGGAACACATTGTCCGGCAGGGTAATGCCCCAGTGAATATTCGCATTCACATGGATTGGAAATCGTCCACAGATAAGGCAGCATCGGCACGGTGCCAAAGAAACGTGCCCCGGAAGCCAGCGGCTGCAAACAGGCTACGCATTCCTGCCCATGCCGCTCCAGCATACGATCTTCAAAATAACGAGGATTTGAGAATGTGTTTGCTGCCGACCAGTAACACCAAGACCAATGCCAATCCGCACTCCGATCAGTGCCAGATTCCGGCAAGGGCTCAGTGAACTCACCAAACTGTTGCACAAACGTTTCAGGATACCGGTCTCCATCCGCTTTTCCATCCGACAAGGCTGTCGAAGCCGCAGACAACGTGGGTAACGCGAACCGCCCTTGAGTCATCCCCAACTCTTGTCGCTCAGCGCCTGACAAGACCTTGGGGATAATCGAGCCCGAGACTGCCGCTGGCAGATCACCATCAATCATGCCATCGATTAAATTGGCATTCGAACCTGCCACCGTTTCCTCAGTGGCCGTTTCCTGCTGCCCCTGCTTCACATCTGCCGCCTGCTCTGCGTTGGCCTTCGTAGCTTCAACTGTCTGAGCTACTGCGTTCGCCGAGCCGATGCTGACGAGTGCAACCAGCAACACGCATAGATTCTGCACTGGATACTTGGATAGTGCATCACGTTCCATTGCCATGGACTTCTTCCTTCATGTGATCAGGTCGGGCCTCCTAGATTGGATCGACCGTTCCAGACCGGTAATTCAAAGCGATCCGAGTAACGCGTCACAACCGTCACAATCCGGCTTGGCAGAGCGTGCCCTCGCCAGTGGCATCAAATGCTTGATGTAACAAATGCGTGATTTGGTCGCAGAGCGTATGATGGGTCCGAATTCTGGCCCTTTAATAATTCGGTCTCTCATGAGTCAAGAGTCTCCCGTTCCAACACGTCCTCGCATGGGAGCCTTGTGGGCTCTTCTGCTGGTCTTTGCTGTTCTTGGATCATTTGGTTACTTTTGCAATCAGAGTGACTGGATATCAGCTGCCGCAACGTTGTCGATCGGATTCGCGGCTTTCGGAGGATTCAAAACGGGTGCGATCAAGGCTCTCGCTTTCTTGACCTCTGCAACCGCAACGTTTTACCTTGCACCATACCTTGGCATGCAAGTTGAAAGCACATTCTCGAATTGGGTCGGAACCACTGGTCTCGCAAACCGTTTCTATTCAGTACTCGTCACCGGCATGCTGGTTTTTTTAATCACTGTGATAGTGACGATAAAAATTGGAAACCGCATCCTTGAAGGACGCCCCAAAACAACGCTACTGAATCATTGGCTTGGTTTTCTACTCGGTGGGATCCAAGGATTCCTCGTTGTGGTGATTCTACTTGGCGGCATGGTAACGATCCAAAAGGTCAATGCTGAACGTCTCCGCGAACGCATCCCTCCCACAGGCCGCGCGAAGATACTTGCCGAAATCCTGGACAAAACCAGTGAGGAAACACAGGCAAGCCGCCTTGCTCCGATCATCGCCCGCTTCAATCCATTCGAACATGTCCCCCAGCTCAGCAACGTTGACGAATGGCAGCGAGGCATGGAGGTCTTGATGGACCCCTCCAAGGTCAATGTTCTCTTTGACCAACCGGCAATCAAAGACTTGAAAAAGAGGGAAGATGTCTCTGATGCGATTGCCAAGCTTAACGAGGACCCTGAAATTAAAAAACTCCTGAACTCAAACAAACCAGCGAGCAAAGAACTTGCCATCAAGCTTTTGAATCACCCTGCCGTGCTGGATTTACTTGACCAAGCTGAATTCCGTGATGCAGCCATGTCGGCCTTCCGTGACACCGTCATGCCCCGCACCACACACTGAGCCGGCCATACGTTTCAGCGTCCTACCCAAGTTCTCTCATGACTGACATCAACCGGTTCCCAAACACGGTGCCTCAGAGACAAACCACAAGGACGGTGCGAGCCCAAACTGATGCACGAAGACACGAGCGAAAGGCCCATGAAAAGCACTCCCTTCCGAAGCACTCCTTTGAAAATCAGGCCCTTACAAAGCAAGCCTTTGAAAATCAGGGCCATCAGAAGCCATTGAACTGAGCAACATGCCCCGCCGATCACTCCGCACTTTGCGGCACAAATCCGGGCCAGTCACAATCTCCATTGCCAAAGACAAGAAACCACGGATTGAGAATATTTTCTTTGTTGTAAACCAACGGCTCACCGCCAACGTTGGTCACTTTTCCTCCGGCACCAAGCACCACAGCATGAGCAGCGGCAGTATCCCACTCACATGTGGGTCCCAATCGTGGATAGATGTCTGCTTCGCCTGTCGCCACTAAACAAATCTTCAGAGAGCTTCCCATGCTTCGCACTTCAGGTTCGCCGAAGCGCTGCGTCAATTTGGAAATGAATGCCTCAACGGCCTCACCTCGGTGCGAGCGACTTGCAACAACAGTCATCAGTCCATCGCTCTTGCCGGCAACCACGATCACCTGGCGATGACGTTCATCACCATCCACCTTCCAAGCTCCATAGCCCGGCCCACCGCAGAAACAGCTATCAAGTACGGGAGCATAAACCACACCGTAAACTGGTTGCCCGTGATGAACGAGCGCAATGTTGACCGTAAATTCACCGTTACGTTTGATAAATTCTTTCGTGCCGTCCAATGGGTCGACCAACCAGAATAGGTCCCAAGAAAGCCGTGCTTCCATTTCTTCCTTGCCTGACTCCTCAGACACCACAGGTATTTCCGGTGTCATTTCAGCGAGACCGGCAATGATGATCTCGTGCGCCAATCGGTCAGCTCTCGTCAATGGTGACCCGTCACCTTTGGACTCGACATCAAAATCGTCCGATTCATACACACTCAAGATCCCAGCCCCAGCGTCCCTGGCAATGGCTTCCAACTTTGCTAGCTGACCGTTTTCAAGCTTCATTAATCTTTTTCGATTTTTGTTTTAGTTACACCGCAGGAAAGTCAGGTCCCAAGCTGTTCACCAATCGATGCGTTGAAAGAGCAAATTTTGGTAAGAGCCATCACTGCGTGAACAAATCACACACATTTTCCTATCAGCGATCATAATTGCTGCTCGTTTCCTGCACAGCCCACCTTTTATTCCTAACCACGCCAGCGAGTTTCCAACATTTTTGAATTGTCGATCCAGAACTTCATGCTCCGCCGCGTAAATCAGATTGACAAAGTATTTTCCGCCTCGCTTAAAATGCAAACACCATTTGTAATATTTCTCGTTCAACCTGACCATCAAACCCCACCTCACCCTGAAACGTCACCAAGCGATCCAAAATGCCGTACCTGCTCCCCGCCAACAAGTGTTCCCGCTACGTGATTGCCATCATGACTTTCATGTTGCCCACCTGCCTCACTCGATTAGTTAATGCGGCTACACCTGCCACGACAGAACGTCCCAACATCCTGTTCATCATTGCGGACGATGCGTCGCGGGACAGCATGGGGGTTTACGGCAGCACTTACGTCGAGACCCCCAATTTTGATCGCATCGCACGTGAAGGGGTACTTTTCACTCAGGCGTATAACTGCAATCCCAAATGTGCACCCGCGCGAGCTTGCCTTTTGACGGGACGCTATTCATGGCAACTGCAGGAAGCATGCAACCACAATCCGTTTCTGAGTGATCGCTGGGCGTTTTATCCCTTTCTTCTTGAGGACGCTGGTTATTGCGTCGGCTATACCGGAAAAGGATGGGGACCGGGAGAATTCAGTGGTTACGATGCCAGCAAATCGAAAGACAAACTGAACCCCGCGGGCCATCCATTTCTAACCAAAAAGCTCAAGCCTCCCTACAAAGGAATCAACAGCATTGATTACGCCGGTAACTTTGAGGAGTTCTTAAAACAACTGCCGGAACAGCAACCCTTTTGTTTCTGGTTTGGAACCAAAGAGCCTCAC
>JBPCVE010000202.1:0-6042 GCA_051010795.1 Rubripirellula sp.
AGGTTGATCTGTCTCTCCGGCAAACTGGCGGTGATTTCCTTCAATGTCATTGTGCCCGTCCCATGATCGCTGATTTTCCATCCCGCCCGAATAGATTTGCACAAACCTGACCCCACGTTCGATCAAACGCCGCGACATCAGGCATTGTTTTGCAAAATGATCACATCGATCATTCCCAACTCCGTAGAGTTCCTGCACGTGCTTGGGTTCCGAGGCAATGTCCAGTGCCTCGGGGGCTGCTGTCTGCATCCGAAATGCTAATTCAAAACTTTCAATTCGGGCGGCCAATTCGCCATCAGAAAAGTTCTTTTGCAAGTGTTCCTGATTGAGCTGTTTGATCAGATCCAACTGCCTGCGTTGACCAGAATCATCCAACGAAGCTGGGCGAACCAGATTATCGATCGGCTGTCCGTTTGGACGCAAATAAGTTCCCTGATAGACACCGGGCAGAAAACCAGCACTCCAATTCGCGGCATGCCCCTTGGGCAGGCCACGCCCCTGCGGGTCACTCATGACAACGAACCCCGGCAAATTGCTGCTCTCACTCCCCAAGCCATAAGTCGCCCATGAACCCACGCAGGGGAATCCCATGCGGGGCATCCCCGTGTTCATGGCAAACAGGGCAGGGGAGTGATTATTGGAATCGGTGTGTCCTGAAAGCAGGAACGCCATCTTGTCGACATGCTTTCCCAAATGAGGAAAGATCTCAGGCACCATTTTTCCTGACTCACCTTGCGGAGTGAACTTGAATGGAGACTGCATCAAATTCCCGACGGAATTCTTAAAGAATCCGGTGGTGTTTTTGAATTCAGAATCAAAATCACGAATTGACTTGCCATTCCACTTTGTTAACTCGGGTCGATAATTCCACGTGTCCACATGACTGGGGCCACCGTTGACAAAGATCCAAATCACGTGCTTTGCTTTGGCCGGAAAGTGCCCTTGACGCGGCGCCAACGGATTCAGAGATCGATCCTGACTGAGATCGGATGCGTTCGCCTGTTCAAGCACCCCCTGCTGCTGCAACATGGCAGTCAATCCCACCATACCGAAACCACACCCGGCACGTTGAAGCAGATGACGTCGGCTCAGGGTCGGGCTTGATACGGTTTGCGATGAATCGGCGAAGGCTGAATTTTTCATATTTTCAAAACTGGAAAAAGGAATTCTCGGCACTTGTCTGGAACCAACAAACTCCGAATCTCGATTTGCAACGTTCGAAAACTCGGAACTTGATTTTCAACACGACCGGATCTCGCCCTACTCGATGTAAATAAACTCACTTGCACTCATCAATGCCTGACAGAGATCGGTCAACGCGGCTCGCCGAGGATTTTTCATTTCCTGCTGCTGGTAAACCGTTTCTTGCTGATTTACAAATGCTGTGCAGTCCCGGGTTTCAGCGGAGGTGGGCTCGCGAGCATACGCTTCACGATAAGCTGACGCGACTGCCTCAGCCACGGAAGTAGATGTCAACCGCGAGGCAAAGGCTTCTGAGTACTTTCGTCCTTGAGGGCTATTCAAAAACATCAACGCTTGCGGCGCAATGGTCGTACTGGACCGTCGCCCGATACTCACCAAATGCTCAGGCCAGTCGAACAACATCATCATCGGAATCAGTTTACTGCGTTTAATAAAGAAGTAGACACTACGACGTTTCATGTTCTGATCCAGTGTACCCGGACCATACATGCGAGTATCAAGTTGTCCAGACACAGCCAGCATTGAATCACGAATCGCCTCTGCCTCAAGCCGTCTGGGCTGCCACCGCCACAGCAATTGGTTCTCGCGATCCAACGCCGCTCGTTTTTCATCCAACGCCACCGACTGCCGATACACACTGCTAGTCATTATCAAGAGATGCAATCGCTTGAGTTGCCAACCGTGGGTAACAAGATCATTCGCTAGCCATTCCAACAACTCAGGGTGGGATGGCGTGTCTCCTGACACTCCAAAATCATTTGATGTCGCAACGAGTCCACGCCCAAAATGATGCTGCCAAACGCGATTCACAATCACACGAGCGACCAGGGCTCCCGCGCCCAAATCAGAATCGGTCATCCAATTCGCGAGTGCTGCCCGTCGAAAACTGGTCCGTGCCCCGTCAGCTGGCTGCCGTGAAACCCATTCAGTTTGCTCAACATTGCGTGGCGTCAAAGCTTGCAAGAAACCCGCAGTCACGACTTCCTGTTTCTGCTGCACATCACCACGAGCCAGCAGATGCGTTTGCGGATAGAAATGGGGGAAGCCACGTCCATCGGCATGGTGTTTCATGTGAGGCAAACCTTCACTGGTTATCATCACCTTGGTCAATTTGGTGCCAGCGCCTTGGTTTTGTAGATCTTCGATCAGCTTATTCTTTGCCTGCCACGCGGGCACGGTGCTCGCGTACCACTGAAACGCAGTTTTCCAAGCATTGGAATTCCGATCGGGATTTTGTTTTATCTCCGCAATCGCTGCCTTTAACTGCGAACTGGTATCCTTGGTTCCAACTTCAACCGGTGCATCCGGTCGACCGGATAGAGAAAGTCGGATCCGACCGATGGCATGGCGTTGATTGGGATGGTTGAACAACAGACGGATGGACCACCGCGTCTTGCCCTTGAATCCGGCCGTCTCAGCAAATTCAAACACGGCAGCCTGGTCTTTTCCAATACCACCCTTATCCACAGCCCAGCCTGAAACTGGGTCCTGATCAATTGATGCCATTACGGAAAGATTGCCGGTATCCTGCTGATGTGTCGCAACTGCCTTCCTGATTTCAATCTTTTTATTTCCGTCGCTCATCACGACCGCCACACTGAGATCCCCCAAGGCAAAATTACCGTTATCAGCACGCCCTGGTCCGTTTCGTGGTAACGAGTCATGCGTGAGAGCTTCAATCCGCAACCGAGAAGCACTCGGCAGGTTTGATTCTGCGAGCATCACCAACTCATCTTTGGGGGGAGCCTTTCCCACAGCCAACCAGGATCCATCGTCCTGGTGCTCAAATTTGGAACCGGCTGTTGACTGGACCTCTAAAACATCCAGAGTCTGCCACGGCGAAACATCCTGCGTATCGTCATAGTTCGCTATCCACTTGGCAAACAAGCCAGCCAAAACGGTTTGTTCATAATCACGCAAGTCGTTTTTTAGCTCAACCAGCTTTCGCTTGTGATCCTGGCGACGCTGCTCATTACTGCCTGGTTCAAGATCCAGGTCAACTTCGCTACGGATCGCTGTCGTGAAAGTCGCCGCCATCCGGTAATAATCACGTGATGGAATCGGATCGAATTTGTGGTCATGACACCGCGCACAACCAACTGACAAACCAAGAAAAGCGACACCGGTCGTCGTCACCATATCATCCAACTCATCGTACCTCGCTGATTCAAACTCTGCTTCGGTGAGTTGTGTTGGAAAAACTCCAGCACCTAGAAACCCAGTGGCCATCATCGCCTGCGGATTTTCCGGATCCAATTCATCGCCAGCAAGCTGCCATTCCAGAAAACGGTTGAATGGCAGATCCTCGTTAAAAGCACGAATTAGAAAATCACGGTAATGGTAGGCGTGTGGACGATCATAATCCTGTTCATAACCATGCGACTCTGCAAACCGAGCGATATCCATCCAGTGCCTCGCCCACCTCTCTCCATAATGCGGAGAATCAAGCAAACCTTGCACCTGCTGTGACCAAGTGGCATCATCCGGGTTGTCCACCAACGCCCCAACTTGTCCAGGCGTGGCCGGCAGGCCCAGCAAGTCAAATGCGCCACGACGCATCAAAGTTCTCGGATCAACATCTGGATTGGGATGCAATCCTTTATCTTCCTGCCTTGCAAGGATGAAACGGTCAATCGGCGTTCGACACCATTCCCCGTCATTCACCTCAGGAACAGCAACATGCCGTAGCGGCAAGAACGACCAAAATTGACGGTGCGAGTCAGTCACCACCATCGGGCCTGCGACCTTGACACCTTCTACCAAAGGCTTGTCATACGGTGCGCCCAAGTCGATCCAATTCCTAATCGCGGTGATTGCATCATCAGACAGTTTTTCGGCCTTCAGTGGCATGACTGGTTCAACAGTGTGACAAATCACCTGGAACAAATGGCTGCCCTCCGCGGTGTCGTCGACGTAACCACTTTCCACGAGCGCCGCCCTTGTGGACAAATCAAAATCGGCTTTCACTGCTTCGCCCCCGTGGCATTTCAAACAGTGCGTCGTCAACAGCGATCTGACTTTTTGCTTGAACAGAAGAAGTCCTTGTTTGGAATTCTTCGCGTGATCAGCCGAAACAGCAGGTTTGGATTTTTGATTCGCTTGCGACTCCTCAGCCGCAACCGGCCCCGATATCAAACAGCACGCAATTACCGAAGACAACACGACCGTTGCATGGAAGGTTGACAACGTCTTGACTCGGTAAGGAAAACCATCATTCATGGACAAATACAAAATGGGAGGTGGGGCTGACGCCGTGACTTGCCAATACGACGATCTACCAACCGCCGAAAGTATGTTTCTTTATCGAGTCGTCAGTATACAACATCAGTCGCAGACATGAATTTCTGCTTTTCAACGGGACCCCCGACCCCCAAATTTTGCAAACAACCTATTCGCAACTAAGCGCAAACATGCACCCGGCGCAAAAAGAGCATGAGTTCAACACCAAATTTCGATAGCAACCTGAGCCTCGATCACCTATAAATGAGTGCCCTCCGTAAATCACCGACGCACATTCAATCATTGGATGTCACGTCCCTGACTGTGATTACTACGCCTGCCTCCTACCGACTGCCTGAAACTTTTTTCCATGGCACGCCCCACCAGACGTTTCAACCGCCGTTCACATAACTGCGATGAATTCACGTTGTTAAATCGACGCAGTCGTCGTGCGTTGCTTCAAGCCGGTGCCCTAGGTGGACTGGGCTTGGGGCTGCATGATTTCTGGAGTGCCGCGACGAGTGCGAATGAGGCCAGCCAGCCAAAACTCACAACTGCCAACGGACGCAAAGCAGCCAAAGCTTGCATCTTCATGTTCATGTGGGGTGGCCCAAGCCAGCTGGACACATTCGATTTGAAGCCCCATGCGCCCGATGAAATTCGAGGGTCGTTCAAGCCTGTCTCAACGAATGTGGCAGGAATTCAAATTTGCGAGCACTTCAGTCGGCTGGGCAAGCATGTTGATAAGCTTGCCATCGTAAGATCATTGAACCACAGTGACCCGGCCCACCTTTCCAGCGGTCATGCAACGGTCACTGGGCAACCTGCCCCTGTACTCAACAGCGATGCGACTCCACCCAGCGACAGTGACTCGCCGCACATCGGATCACTGGTGTCCAAGGTTCGCCCCAGCACAAATGGCCTCCCTTCGTTCGTAACCTTGCCATGGAAAGCATTTCACCCGGCAGCTCCCGGTGGTGAAGCACCAGGACAACATGGTGGTTGGCTGGGAAAATCGCACGACGGGTTACTGTTGACCGGTGACCCGAATGCGGAAAACTGGAAGCCATCAAGCCTCAGCTTGCAATCTGGAATCACGTTAACTCGTCTGGAAGAACGCTTTGAACTCCTACAAAAGTTGAACCGGCACCAGCCACACTTGAATCACGCTGGCCCCATTCCACGCCCTATGGCAGACGCACTGGCACACCGATCACGTGTGATGGATCTACTGACGTCACCCCGAGTGCGAAGTGCATTTGACTTATCGAAAGAGCCAGATTCCCTTCGTGACCGATATGGTCGCAACACTCACGGCCAATCAGTACTGATGGCACGACGCCTAGTAGAGCATGGTGTACCACTGGTCACGGTAACATGGCACAACGACGGCAAAAACTTCTGGGACACGCATGGAAACAATTTCAATCGCCTGAAAGACGATTTGATTCCACCAGCAGACATGGCATTAAGTACGCTACTATCGGACCTTGATGAACGTGGCATGCTGGAAGAAACGCTTGTTGTCTGGGTAGGTGAATTTGGAAGAAAACCTCAAATCAACACCAAGAATTCTGGAAGGGAGCACTGGCCGTTCTGTTACTCCGGGCTTCTTGCTGG
>JBPCVE010000203.1:0-17585 GCA_051010795.1 Rubripirellula sp.
AGAGAGCGGGATCAAGAAAGAGATAATTGGAATGAGCGACGCAAAAGTCAGTGGAATCGTCCACCTGATCGAAGACACCAAGACCTATGGCAACAAAGGTTTCCAGAAGAGGCTGGTTGTGCTGGAACAGGACAAAGGTAGCTTTACAAACTACGTGCCTATCGAGTTTACCCGCGACTCCTGCAGCTCCGTTGATGACATGACTCTCGGGGACGAAGTCGAAGTCAACTATCGCTTGAACGGCCGCCGTTGGCAGAAGGATGAGTCGAGCGACGCAAAGTACTTCCTGAATGCTGAAGCTCTGTCGTTTCGCATTGTCTCGGGCGGTGGTGGCGACACCATGACTGAACGTGTCAGCGAACCTAACGACGCATTCGCCGAAGCAGGCGACGACGAAGCACCGTTTTAAAACCGCTGTTTGTCGGTACAAGATGGGCAACGTACGTTGGAGTTGCTATTCGGGGAAGGTGCATTTTGGGGCCACATCGATTATCGATGCGTGGCTCACTCGGAAAACGCATCGCCCAGTTCAACAGATGCCGAAGGGTTCCAGCTCTACCGAGGAAAGCAACTCGGCTGCCCACCTCTGTGAGTTTGGACCGAGTTCAATCTGTCACCACTGACGGATTAACCGCGATAGCGAATCGATTTGCTTTGAGAAGCCACAGCAAGACACCGGAATCCAGTCATTACTCAAGGTAACTTTGCGTGGCGAGAGTTGTTTCCGGTAGCTAGAAGGCCTGATGTCGCGTAGGCTTTCTCGCTCTTCCCACTTCACAGGAGGCCCTTGGGCACGATGAAAGTTGGCGTAACAAAGGAAATCTACCCGGGTGAATGCCGAGTCGCGGCAACCCCCGAGACCGCTCGGCGTCTGATTGAGAAACAAGGTTTTGAAGTAGCGGTGCAATCGGGCGCTGGTGACTTGGCCAGCTTTCCGGATGATCGCTACGTCGCTGCGGGCTGTCAAATCGTTGATTCGGCAGAGCAAATCTGGTCAGAGTCCGATATTGTGCTGAAGGTCCGCAGCCCAGAGCCGAGCGAAGTTCAACAACTGCGTCCCGAGACTACGTTGATAAGCTTCTTGGCTCCTGGGCAAAACCCAGAGTTATTGAACAGCATTGCATCGCAAAAAGCTTCTGCGATCGCGATCGAGGCAGTCCCACGCATCAGCCGCGCCCAAAAACTGGACGCACTTTCCTCGATGGCAAACATCGCAGGCTATCGAGCCGTGGTGGAAGCTGCTGGCTTATTCGGTCGTTTCTTCACCGGACAGATCACCGCAGCGGGCAAAGTGCCCCCCGCGAAGGTATTAGTGATCGGAGCGGGAGTAGCGGGACTGTCGGCCATCGGCACCGCTCGAGGTCTGGGAGCGATTGTCCGAGCATTTGATGTGCGGCCTGAAGTTGCTGACCAAGTCAAAAGCATGGGGGCCGATTTCCTCATGCTGGAATTTGAGTCGGATGAATCCGGTGGTACCAGCGGCGGCTACGCCAAAACGATGAGCAAAGAGTTCATTGATGCAGAAATGGCGTTATTCGCGGCTCAGGCGAAAGAAGTCGACATCATTATCACGACTGCTCTGATCCCCGGCAAACCCGCCCCCAAGCTGATCACCCGTGCGATGGTTGAGTCGATGCGACCAGGTAGCGTCGTGGTTGATCTGGCTGCCGAACAGGGCGGGAATTGTGAATGCACGATTCCCAACGAAGTCACAACTCATCACGGTGTCCACATCATCGGCTACAGCGATCTTGCGAGTCGTTTGGCCAACACGTCCAGCCAACTCTATGGAACCAATCTGGTCCACCTGCTTGATGAAATGGGTGGGGCAGAGTCTTTCAAATTCGATATGGAAGACGTTGTCATTCGCAGCGCTACCGTGGTCAAGGATGGTGAGGTCACCTGGCCGCCACCGCCCGTCTCGGTTTCTGCGGCAGTCCCCAGCCAAGCTCCAGCCGCAGCGACGCAGGAAACGGTCGAACCGGCGCCCCGAATCCCATGGCTCAGTTATATCATGCTTGTGGTGGTTATCCTTGCGTTAGCAGGAGTCGCCATGACGCAAAATGCAGGATTCATCACAGACTTTACCGTCTTCTTGTTGTCCTGCATCATCGGTTGGCAAGTGATTTGGAATGTCTCTGCCTCACTGCACACTCCGCTGATGAGTGTCACCAACGCCATCAGCGGAATCATCGTCGTTGGCGGTATGGTTCAGATGGGTGTTAGCAGCAGCCCTGCAGTCTGGTTGGCCGCAATCGCGATTTTCGTTGCTTCCATCAACATCGCTGGTGGCTTTCTGGTCACCCATCGAATGCTAAAGATGTTCCGCAAATAAGATCGCGATGACTCACTCTCCTCTGCTGAACCCTATGTTTCAAAACGTGATTGACATGGATTTGACTTCAACACAACTGCTTGCCAGCGAAACGCTTTCTATCGCAGATTCCTCGGCCAAAGTTGCCTACTTGGCCGCCGCAGTGCTGTTTGTCCTCAGCTTGGCTGGTTTATCAAAACAAACCTCAGCACGCAGGGGCAACCTGCTGGGCATCCTCGGTATGCTCATCGCGATTGCCGTCACCATCGTTGCCATGTTTTCCGCTGCCCACGCCATGGCGGTTTACACAATGATGGCTGTCGCAATCACTTCAGCAGTTGTGGTAGGTGCCGTCCTGGCCGTGCGTGTGCCGATGACCGGCATGCCTGAACTTGTCGCCATGTTGCACAGCTTCGTCGGACTAGCCGCGGTGTTGGTGGGAATCTCAAGCCACCTCGAGTCCTACGCCGTTGTTCCCTCAGGTGAACTGCTCATTCACGACATTGAAATCTTCATTGGTGTATTCATTGGTGCAATCACCTTCACTGGATCGATCATTGCTTTCCTCAAGCTTCGAGGCACGATTGGCGGGAAGCCCCTGACCCTACCGGGCAGGCACCTAATCAACCTACTCATGCTTGCTACCTGCATTGGCTTGGGCATCTGGTTCTGCCAGGAATCACACAATCCTGATGGATCGCATAACGAAAACGGGCAGGCGATGATCGCGCTGCTGATGATGACTGGAGTCGCATCGCTGATCGGCGTGCATCTGGTGATGGCGATTGGTGGCGCGGACATGCCTGTGGTTGTGTCGATGCTGAATTCCTATTCTGGGTGGGCAGCATCAGCAGCAGGCTTCATGCTGAAGAACCACCTGTTGATCGCCACGGGTGCTCTGGTCGGAAGCTCCGGCGCAATTTTGTCTTACATCATGTGTGCCGCGATGAACCGCAGTTTCATCAGCGTCATTCTGGGAGGCTTTGGCGGCGGTGGCGGTGGCCCGGCAGCAGAGGTCGAAGGAACTGTCACCGAGTTTAGCGTCGATGACACCGTCGACATGCTGGAAGAATCCAACAGCATTGTGATTGTGCCTGGATACGGCATGGCGGTTGCGCAAGCACAACACTCCCTGGCCGAAGTCATCAAAATCCTGCAGTCGAAAGACAAACAGGTTCGATTCGCGATCCACCCGGTCGCCGGGCGTCTGCCAGGGCACATGAACGTGCTGCTGGCCGAAGCCAATGTTCCTTATGACATTGTGCTGGAGATGGACGAGATCAACGATGACATGCCTGATACAGACGCCATTCTAGTGATTGGTGCCAACGACATCGTCAACCCAGCCGCATTAGAAGACCCCAATAGCCCAATCGCTGGCATGCCTGTCCTCGAAGTCTGGAAAGCTTCCCACTGTGTCGTCATGAAACGAGGTCTCGCAACGGGCTACGCCGGCGTCGACAACCCGCTGTTCTATAAGGACAACACCCAAATGCTTTTTGGAGACGCCAAACAAAATGTAGATGCAATCCTACGAGCGTTACAAGGAAACTGACAGCGTTACAAGGAACCTGAGAGCGACGACATCCTTAAAGCCCCTTTCAGGCAGCCCACCGCGTCCCTGCCTTGGTACCAAACAAATCAGCGCTACCCACTGTGAAGAATGGAGCCACTGCCCTCGGATTGCTAAATCCCCACTCGGTTCAAAGTTTCCTGACCAGCAGCATGATAGAGCTCGATGAAGTATCTCAAATTTACTCTATTTGTTTCGATCATGGTGGCCTTGGCGTTGGGCTTGCTGCTGTACCAAATGTCGACCCGAGTGCCGTCAAAAGTTGTGATTGCGGCGGGTCCGGCAGGCGGCAACTACTACCAATTGAGCAATGAAATTGCGAAGCGGCTCGAAGCACACCTTGGAACGAAGGTTGAGGTACTTGAGTCCCGTGGTGCTTTGGATAACTTGCACCGGATCCAAGACCGCATCGTTGATTTCGCGTTGTATCAACCTGACACAGCGCGAGGAACCAATGAGGATGAGAGTCCTGACTCTGCGGCCTTTGTCGCCAACCTGTATTCGGAGGTGTTGCACATCTTTGCCGCTCCCGGCAGCGGTATCGAGAAGGCTTCGGATCTAAGAGGCAAGAAACTTGCAATTGGCAGTCAGGAGTCTGGCGACTTTTCCATCAACAAAACACTGTTAGAACATCTGGGAATCGGACTGGATGAAATTGAGCAAGTCGATGTTGTGTACCGAGACATACCGGCATTACTGCGGTCCGGAAGGCTCGATGCTGCCTGCATGGCTGGTGGACTCCACTCGCCCGCATTCATTGAAACGGCAAGTGTACCGGGAGTCCGATTGATTCCAGTGCCGTTCGCAGACGCAATGGCGTTGCATCACGTGTCAACTTTCCCAACAACCATCCCAGCTGGGTTTTATCGCACTGACACCCCCGTGCTGCCAGCAAATGAGATCAAGACGGTCTCAAGAAGGGCCAAATTGCTAACCAGGCCCGATGCCCCCACAGTTCTTGTCGAGGCCGTGACCAACGTTGTGATGGACGAACATTTTCAGCGCAACAACGAACTGCACGAACTGTTTGACCAGGGGAAGGCGTTTGCCATGGCCAACCCCGAATTTCCAATGCATGCGGGGGCAGAACACATTTACAACCCAGAGCTCAAGCCCTTGCTCAATCCTGATTTTGTGGAAGCCACCGAGGGTTTAAGGTCGTTCTTTTTTTCGTTGCTCGTCGCGGGCTGGTTGCTGGCAAGATGGTTGCGCGATCGAAGACTCAAGCAGGACGAGCATGAGTTGGATCGATTTGTTCGCCTCGTACTCGATATCGAGCGAAGGCAACTCGGCCTTGATGAAGACGAATCAGGTAACGATGTCGAACAACTGCAGGTGCTGCTAGACGAAGTGACTGAATTGAGACAGGAAGCTCTGGGAGAATTCAACGCTCACTCAATGAACGAAGATCCGTCCGTCGCCTGCTTCGTGCAGATGTGCCATGCTCTGAGCAACAAAATCAATGCAAAACTGACTCGTCAACGCACAGATCGACAGATGCGGCTGTTCATGGAACATAACACAAAGCAACCCAAAAACCCTGTGGATCCAACCCCGGGTGGCCACACGACCTGAATGGTAGGCCCGCAACGTAGTATCGAAAAACACTTCCAAGCCGCGTTTTCCAAATCCGCATTCAAGCCAGCGATTACTAGACCCCTGAACCCATCAGCCCACCGCAGTTAACTCGGCCCAACATCTGACTCAGCCCAACGTCGCTCCGGCTGGCGGATTATGTCCTCTTAAGAAATCCACTCCACGCATTTCGCGTTTACCAGCCGGTTGAAGTTGTTCGATTTCAATCAGCGAATCCGAAGTTGCCACAATGAATCCATCACTGGACGCAATTTCACTGGGCGCAATTCCACTGGGCACAATTTCACCGGGCGCATAGGAGCCAACGGGTTCATTCAATACCCTGATCTTCTTGATCGCCACACGAATGGCTGGTTTGGATTCCACCGGTTTGAAATGCGTGTAGGCGATCGGCCAAGGTTGCATGCCACGAACATGACAGTGAACCAACCGGGCGGGCCGATCCCAATCAATCTCTGCATCGGATTTCTCAAGTCGAGGTGCTTTAGTGATCGCATCTGCATCCTGCAGTTCACCGATCACCGACTCACCGTTCCATTGACTGAGCAGCGCAACGGCTTCCAGTGTGGCATCCACACCTAGCAACGCTAATCGCTCTTCAAGTTCACCCGCCGTTTCATTCTCGTTGATCTCAGTCTCACGGCGATTAATCACGGGTCCACCATCCAACCGGGGTGTCATATGGATGATCGATACTCCCGTCACCCGATCCCCACTCAAGAGCGCACACTGTACGGGGGCAGCCCCACGGTACTTGGGCAGCAAAGAGCCGTGCAAATTGATGCCACCGAAGGTTGCGGTCTCCAATGCATCGGGTTTCAGGATTTGTCCGTAATCACAAACCACCAGTAATTGCGATTGCATCCTCGCGACATTGGCCACAGCCTCAGGTTCGTTGATGCTATCGGGTGCGAACACCTCGAGGCCATGTGATTCGGCCCAGTCACGGACGGGGGCTGGCGGCGGCCCTTTTCGACTCTTTACGGCTCGAGCAGGCCGCGTGACCACCATGACAATCTCATGCCCCGCCAAACGCAGTGCCTCAAATGATGGAACCGCGAATGGTCCCGTACCCATCAAAACAAGACGCAGGGAAGGCGTGGTCGTGTGATCTGCCAATCTACTTATCCTTCTGGTTGACCCGCCTCACCACCGAAAAATTCCTGGGAAGCAAGGATTTCGTATCACGCCTCTTTCAGACGCACGTTTTTCATGCGTACTTTTCGTACCACTGATCCAATTCCGCAAGCAATTCGTCATCGCTGGCAATGCCACCTGCCTTGCGTTTGGACTCAAACACAGTTTCCAGCTCATGGAGTTGATCATCAATTTCACGTTTTGCTTCTTCGATCATCCGGTCAAAGAACATGACCCCATCTAGATGATCGTTTTCATGCTGGATCACTCGTGCAAGAAACCCATCCACAACACGATCGACGGAATTGCCTTTGAGATCAAAAGCCTTCAAGCGAATCGATTTAGGGCGTTTGACCTGTCCAAACACAGCAGGCAAACTCAAGCACCCTTCTTGACCCGTCACGCTTCCTTTTGGCATTTGCAGCTCAGGATTGATCAGCACCAGTTCTTCACCGTCTCCTCTTTCGCCCGAAGGATTGGCGACAAATATTCGGAGCGGCAGATTGACTTGATTTGCTGCCAGCCCCACTCCCTCAGCTTCATACATAAGGTCCAACATCTGGCCCGCCATATCCCGCAGTTCCTTGTTGACCCGCCGGATGGGTTTACTGCGAACACGTAAAGTTGGATGAGGATAGGGTATGATGCTGAGTTGCATGTCGAACCGTGTCGTAACAAAACCGAGTGATAACAAAATTGGAGAACGTGCGATTTCCGTCGCCTGGTCATCGCCGGAGACAGGTGCCCAGCATGAGCGAAGCCAAAATCGGAGCATCCCACGCAATCCCTACGAATGCTCAAGGCACGTAAGGATGACCGATCTACTGCCAATTGTGCAGGGGATTGGCTGAAAACCGAGCGGAAATGTCTTATCCAGCCCCACTTTTGGCCCCGCTCCCGCTGGACAGAACGCACCGTTTCCACCAACATCGTCTCATGGTCAATGAACTCGCTACAGAATTGTTTCTGAAATCAACCGCGCGGGCCAAGCAACTAGGCTGCCGCGTCGAAACCGTTGCTGGTGCCCAGATTTTGGACGCAGGAGTCAACACCCGCGGATCCCTGCAAGCTGGCCGCGTCTTAGCACAACTTTGCATGGGCGGGCTCGCAGAAATCACCCTTCTACCCGCTGATTCAGCATTGCTCGTCTCCAACAACCTTGTCCAGGTCCAAACCGACGATGCAGTGATGGCGTGTTTAGGCAGCCAGTACGCGGGCTGGCCAGTGTCCACGGACGATTACTTTGCGATGGGAAGTGGCCCCATGCGGCTGTATCGTGGCCGCGAGGAGACACTTCTTCACTTGAAGTTGGCCGAGTCAGGCGCGGGACCGATTGTCGGGATTCTGGAAAGTGAGGCTCTGCCCACGGAAGGTGCCATCGAACTCATTGCACAAGAGTGCGGCGTTGCCCCAACACAACTGTGTCTTGCTGTAGCCCCTAGCACTTGTATCGCTGGCAGCTATCAGGTCGTTGCTCGCAGCATCGAGACGGCAATGCATAAACTTCATGCACTCAAATTTGACGTCAACCAGATCACTTCAGCAACCGGAATTGCCCCTCTACCTCCTCCAGCGAAAACGGGTGACACCGTGGGTGGCATTGGAAGAACCAATGACGCCATGCTTTACGGCGCTACGGTCACGTTCTGGGTCGATGCAAGCGACGAAGAAATTGAAACAGTTGCGAGCGATGTGCCAAGCTGCTCATCACGGGACTACGGCCGTCCATTTGCGAAGATTTTCAAGGATTACGAATACGATTTTTACAAGGTCGACCCACTTCTGTTTAGCCCGGCTTGTGTCACGATCCACAGCCTTCAAAGTGGAAACACATGGAGCCACGGTCGTATTGAAACCGATATCCTGCGTCAATCGTTTGTTTCAAAATGAGTCAGCTCCGCATTCTCTGCTTGGGTGCCGGTGATGGGTGGCACTCAGACCAGCTTTCCGAGGCGTCCGCGAAAGCTGGCTGCCAAATCGACTTCGCAACTTATGAATCATTGCAAACCGTGATGATCAACGGCGAACCAAGCCATCAATGCGAAGTCGGCAAGCTGCGAGATTTTGATGTCCTGTTAACGCGAACGATGCCGGCAGGTTCTTTGGAGCAGATCACATTCAGGCTGGCGGTGTTACACGCTCTGGTTCATGACCAGAGTCTTCCGGTCGTCAATCCACCAGCTGCTTTGGAAATTGCAATCGACAAGTTCGCGACGCTACAGCGTGTCTCCGCACTTGGCTTTCCAACGCCAGACACCGCGGTGGTTCAATCACGACGCGACGCTTTGGATGCCTTCCAGATGCTGGGCAGTGATTGTGTCGTGAAGCCAATCTTCGGCGGTGAAGGCCGTGGAGTGATGCGAATCCAAGACCCTGAACTGGCTTGGACCGTTTTTTCAACTTTAGAAAACCTGGGCGCTGTTTGCTACGTGCAGAAGTTTGTGCCCCCCGGAGGCTCTGACACGCGTCTTCTGGTCATAGGTGACACCGTGCGGGGCATTCAACGCACCAACGACACCGAGTTTCGAACCAATGTTTCGAGCGGCGGACACTGCCAAGCTGTCGACCTTGATCAGCAGCAGATGGAGATGGCCCAAATGATTTGCAAGGATATTGGACTTCGATTTGCATCGGTTGACTTACTGCACTTTGAAGGCGGCGAAGCCAAAGTCATCGAGGTCAATGCGATTCCAGGGTGGAGAGGCGCACAAGCCGTCTCGCAAGATTGCATAGCGGGTGAAATCATCGAGGAACTGCAAACACAGGCAGCAGTGAGGGTTTGCAGATGAGCGACTCATTTCCATCACCTGATCACCAGACCGACAGTGATGCAACGGTGGAAAGGCGACTCCCTGTCGATGGGAATGTCGCGGGCCGTCTGTCGATGGTTGCATCGTTGGCTCCCGGAGCCATTGCCATTGCTGAACCGGATGGCCCACCTCAGCCTGATGGGCTCCGTAGCTATGCGTTGACCACCTTTGGAAGCCTTGACCAACGCAGCGACGAGATCGCTCGAGGACTCATCGCATGGGGAGTCCAACCCGGCATGCGGCTTGCCATGCTCGTTCCATTCAGCGCTGGTTTCATTGAACTCGTTTTCGCATTGATGAAAGCGGGAGTGGTGACCGTGCTTGTCGATCCAGGGATGGGGCGGAAGCATCTGGTCCGTTGCCTCAGCGCTGCTGAACCGGATGGTTTCATCGGGATCCCAAAAGCCCAGGCCATTCGGTCTGTGCTGCGACTTCGCTTCCCAAAAGCCAAGTGGAACGTGACCGTCGGACGCAGACTTTTCTGGGGCGGTAAGACCCTCACCCAGATCGCTGAAATGGGCAAGGCAAATCAAGGCAGCATACAATTCCCCAGCGTAGATCGCGTGAATGATGCGGCTATTATTTTTACCACAGGAAGTACTGGGCCTCCCAAGGGCGTTCTCTATTCTCATGGAGTATTCCACGCACAGATCGACAGGATCCGCGAGCGTTATGACATCCATCGGGGCTCTCGCGACCTCGCCTGTTTTCCACTGTTTGGCTTGTACGATGCCGTGATGGGTGTAACAACCATCATCCCAGACATGGATCCCACGCAGCCTGCCGCTGTCAATCCCGAGCGTTTGATCGAAGCCGCGACTCAGTGGGAAATCGATCAGGCGTTTGGGTCACCCGCTTTGTGGAACACAGTTGTTCGATGGGCTGAGGCCAACAATGCACGTCGCCCCTTTCCAACCCTCAAGAGAATCCTCTCGGCAGGAGCACCGGTTCCAGCCGAGACGTTGGAAAAACTGAGAAAACTCGTCGATCCCGAGGCCAACATCATGACCCCGTACGGTTCGACCGAGGCACTGCCCATCGCCTCAATCGAGTCGCGTGAAGTCATTGCAGAGACGGGCCCAGCCTCCCTCAAGGGAAAGGGCACGTGCGTGGGCACACGGTTTGAGGGAGTCTCTTGGCGAGTCATTGAAATCCAGGATGGCCCAGTCGCAGACATCGACGAAACAAAAGAACTGGAGCGAGGTAAAATCGGCGAGTTGATGGTTACGGGGCCAATGGTTACGCAGAAATATGTTGTGCGATCTGACCAAAACTCTCTTCACAAGGTTTCAGATGGCAAACGCATTTGGCACCGCATGGGTGATGTTGGGTACCTAGATGCCCGTGATCGATTCTGGTTTTGTGGGCGGAAGGCACACCGCGTCACGTCAGGCAAACGAACGCTGTTCACCGTACCGTGCGAAGCGATTTTCAATGGACATCCAGCGATCTATCGCTCTGCACTCGTTCCACGTGGCGAGCGTCCCAATCAAGAACCGGTAATGATTGTGGAACCGCACCCAGATCAGACGCCGACCACCGCCGAAACCCGAGAGAAACTGACAGATGAATTACTGGAACTGGCATCCAGGAATCCCCTTACTCGCAGAATCACCGAAATCATGATCTGGGACAAGCCACTACCCGTCGACATTCGTCACAACAGCAAGATTTTTCGAGAGAAGCTGGCCGAGCAGATCAACAACAATGCTTGAAACTGGACGAAGCAATATGACGGCCCCTGTCCGCCCGCTGCAGACCTCTTAAACCGCATCGTTCCCAGCTTGCGAGTAAAAGTGTTCGCAGATGGTTTCAAGGTGAAAACGCAACCACACGGGTGAAGTGTAAACCCCGTGACCGAATAACTTCTGCTGCTCGCGGTCTGGCGTTGCTGCGTAGTCCACTAGCAGCGTCTTGCCATCGGAGGACTCCCTTCGTCCCTGTTTCAATTTCTGAAACAAATCTCGCCGCCGTGCCGTTGCTTCAAACATTTTGTGAAGACGGCGTTCGACCACTACATCACGCCAAGCAAAAATCGAGGGCATAAAATCAGTGCCTGCGATCGCCAAGTGCTGAATGTAATCGCCTGCTGCAGCCGTAATCACATCACCCACCGACTTCGGAATGACCGCCCTGAGCGGATCACATCGGTCAACAGATCGGTGTTGTGTAAAATGCAACAATCGCGGCACCACCTGCTCATTCCACCGGTAACGCAGGGGTGCACCAAAAGTTGCAATGTCTATTTCTCGATTGGATTCGTGTCCATCAAGCAATATCTCACGGGCGTGCATCCAATCCTGCAAATCCACTTTACTACGGAGCGGACTGTGGTAGTGCAGGCGAGTTGCTTTAAAAAAGACCTCCTTTGACTCCTGCGATGCAGCGGCGATCTGTGACAACATGGCGAGCAGGCTGCCGCCATGGCTGTGGGCCAGCACCAGCAAACGCCCCTTTGGATCCATCGAGCTGATTTTGCAAAGCAGCGATACCGCTGCGTCAGCTCGACCAATGTGGTGATTCTCACCAGACCAACCGAACCGCTCAACTTTGATCATGGGCGAATCTTCCGTATTGATCAAACTGGACAGTTGCTTCGCATAAGCGTCAGTATAATTTCCAACATCGCCAGCAAGTTCATCAAACCAAGCCTTACTAATTTCATCAAGCCGCGATGCCCTGACTGGGGAGAAGCGTTTCACCTCACGGACAAATCCGGTGATATCTCCTCCGGCGAAAGTCCCGTGAATTAGCAAAATGTGACGGACATTGGCAGCTCTGAGCTGTTTGCCTAAGGGAGCAAAACCAGCTTTAGTCGGATCGAATTCCGCAACCGCTTCCTCGGCTGGTATTCGCGACACCTCACCTCGCGACTCATCAGCCGACAAAGTGTGGTGTGGGAATCGCAAATGCCCACTTGGTGCGCATCGAGCCATGGAAATCTCGTTGAAAGAGCAGATTCATTCTTCAGACACTCCGAGCCTGTTGTTGTATACTGTGTGAAACAGCAACACATCACCGACCAGGATACTCTGGTCCGAAGAGGCAATAAAATATCATGAAGAGACGGGAATTTTTCGGGGCCAGCGCCGCTATCTCCTGTGCAATATCACAACCACGACTAATCATGGCACTCGATCAAGATAACCGATACCGAAAGGAAATCGGAATTCAGCTTTACACGCTTCGCAACCAGATCAATGGAGACGTCGAGGGAACGCTGAAATCAGTTTCGGACGCCGGTTACAAGCAGGTGGAACCCTACGGCTTTCCCGATGCAAAACCGATGATCCAAGCAGCCAAAGATAATGGGCTGGCTGTCAATTCATCCCACTTTAATTGGGACTCGGTTGTAAACCCCGACGACAAAGGCGTGATGCCGTTCAAGCAAATCCTCGATTCAGCCAATGAGGTGGGGCTCAAGCACCTTGTGGTTCCCTACCTTGCTGATCGCAATCGAAAAACACTCGATGACTACCGCACGCTCTGCGAGCGGTGCAACCGCGGTGCCGAAGAAGCAAAGAAGGCGGGAATTCAACTCGCTTACCACAACCATGCGTTCGAATTCGAGCCAAAAGAAGGTGGAAAAACTGGCTACGAGATCATGATGGAAGAATTCTCTCCCGACATGAAATTCGAAGTCGACGTCTTCTGGATCAAGGTCGGTGGAAAAGATCCTGTTGAACTCTTAAAAACACTCAAAGGGCGAGTATCACAATTACACCTCAAGGACCTCGACAAGAGCGTCAAAACACCAGAGTACGGTGGCATTCCCAACGAAGCATTCAAGGAATTGGGAAACGGCGTCATCCCAATGGAACCCATCATCGAAATCGCTGCAGCAACGGGAGTCGATATCTGCCACGTTGAGCAAGATCACTCACCGAATCCCCTGAACAGTATCCGCGAAAGTATGGAATATCTGAAGACGCTGTAGTGGGAATGAGCTCATCACACTGGAGTCAGTGTCCACTTGGATTCACTGGCACCTTCCAAGTTCAATTACACAGGAAATCAGATGAAAAACCATTGGTTGATAGCACTTACCTTACTAGGGTCCTTGGGACTGGGAAGCGGAATGACAAAAGCAGAGACCTCAGTCGGTGACCAAGTCCCTGACTTCGAACTGATCGGCAGTGACGGCAAAACTTACTCCTCGAAACAATTCAAAGGAAAGAAGGCATTCGTCATTGCCTGGTATCCGAAAGCGTTCACGGGTGGCTGAACGAAGGAATGCAAATCGCTCCGTGAGAGCGGTCAACTGATTCGTGATTTCGATGTCGCCTACTTCACAGCGAGCGTCGACCCAGTCAAAAAGAACACTGACTTTGCAAAGAGCCTCGAACTCGACTACCCAATTCTTTCCGACCCTGACAAGCAGTTTGCCGATGCCCTTGGGTGCCTTAACGCCCGTGGGATGTCAAATCGCTGGACCTACTACGTTGGTAAGGATGGCAAGATTCTTTACATCGATAAAGCAGTCAAGGCCGGAGATCATGGCAAAGCTATCGCCCAAAAACTTAAAGAGTTGGGTATGGAAAAAAAGTAGCCAACAAATTTTCGCCGGAACAACGACGGCCACTTGGCGCCATTGGTGCCGAGTGGCCTTTTTTTGCAATCACCTTCCCGTGCCTCTCCACACGACCCCACCACGATGACTTCTTTTTCCCAATGGCCCCGCCTTAGGTCCCTTCTTTCGATGGTAGCCTTAGGGACGGCAACACTCTCCGCCAACTCGAGCTGTGCACAAGTACCCTCTTCAGTTCCCATCGCACACGCGCACAACGACTATGAACACGCAAGCCCGCTGCACGATGCCCTTCACGCGGGTTTCACGAGTGTCGAAGCTGATGTTTATCTAGTCGATGATAAACTTTTGGTAGCGCACGAACGGCGTCACACGACCGCGGATCGATCACTCGAATCACTTTACCTGAATCCACTTCGCCAACACTTCTCTAAACGAACAGACGACTCCACACACAAGACATTCTGGTTGATGATCGATATCAAGTCCGACGCGGTCGCAACGCATCAAAAACTTCAGTCCGTGCTTAAAAAGTACCCCGATCTGATCGCAACACGCCAAGTCCCCCGACCACAACGACTCAACCCTCAAAGCCCCCCTGTCCGTGTTGTGATCAGTGGCAATCGTGCCAAGCAACAGATCCTGCAATCGCAACCCCGCCTTTCGGGCATCGACGGGCGTCTTTCCGACTTGCAATCCGAACTTTCATCCGAGGCAATGCCCTGGATCAGCGACAACTGGCGATCCCACTTCCGCTGGCGAGGTCAAAATGAGTTCCCAGAACAAGAACGCCGGAAACTGCACCAGTATGTCAAACAGGCGCACGACAAGGGCCGCTTATTACGATTCTGGGCGACGCCAGACTTGCCTGCATTCTGGGACGTTTTACTCGACGCGCAAGTCGACCTAATCAATGCAGACGATTTACTCGGACTGCAATCGCATTTACAAAAACGATCGGGGCGGCCGAACTGAGCACGATCGTCGCGACAAGCTGAAATACAAATGCATCACTTGTCGAAAACGTCCACTCCGAATGACTTCAGAGTCTCAGTCTGCTCTTTCTTTTTCTTCTCATCGATCGGGTTTCCACCAAGATAAACTTCCAGATAAGGGGCAAATCTTCGATCACCCTCAGCATCCTTCTTGCACATTTCGACAAGCGGCCCTAAATCCGCAATCTTATTCCGAGAGATCAAGAGCATGTCTAACTCAGGAAGTGTTCCCAACGGTGCCAAGGAACTTAATTGATTGCCCGTTAAGTCGAGAGTTGTCAACCAACGCAACTTACCCACAGGCCCCGCGTCTGTAAGCTGATTTCCCGAAGCATCGAGGGACCATATTTTGGTCAGTTCCGCAACCGGCCCAATATTTTTGAGTTGATTCTGGGCCAGATAAAGAGTGCGGAGATTGTCCATCTGATTTAACGCGGCAATGTCTTTGATGCTGTTGCCTGAAAGGTCAAGTAACTGCATCGCCTTCAGATCCTTCAAGGGCGACAGATCCGCAATTTTGTTCTTTCCCAGCGCCAAGTATTGAACCCGCTTCAAGCCTGCAAGAGGCTTCAAGTCAGCAATTTCGTTCTCACCAAGGTCAATCTGCATGATCGCCGTGCAGTGCTGCAGACCCTCCAGATTTTTGATTCCCTTCCCAACACCGATCACTCGTGAAATATTGGCAACATCCGATTTTGTGATTGGTTCGTCATTGTTGCGTTTTTCATAAACTTCCTTACGCACAGCAGCTTCGAGCGCCTTATCTTTGAAAATTGCCACAGGCTTGGGAGGTGGCTCTTTCTTGGCCTCCTTCTCCTTCATTTCTGCAGCCTTCTTGTCTGCAGCCTTCTTGTCTGCAGCCTTCTTCTCAGCAGCCTTCTTCTCAGCAGCCTGCTTGTCTGCTTCGGCCTTCGTTTCGGTCTCTTCCGATTTCGCCGACTCTTTGTCCTCAGGTTTTTTGTCCTCAGGCACCGCCACATCAGCAGCATTCTCACCCGCTTTGGCTGCCACATCCTGGGCAGACAAACCAGCAGGCAAAATCAATAGAAACACGCCGAAAGACGCGGTACGGACGAATATATTCTTAGCAAAAGAAGGCATGCGAATCACTCTCGTATGCAAGCAGGAGGGGGAAAGCAGAGTTGTGCAGGGCCCTAGTTTACTTCAACACGGGTCGTGCGACCATAAGTGACGCAATCCTACGAGAGGAGTGAGGATACGCTCATCCAACTCGACCACACAGGCCGGCAACACCGCCCGCCCATCTCGCGGACAAAACATGCAAATTGCGGGCTGAACGCACTCCAGCATCACCTAGTCCCCACCCCCGCCTATTCAAGGGCAAACCCAAGGGCGACACCGAGCTGAAACTAGCTCTGACGTCGAGACAACGCGTGATGAAACAGGGATTCCACGTCAAAAGGTGCTGAGCATGCTCTGGAATCAGGAAGCTGTACGATTCAACGCTCGCGTTCGTTCAAGCGGCAACAGGATTTCAATGCACTTTCTGTTAGGCAAGGACGTCAAGGCGTTGCAGGCCTAATAATTACGATCACGTGGATCGGTAAGTCCGTCAGCCAAGCGACGCAACGCTTCAGTCTCAATCTGTCGAACACGTTCCCGCGTCAGGCCCAGTTCTGCCCCGATTTCTTTGAGGGTTTTCGGCTCTTCGCCACCCAGACCAAAACGCAACTTCAAAACCGTGGCCTCGCGTTCTTCAAGGTCACCCAACAGCTCCATCGCATGGCGAAGAATATCGTGATCCAGCATCTCTTCGTCGGGAGCCTTCAGTCGCTCATCCATGACCATCTCACCCAGAGACCATCCTGACTCACTTTGGTCACTCTGTGGAGTGCTGTTGCTGATACGAATCGCCTTACGAATGATTGGCAACTTTTTCTTTGGCAACCCGAGCACGCGAGCAACTTCCTCATTCGTAGGTGTTCGCCCAAGCTCCTCACTCAACCGCACCGTCGCTCGACGCCACTTACTCAGCAGCTCAACCATGTAAGCGGGGATTCGAATCGTTTTTGCGCTGTTAATTAAGGCTCGCTTGATCGACTGTTTGATCCAATAGCTGGCGTAAGTACTGAATCGAGTACCGACTGTCGGATCAAAGCCTTCAACCGCACGGAGCAGTCCTAGGTTTCCTTCTTCGATCAGGTCCTGCAGACCGAGACCCTTGCCGGTGTAACCGCGGGCGATATTGACGACCAGTCGCAAGTTAGCTCGAACCATTCGATCGCGGGCAAGTACGTCACCCTCTCCGATCTTTTTGGCAAGCATCAGCTCTTCTTCGGCTGTCAGCAAGGCGGTTTCGTTGATCTCACGCAGGTACGTCTCCAAAGGCGACTGGGCGGTCCTGCTGCGAGTGGTCACACGTGCCCGTTGCTGGCGCTTTGCTGCACGTGGCTTGTCGTCGTTGGTCGATAAAGTAGCTTGGAATTGCGTCATAGATACACGGCATGCTTGTCGGTCACGTGCAGAGCACAAGTATCCCCTGTTGATTCAGTTGATGCCGATGAGTTGGAGGCAACCGAATCTCGTGATACTGCTCCCGCTCCGATCCCGAAGTCTGGAAATGGATTGGTGGAACACCTCCAGCATCGGCACGCTTTTCTTCATCGCTGCA
>JBPCVE010000204.1:0-3128 GCA_051010795.1 Rubripirellula sp.
ATAAAGCGTCGGCAATCATCTCGCGATTGGCATATTCCAACACGCTTCCTGCCGTGATCCCACGAGCTAAACGGGTGATTTCGACCGGAAATTCGCCTAAAAGGTTGCTGACGTACAGCGAGGTCCCGTCGCCTTCAACGGTGGGGTTTGTCGCCATGATAATTTCTACAAAATTTCCCTTTCTGACTCTCTCGACGAGTGCGTCAATGGTCAGTTGGTCCGGACCAATGCCGTCCAACGGTGCGATCCGCCCGAGAAGTACGTGGTAAACACCTTTGAAAATCCCGGCCTGCTCAAGGCTCATCAGATCTCTTGGTTGCTCAACAACACAGAGCCTTGTGGTGTCGCGATTGTTATCGCCACAGATCACACACGATTCACTCTCCGACAAATTGAAGCACTGTTCGCAATACCTGACATCCTGTCGAACTCGGCGTATCGACTCCGCCAATGCAAGCGCTTCTGTTTCGCTGACTCTCAGTAAGTGAAAGGCCAAACGTTCTGCGCTCTTACGACCGATTCCTGGCAGTCGCCCAAGTTGGTCGACCAGTTCCGAAACGGCACCACCGTGGTCACTCATCCTCTCAGCTGCCTCCGGTAAGATTGTTCAGGATGTTATCGATCCCGGGCAGGTTGAGGTCCATGTCGCGAGCCATTTGGCTCATCGCCTCACCGTACAGTTGCTTTGCAGCAGCGCCAGCGGCGTTGGTTGCATCGCGAATCGCATGCTCAAGATCGTCACCTGTCAGGTCGCCCTCGATTTTGACTTCTTCAACGTGCCCTACTCCGTTCATTGATACACGGACGGTGCCACATCCCGAACTTGCACTGACTCGCTCCGATTTCATGCGTTCGTTGAGTTCCTGCATTTTTTCCGGCAGTTGCTGCAGGGCTCCGACCATGGATGCAATGTTGCCGAGATTTCCCAGTCCTTTGAACATTTTTGAATTCCTTTTGGTATTGGAACGGGGGTGATTCAGTTAGCTCTATCAATTAGCTCTATCAATACGGACAATTTCTGCACTGAAAAGCTCAATGCAGTTTCTGACAAGCTCGTTCGCTTCGATCTCACGCATCCGCTGAACACGTGATGGTTTGTTAACAGTCGTCTCCGCTTTCTTCGGTGCAGCGACGGCTTCTGCCAGATAGTAGTCAAGGGTGATGTCGCGGCCAGCACGTTGTGACACAGCTTGGACGATCGCATTGCGGTGTTCAGGCAGCTCGCACCGTTTCATTGCCAAGTTGCCGTTGGCGGGGAATTGGAGTCGAAGCTGTTGTGTGCCGACTGCGACTGCTTTGTTGACCATGCGGGCAAAAGCTTCGGTCATCGATTCGAGGTCGCCAAGAGCTTCCTGCCAGACTCTTTGGGCTTCTGCTTGTGTCCACGGCCCAGCAGGACTCACTGCTGTTGTAGCGATGGGTAAATTGTTGGAGGTATCGGCTTCGCCAGTATGGTCACTTTGGGGTGCTTGGTCACTGGATGGATTCGCAACGCTCGGGCCTGTCGGGCGAGCTTCGGTCGTCCGCGTTTGATTCGGTGAATCAGTCACCGTTGTCGTCGTGGGCTGATCTACCGCGCCGGTTCCCTGATCAGGACCGGTTCCCTGATCAGGACTGGTGCCCTGATCAGGACTGGTGCCCGACGTCTGTGTAGGGGTGCTTGGCTGACCGCCTGCCTGAGCTTCCTGTTGGCTGGTTGTCGCTGGTCGCGATGGGGCCGATTCACTGCCTGCTGGTGCTGTTCTTTGGGGATTTAAGGTCGGCTTTTTTTTTTGATTTGACGGTAGCCCGGCATTACTGGCGGCCGCCGCAAGATCCGAAATGTGCTGAAGATCCGGAAGGTTGCAAATTTGGATCAACGTCGATTCCAAGAGAACTCGGGAGTAAACACTATGTCGTATTCTCACGAGCGTTTGGTCGATGAGTCCCACTACAGCAAGAACTGTTTGCAAACCCCAGCGTTCTCCTAATTGCTTCAATTCCGGGTGTAGTGATGCCGACGTGTGTCGCAGCAGACTCGGGTCACAGTCGACCGTGACCGCCATCAAGTCGCGGAAGTAGCAAAGTAATTGCTCCGCAAGCCGTCCTGCGTCGATGCCGGCATCAATGCTCTCATCTAGAATTCGCATTGCGCCGGATGTATCGCGGTCTGCCATCGCGGACGCGAGTGCGTGCAGTCGCACGTCATCCGCGGTGCCGAGCATGGCATGCACTTGATCAGCCGAAAGCTCGCCGTGACTGAAACTCAATACCTGCTCGAGCAGCGACTGGCTATCACGCATGGAGCCAGCAGCCCGGCGAGCAAGTAATTCGAGAGCCGCGTCATCAGCTTTGGCGGACTCGGCTGTCACGATTTCCCGCAAGCGATTCACGATCTTAGGGACTTCGACTGGGGCAAAGTCAAAACGCTGACAGCGGCTCAAGACAGTGATCGGCAACCGTTCAGGATCGGTTGTGCAGAAGATGAACTTGGCATGCTCGGGAGGTTCTTCCAGCGTTTTCAACAACGCATTAAAAGCTGGCGTTGTGAGCATGTGCACTTCGTCAATGATGTAAATTTTGTACCGAGCGCGACTGGGGCGTACGCCAATGTTGGCTCGCAGGCTGCGAATTTCATCAATGCCACGGTTACTCGCACCATCGATCTCAATCACGTCGACGTCTTGGCCTGCGTCAATCGCGAGAGCAACATCACTATCATTATCAGGAGTGGCGCTTGGCCCGGATTCATTGTTCAGGGCTTTGGCGAAGATTCTTGCGGCACTGGTTTTGCCAACTCCACGCGCACCTGTGAAGAGATAGGCATGCCCCACTCGATTGGTTTCGATCGCATTGACGAGTGCACGGCAGACATGCTCCTGTCCAACGAGTTCGTCAAATCCTCGAGGCCGGTATCGTCGGGCGACAACCACATAGTTGCCATCTTCAGACTTATCGTGAGGATCAGCCATGCGAAGCGGGGGGCGTCAAGGTTTTGAAGGTTGAGTGCTTCCAGTCCAGCGACTTGGAAGGAAACTCTTGCCCGGTGGCGGCAACCCTTACACAAAGCTACACCGCTTATGGCTGCTCCAGTTAAGGCCTGACCAGGTTCACGACTCACAGTCGTAAGGGTCGCCACCATCGGACAA
>JBPCVE010000205.1:0-23697 GCA_051010795.1 Rubripirellula sp.
GATGCCAACTTCTCCCCGACGAATCAGACAGCGTGGGGACACCACGTACTCACGCAGGAAAACACCATCACTCAACGCAGCATCTCAGGGCCGGTACCCCAAACGTATTCATGTACTGTGTCTCCACAGTCTACCGCCCCATTACAGTACCGCGCAGCCCAGCCACTCTGCGGGGATAAAGACGATTCACCGTGCAAACGCCAAGTGGACGACTAACCGCAACTACACGTTCCTAAATCTTGATCAACTTAATACGTTGACAGCAGTAAGCTCGAAAGACGCATCTCAGCTGCACTGAAAACGGGACGTGCAAGCAGATTGTGCTTTTCTAATTTGACTTTATTTCAAAGGCAGCTTTCAACGCTTCCAGCCTGGCTGGCATTCCCTGATTTGTATCAATAGCGAACCAACGCTTAGACCCTTTTCCCAGCGATTGCACTGAAAACGTCACACTTTCACGTACTACCCCGCCTTGTTCTCGCACAGCAATTACGAAAAAGCCTCCTGTATCAACGTCTGATTTCCACGTGGGCAAATAAAACAGTTCAACTCGCTCATTCTCGGTTGTCCACCGTGTCAGCTCACGCGTCACATCAAAACGAAGTTCAAATTCTTCGTTAACCACCAACAGGAACCCGTCCGTCTTTGGCTGTGTGATCCAACCGCTTCCTCCTGAGAAGCAGAGTATCGAAAGGCCTTTTTCTTTCTGACGTACTTTTGGCGAAACCCATGTCAATTTATCTGTCTTTTCTTGCTGCCGGATATAGGAACGCTCAGTTGCATCCCCGGCAAAATCGTTCCACCGGTCGGTTTTCCCGCCCCCTAAACTACCCTCCAATACTGCAGGGAGGGCATTCAATAACAGAGGTTTGAGGCGGCCAAGCAACTTCTCCTGCGGGCTATTTCTCTCTGCCCTAATCCACTTACCCAATGTCGAAAAAGTTTCCTCGCGATGGTCAGGCCCCCAACGGAAACCTTTCTCTGGCTGATGAAGATGCTTGGGTGGATGTGTCCCCCTGCTTGCGAACTCCGACCCGGCAAGGCTCTTGATGGCGTCGATCAAAACACGTTCAACCTCTACGCTGTAGCGTGTCGGTTGGCCGTAATAGACTTGGGAGAAATCCGCCTCATAGCCACCCTCGGTAAGAATGCGCTTCGACGGGATGTAACCAGGCATCGCGTTCGTCCACGCCGTCACCCACAGCCGATTCCAGTCCAATTCGGTACTGAGCTTCAATGCGTAGTCAACAACAACTTCGCCTCCCATGAATACAATCGCCAGTTCATTTCCAAAGGTGCAAACTGAAACTGGATAGTCAACGGTCTGCGGAACCTCACCGTGTCGCTCAATCAATTCGAGCATCCTCTTTGCCAATTGATGATCAAACCCGGACGACTGCTGGAGTCGCTGTTCCCACACTTGTCTCGCCGGTGGTTTTCTCAGAGGCAATTGAATTCGTTTACTGATCACCTTTGGCTCAGAATTCAACCGAGTTGTTTCGCCCCCGAGCACGCGTGCAACTTCCACAGCAATGGTCTTTCCATGTTCACGAGCAAGCATCAAGCTACCTGTGGGCTGTGGTCCCACATCTGCTCCACATCCTATCGATATCAATGAGGTTGCATCAGAGAACAACGATTCGATTTCCGTATTTGCAAATCCCGCCCAATCACCACCCACGGCGTTGCGTGAACCAACTGTCGTGCAGTGACATGCGTAATTCGCCCAGACAAAACGCACCTCCCCTGCCTTGTTTCGGCCTGCTAGCACTGGCAATGAGTGATCGACGGGCCCATCCGCTTGCAGCCCGAAGCCGCGCCAACCCGCATCTTGGATGACTCTTCGATTCCCACCAAAGGTCACGCGTCCGCGACCCCATTCCAGAAACATGGGCTCTCGCTTCGCCAAAGCCTCGATGATGGCGAGTACCATTTTCTCCGCAACAAAACGCGTGTACCTCGCCGACGCCTGATCTTCAGCATCGGTTGTACGTCCCGCCCAAACAATCGGGGCATAGCCCACAAGCGATGGGGCGCAGTGTGTGTGGGTTGCCGCAATCATCAAACGATCTTTGCTTATTCCGTGGTCCGCAACACCCTCCGCAACAAGATCCGTAACACTTTGTGGTACTCCGCAGTTATCAAGCACCAACAATGCGACCGGATTTTTCATTCCGATCACGCACGCCCTCGCCCACAATTGAGTATCGATTTGTTCGAAAGGCCTGGTCCGCCCACCATAACCGGCGAGTACAACCGGTTCAGTGGGAGTGACATCAACCTTCGCTACGCCAACCCTCAAGGTGCGCGGACTCGCAGCAAGCACCTCTATTGGTGAGAAACATAGAAATAGAACGACGAGTATTGATAGGCAAAACCAGTTCAAGTGACATCCTCTCATGAATGCTGCTCCCTAGACTCAAGCCTCGAAACCAAAACGGCGAAACAACAACACCATGAACCTTGATGCTCTTAGTTCCCAATACCGGGTGAACTTAAGCACAGCACATCGTTTCGATCAACAGATAGCAAGGTAAACCCAACGCGAAAAGTAGCTGAAACTGCCACGCCTATACCGACTGGCAGACAGTTTAGCGTGTTCATGCTCAAGATACCTCCGAGCAATCTCAGTTGCGTTCAACTAACTCTGCCAAACTCTCCAGCCTGAGTGAGCAATGACGCATTTCACATTTTTAACTGATAGGCATCTCAACATAGATGCGTACAAGGCCGCTGACCCGTCGAAGCCTGACTCGAGAATTGTTGACTCGCTTATGGCAGCTACCCCCTTGTTGCCCATGATGGCTGGAAAAATTTGCCGGCACTAGCCAAACCAGGGTAGGCGACCTGCACAGAGTCTCCTGTTCTTAAGCGCGTTGAACTTTCCCCCAACTTTCGAATCCACCACTTCCACCATGAAATATGTTTCCGCAACTCTCTTCGTGATTCTTCTAAGCAGTCAGCCCCACACCGATGCGGTGGGAGCAGATTATTCTCCCCAACTCTTTGATCGAGTGAAGCTCATCTATGAGGATGGCTTCGATATCGATGGTAAGCATAAAAACACACATCAGTGGGTTATTCGCCAAAACACAAACTGGAACGTAAAGGATGGAATTCTTACGGGTGGGCTTGCGGACGTCCCCTACCAAAAGATGATGCAAGCCAAGAAAGATGGGCATGATGGCACACGCACCGTCATTTTCCTGAAACCAGTTCCAAAAGCTTTCGCGATTCAGATGCGTGTTCGCTACAACGAAACCGACAAACGAGGCCGTGATCGAGGCTCATTGCTGGATCTCGGACATCATGTCAACTCGTTCGTTTTCCGGGCGAACGGGGGTGTACTGACGCTGCAAAAGAAAAAGAGAGTCCAACTTCCAAAATCATTCTTCCCGCTGAATCAGTGGAACGATGTGACGATTGAAATCAAAGAGGGCGCGATTCTGATCACAGTGAACGAACAGTCCAGTCTCATCGAAGACCCCTTGATCACTTTGGAAACCGCCGAAGAATCACAGCAAATCGACTTCAAAGGGCAAGACTTCGGCTCCGTTCAACTGGACTGGGTAAAGCTTTACGAAGGATACGGACCAAAGAAATAAAAACAATCACTATCTCATTGATCCGGTTTTCCCAATCAGTGTGTGCAAATCGTCCGTAAATTCGTGAATTGCGAGATGGGAAAACTTGAAAACCTGCTAGAATTTCTGATAGTGAATGCGCACGTTTCGGTCTCATTCGAAAAGCTCGTCCGATCCCACGGGTCGCGTCGAATTCGCTCCCACCTGACATGACGACCAGCCACAGAGTTGTCACAAACCCTCATGGATCACCAAAACACTCTAGTGCCCATCTTGATCACAATGAAGCCGTTGATTGACGCACCCAGAATAAATGGCTCGGGCACTGTCATGCCGTTCTGCCAAATGCAGGAACTGCGTGTCCCCAGTGCGCTCAAGCCTCATCTACGCGTAGCCGATGTTGGATCTCTCGCCCAGGCAGCTGGCGTACCTGATCATTTCACTCCGCGAATTGGATTCAAACTGGCTTCGTTGACCGCAATTTGTATTTTACTGTTGGCAGCCACTTCGCCTGTCAGAGCAGCGGACCCCAATCCGGCGGAAGGTAACATCGCTTTTGAAAAGTTAAAAAAGGAAGGACGCGCGAAATCGAGTTTTCTGAACCAAGCCACCAAACCCGCCGTTTTCACTGGGATCCCGAAGTCTGACCTGCAGCAGTATCACGCTATGGTCGCGCCGCTGCTGAAATCCAAGTGTATGGCCTGCCATGGGCCAGATGAAAAACACGCCAATTTGCGTGTTGATGAAATCAGTCCAAATCTGCTCGCGGGCGAAAGCGTGGAGCGCTGGCGTGAAATCTACAAGGTACTGAGCAATTCAGAGATGCCGCCGGATGACGAACCGGATTTCGCACTCACCAACGAAGAACGCAAGCAGTTGGTCACATGGATCAGCACGGAGATGAACAAGGCGTCCTTTGTAAGACGCAACAGTTCCGAGCACACATCATTTCGTCGTATGACCAGAGCTGAATACAACTATGCGATTCAGGATTTACTGGGACTCCCCTACTCTATTGGGGAGTCACTTCCAACGGAAACTGCGTCTGAAGATGGTTTCATCAAGAATTCAGAGTTGCTGCAAATGTCGGCCATGCAATTCGAAACCTACCGTAATCTCGCACTTGAAGCGTTAAAGCGTGTGACGATCAGCGGTCCGCGTTCCGAGCCCGTCGTCTATGACATCTTGATGCAAGAGCAAATTCAATCGCTCGCAAAATCAAAGAACGCAAAGCCATTTAACAAGTCCGATGACGATTACAAAAACCAGGCGAAGCGGCAACACCTCTTCAACACTGAAACTGGCGCCGGACTCTCGTTCTCTAACGGAAGCGCGAAGCCAACCACCGGCACCGCTGAAGTGTCCGACTCCAAACCCTCACCCGTTGTGCTGGTGCTGAACCGATCTCAGGAATCCAAATGGAATCTAGATCGCTTTCTACCAGACGAGGGGATCATGCGCGTCAGCATCCGTGTCGGTCGCACGACCATGGAAGAAAACGAGCACGCAAGCCTCCGGCTTATCTTTAGTGCGCACACCAGCAACAATGCAAACTTCACTGAGGTCATCAGTCAACGGGATATACCTGTAACCGCGAGCGCAAATGACCCAGAGTATATCAATTTTGACATTCCGCTCAGTGAGATACAGCGAAACCCTTTCCGCAAGCTAGACACAAATTTCCCGCGACGCGATGAGTTCATTCACTTTCGAAATGTGTCGAGCACCAGGAATAACAAGAACCCCTTACGCCTTCACATTGATCACGTCCGAATCACTGCGCCGTATCACGCCCAGTGGCCTCCCCAAACTCACACCGACATCTTCTTTGCGAGTGAAATGAGCCACGATGAAAATGCCTATGCGCGAGAAATTCTTGATCGGTTCTTGTTGCGCGTCTGGCGGCGTCCTCCTGAAACCGGAGAGATCAATCAGTTCATGAAGCTGTTCGCATCCTTCCGTGTCGATCTTCCAAGTTTCGAGGACGCGATGCTGGAGGTCCTTGCCACAGCACTGGCAAGCCCCGAGTTCTTGTACATCACCGAACAAGTCTCTGAACAATCTGCCGGAAAGAAAACCGAACAGATCAATGATTTCGTTCTTGCTAGCAGACTTTCATTCTTTCTCTGGTCGAGCATTCCAGATGACGAACTGTTAGCGGTCGCGGAGCGTGGACGCCTCAACCAGAAAGGAACGCTGCACAGACAAGTCAAACGCATGCTTGCCGATCCGAGGGCAAGACGTTTCCAAGAAAGTTTCGTGAGCCAGTGGCTAGGTCTGGACGGTCTGAATAGCATCACACACATTCAGGAAGCGGAATTGCTATCCGCCATCAAAGAGGAACCAATTGCATTTTTTGCAGACCTGTTGACTCGCAATGGAAGTGTTCTTGATTTCCTGCACTCAGATTACGTGTTGGTCAATGAACGGCTCGCGAACCATTACGGAGTTCGGGACGTGTACGGCCCCGATTTCCAGCGGGTTGAAATAGCCCCTGGACAACATCGCGGGGGTCTGCTCACCGGAGCCGCTGTGATGGCGATGAACTCGAACGGTTCGGACTCCAACCCACTCAAGCGGGGCGTCTGGTTGCTCGAACGCATCCTTGATGACCCACCGCCTCCGCCACCGCCAGATGTTCCCGAAGTTGACTTGACCGACCCTCGGATTCTGGAGATGACTCTCAAAGAACGGATCGCAGACCATCGCAACAAAGCCGCCTGTGCTTCGTGCCATTCTCGGATCGACCCTTGGGGAATCGCATTTGAAAACTATGACGCACAGGGCTCATTTCGGACTCATATCGGGAAAAAACCAGTCGATGCAACCTCAATGTTGTTCAATCAGCAGGAACTGAGTGGCATTGACGGTCTCAAGGAATACTTGCTCAGTGCCCGCCAAGACCAGTTCATTCGAGCGATGGTGCACAAAATGACGGCCTATGCACTGGGGCGTCCCCTTACTTTTGCGGATCGGGCTGACGTTGACAGACTGGCGGTGCAATTCAGACAATCAGGGGACCAACTGGAAGACCTGATTCACCTCATCACGAACAGTGACCTATTTCATGCCAAACAGAAGACAGGATCGGATCATGAATGAGACTTCTCGGGGAATCAATCGCCGGAACTTTCTTCGCGGTTCAGGTATCGCTTTAGCGTTACCCTGGCTTGAAGCGACAGCGGGCTCTGCCAGCGCTCCGCAACAGACGCCGAAGCGGTTTGTCAGTGTGTACCATCCCGACGGGGTTGGGCTTCCACTCAAGACCGATCCGGCATGGCATGACTGGAGTTGGTTCCCTCGCGGCGGAGAACGGGATTTTGAACTAACCAAAGTACTCGATGTGCTGGAACCTCTCCGCACCGACATCACGATTTACTCAGGCTTATCCCACCCCGATGCCAGAAAGGTTCACGGCCATTCCAACGCGGACCAGTATCTGACAGGTGCCGCAACGGGAGGACATGGTCCCTACAAGAATACTGTTTCCTTGGACCAAGTGATCGCCCGAAACACGAATGAAGCGACCAGGCACGCATCGCTGGTGATGTCCACCAATGGTGGAATTGGAGGTCCACGCGGCGCGCAGACACAATCATTCAATCAGGCGGGGCGTCCCATCCCCGCCATGAATAAACCAAAGCAAATCTTTGACACACTATTTGTTGCGAATGACAAAAACGCGGGGGCCAGGCTTGCGCGTTCAAAAAGTTCATTGGACTTTCTCATTGAAAACACTCGGTCGCTCGACAGAAAGATCTCGCAACGTGACCGCCGCAAACTGCAGCAATACCTCGATGCAGTGCGCGACACAGAAGTAAAACTCGAAAGAGCACAGAAATGGGTGGACACTCCTGTGCCTGTAGTTGATACGCAACATCTGCACCTCGAGTCAGGACCAGAGGAGGCTCGACTTTACTTCCAGACGATGTATGAGTTGATCTACCTCTCGTTCTTTAGCGATTCAACTCGAGTGGCCACGTTCCAATTGGGTCGAGAAAACGGCGGAGGCCCGCACAATCTCCTCTCCAAAGCCGTCGACCTGGGCAATGCGCATGCGTTAACGCATGACGTCAAAAAACCTGATGGTTGGAAAAACCTAGGCACCTACAATCGCTATCAGGCAAGCGAGTTTGGCCGTTTTCTTGATCGTTTGAAGGCAACTCCTGAGCCGAGCGGCAATGGATCATTGCTTGACAACACGTTCGCAATGCATGGATCTGCTTCCAGCAGTTTCCACCTCTCCCGTAACTATCCCATCATCTCGGCCGGTGGAAAGAACCTTGGTTTCAATAACGGACGTTATCTGAAATTTGGAAACGGCAATGATGATAATCAGGCAGGAGCAGGAATCGTCAGTGATGCGGGCTGGCGGGGAAAAGTTGTTGCGGAAGAAGAACCGCTCGCCTTACTGTTCACCACGATCCTACAGAGGTTCGGAATCGAAACGGATACGTTTGCCGGCGTCACAGGCACGCTTGACCGCGTTTAATTTCGGACCTTTCGTCGCAGCCGGTCGCCTGCACAAACACCAGCAAGGTGAGGCACGTCGAATCCCTTCGCCCCGAAAGATCGTTGACTAATTGGCAACATGCCAATAATCCTCGATGTGGATGTGCTGGCCAAGCAAGCGTCGAGAGCATGACAATGTCCCGCTTTTCTGCCACGGTGGTCCCTCTTGGGAATTAAGTGTTTGATACAATCCAAACCTTAATTCCAATCGTATCGCTGCCTGGCGACCAATCGAGTACGGCAATTAAAATTCCTTTTGTGGCAGCAAGCCAACGCAAAAGTCACGAAGACTGCGTGCCCTTGAACCAGGAATGTGACGACAATGCTGTTTTGCGCGGACCTACTCGCTAGCCAGCGTGAAGGGCGTTTACTTCGGGACACGCGCCGACCCACCGTGCACTGCGGGACAAAATGACTTCATACTCCCCACCGATGAAACCGAATGCATCTCATTTGCCGAACTTACTTCTGTTGCTGACGAGCACGATGGGGATGCTTACAGCTTCCATTGTCGAACGAGCTCGTGCTGGTGATGCAGAAGCAAAGCCGCAACTTGCAACCTACAAGCTGGTTCTACGCGACGCGGGTGTTCCCGCAAATGCGGCAGGCGCAATCGAACTCATTAAACGTTACAAGGCACGCAATACTCCTGCGGCAGAGATCAAGAATCTCATTTCGCAGCTTGGAAGCAAACAGTTTCACAAAAGAACCCAAGCCCAGATCCAGCTACTTTCGATAGGCGATGCGCCCAAGAAACAACTTGAAGAGTCTACCAACAGTCTCGACCTTGAGATTCTCCTCCAATCGCAACTTATCCTCAACTCCATCAACTCCAAGTCGGATCGTGAAGTACGCGAAACGTATTTGCTTGCCGCATTTCAAGTTTTAGCCGCAATGCCTCATGACGACGCAGTCGCAACGATTCTTTCCATTTTTCCCGAGCTACAAAGCAAACGTCTTCACAAGCATGCGTCTCTTGCGCTGTGGTTCGCTGTTTCGAGCGACGATGTAATGCGACTCAAACATGCATTAAAAAATCCAATTGACGCAATTCGAATCGCTGCCATCCCCGCGTGGGAAATCGTTCACGGAGAAAAAAGCCTTCAGGAACTTCGACCCCTGCTGGCCGCGCCCAGTCCTGCGGTTCGGCTATCGGCGGCTCGAGCCTTATTTGACTACCTGCCGCAACAGTGCATGGAAGTGTTGCTCGATTTATTGAATGCGAATGAACAGTCGATCAAACTACAAGCAGCTTGGTTGATCGCAAAAGCCATGGGAGACACCACCGTCTTGAAATCGAAATACAGTTTCAATGAACAGGCTGCCAGATGGAAACAAAGGTTTACACGAGATCGTTCGTCCAACACCACCTATGTTCTTGGAAGTGTGCGATTTACGCTAGACAAATATGTGGCAGGTTTTCTTGAAGAATTCAACATCGCGACCGAATCAATAAAATCTAATTACCGCAAGATGAAGTACGTCACCACTGTTGACGGTGCAACCGCCTCCGTGAGGGACGGGATCGCAAGGTTTGATGGCAGACACAACGAAGGCGATCAACGACTTCTGGTTTCGGCGGCTCAAGTGGTTGACCAAGAGACGTTCACGGAAGCGTTCACCGTAGTAGCCAAAATTGGGGGAGAACAGGCAGGCGCTGGCGGATACCACGTGGGCGTGTCCATCGGAAATCTCAGAATGCTATTCCACCCTGGGTACACAGGTGGTGGATTCCGGGTGCAGCGTGTCGATGACCAACAGTATCTCGTAACAAATCAAACCATGCCATTCACGCCTATTGGTGGAAATCTTTACACGATGAACATCGAAGTCTCTGCCTCTGCGAACAATAAAGTTCGTCTGAAAACAACCATCATTGATCACGAATCGCCCAACAAACGTTTTACCAACCTCTATCAAGCGAACAGAGATGATATTGGAAAAATAGAGACGGTGGGCGTTGAGCGCAGCGGACGCCTCGGTGGAGCTGCGTTGATTGGGTTCTTAGCCATCGATACCTCAGGCATTCATCCACCCAGCCTCTCCGCAAATCCCAACTCGAAGTGAGACGCCGCTTCGCATGCCGCTCGACTCGAACGTGACTGAGTTCTCTGATGCTTACCATGCTCTCGCGTCCCCCCGATGTACACCCGCTCCAGGGGCAGGCAGCCGGATTACAGCATTCTCTCAACACGTGAAGCTTGCGTGGCGGAAAGCGCGGCCTGAGCTCCCATGCCAACCTCGATCGTCCGGATCGCTACGAAAATATCCCTTGCCTACGGCATAATCACGGTTTGCATGCATTTGCTGGGTCGCGACCAGATTTTCTCGAGTAATTCCTTCACGGTCGAACGTTCACGCCAGCTTTCAGTGCGGTAAGCCAGTTTTCAGTGGGGTGTCTTCCCTGCAGCTTCGCAGCCGCATGTTGCTGATCGGACAAACAAAACTCGCGATTTTCACAAAAACACCGCCTCAAACTGGGCCAACAAGGGCACTGATGTAAGACGTTTCATCCAGGTTCCGATGCGTGCTGTCAAAACCGCGGACCTGACCACCTGAAGTTCGATCACGGTTTCTCGATTTGAACCTAGTTTCAGGTCTGATAGGATAAACGCCTCACTACAAAAACAAGGAAAGGTAATCATGCGCTCAGCATTTCTCGCACTACCCTGCGTCGTACTGGCTTCCCTCGCGATGGCAGATGAGGTTAAGAGCATTGACGACCAATCGACGCATGCACAAACAGGGATCATTCAGTTCACGGGTGCGTCGTCAGTTCTCAAGGTAAATGCATTTTGCCTGAACAACCAAGGACAGATCATTGCGGTCTGCGGGAACGGTCCCGGTGAAGTTCGAGTGGCCAACGATGACGGCAAGATTTTGAATTCATGGAAGGTGAATGTGAAGCCAGAATCAGTCGGCGTAGCAGAAGATGACACGATCTTGGTTGGCGGTGAAGGCAAGCTGTTCCGCTTTGCCCCCAATGGCAAGTTGATAACAAAAGTTGCGTCTCCGCATGCTGCTCGCCTGCGAGACAGTAAAGCGCAGCTGCGTTCTGAGGCCCTCGCAACCTTGAAACGCTCGATGACTGCAAGAGACCCAATTGCAATGGCGGAGAGTCGGGTGACCTCGTATGAGAACATGCTTACCCAACTCAAGACGCGGAAAGAAAGCGGCACGCTTAATGCATCCGAAGAACGATTGATCAAAATGTTACCAGACCTGATGGAACGTTATCAAAAGCAGGTCGATGATCTGAAACGCGCCGCACTGGACAGCGACGAACCCGAAACGAAGTCTGATACGGAACCCACCGAAGCACAAATCAATTCATTAGTGGACAGCATGATCCGCACAAAAATGCGGGTATCGTCCATTAGTTCCACTGGAAACCATCTGTTCGTTACGACTCGCGGCACCACCGGCTATGGCTACGACGTTTGGAAAATGGATCTGCAATTCAAAGATGCTGCCGTGATTGTGAGCGGTCTAAGCGGGTGTTGCGGGCAAATGGATGTGCAATGTTGCGAGAGCGGGATTTATGTCGCTGAAAATTCACGCGATCGAGTGGTGCACTACGACATCAACGGTACCGAAATCAACAAATGGGGAAAATCGGACCGAACGGGAATCAATGGGTTTACCAGTTGCTGCAATCCCATGAATGTCTGTTTCGACAAAAAGGGATATGTGTATACCGCTGAATCGGGCTCGGGCCGTATCAAGTGTTTTGACTCCAATGGAGCCTTGGTATCATACGTCGGTGACGTCGATCTCGTTCCAGGTTGCAAAAACGTCTCCATCGCGGTATCCCACGTCAACGCGAAGGTCTACATGCTGGACCTGACCCGCAACCACATCAAAGTCATGGAGCCCAAGCCTGCTGGCCTGAAAGCCAACAAAAAGAGCAAAGTTGAAAATCAGAAAGAAGCAAAGCTTCAGCCGACCACCATCGGACAAGGCGTCACCGCACGACTTACCATCGAGGCATCCAAATGATTGAAACCTTCATGAAACGCCGATACTTATTTTCCGTCTGCTGCATGGTGATGCTGTGCTGTTTACCGCTATCCCAGAATTCCAAGGCAGCTGATCAGACGAAGTTACTGACCATGGTGGTGATGGACCCACTTGCGGCACCGCTATCTTGCCCTTGCGTTGAAGGCTATGCCCAGCGGGACTACACAGTTCTTGCAAAGCATCTTGAAACGACGATGAATTGCAAGTTAACAGTCGTATTCAGCGAATCTCTCCCGTCAGCGTTGAAAAAGACTGGTGGAAAATCGGACATCATCATCGGGAAGCAATCAGTCGTGCGGGCGGATTCGAAGCTTGCAAAGAAGGCAATGAAAGCGATCAGTGAGCTTACCGACCAAAATGGTAATACCACGCAATACGGCATGATCGTCGTTAATAAAGAAGATCCGGCAAAATCTGTTGCTGACCTGAACGACTATACGATCATTTTCGGACCCTCCGAAGCAGAAGAAAAGCACAGCGCTGCGCTTCAATTGCTGAAAGCAGCTAACGTTCACATTCCTACAGACCGGCAGAAAATTGATGAGGCTTGCAGCGATGGGGCCTGCAAAGTCATTGACCTTGGCCCTGAATCAAAAACCGCTGCGGTGATTTCCAGTTACGCACAACCACTTCTGGAAGGTTGCGGAACCATCAAGAAGGGGGATTTACGAGTGGTTGGAAAGACGATTCCAGTCCCGTTCGTAACCGTGTTTGTTGCTGACTCGCTGGACATTAAACTCCGACAACAGATTGCCACCGCATTGGGCGATGCTGCGATCCAACCAACAGTGCTACAGGCGCTTGAGTCACTTGCTGGCTTCGTACCACTGTCGGCGAGCACTTCGGTCGCAAAAAAAAACTAACACCACAGCGAATTAATTCATGGGGTAGCTGGCTTGGTCCAGCCCGCAATGGCCACCTAGCCAAACTGCCCTCCCTCCTCCCTGACTCCCCTGATGTGGTTTGGGACGTTCCCTTAGTGCATGCGGGTTTGGGTGGGATTGCTGCCAACGACAAATATGTAGTGTTCGGGGATCGCGACCAGGATGACTTCCAAGACGTCTATCGTTGTCTGGACGCAGAGACCGGCGAGCCAATTTGGCGAGTAGAGCGGCTTGCTGCTGCTGCACTTGACTACGGTAATTCGCCGCGTGCCACCCCCCTCATCCTTGAGTCCCATGTGATTTGCCAAGGTGCGTTGGGCAACCTGCTGTGCGTTGACTTACACACCGGCAACGTGCTCTGGGAGAAAAACTTCCGTGATGAGTTCCCCTTGGACGCGGAACTACCGTGGGGATATTGCGGATCACCACTTCTTGCTGATGGCAAACTCATTGTTGCGCCCGGTGCCCCCGATGCCTCTTTGATTGCTCTCGATCCAGACACAGGAGCATTACTGTGGAAGGTTGCAGGTTTACCACCCTCGCACGGATCACTCATCGTTGCCGATTTGGGAGGAGTCAAACAGATTATTGGCCATGACCAAAAAACTCTTGGTGGCTGGGCCCTCGATAACGGAAAGCGGTTGTGGACGATCGAACCGCATGCGGACGGCGACTTCAATGTGCCGACTCCTATCCTGTATGCAAACGAACAAGGACAACAAGTACTTCTCATTGCTACTGAGAATAATGGTATCCGCTCCATCGCATTTGACAGTGCTGACGGCACCCCGTCTAAAACGGTATCAAGATCAATGCAACTGCGCACCGACATGAGCACACCTATCGTGGTCGGCAATCACATCTACTGCGTCAAGAATTTTCTGTATTGCCTCGATGCTTCGGATCTGTCGGAGAAGTGGCGTCTGCGAGATCGCGCGTTGGGCGATTATGCTGCGACCTTTGCGACGGAAAACTATTTGCTGGTTGTTGGCAAAGGTGAATTGTTGCTGCTACGAACCGACGGAACAAAAGAAATCCTAGCACGGTGCAAGGTGTTTGACGCCCCTCAGGTCTTGTATTCGCACCCTGCAATCTACGCGAACCGAATGTATATTCGTGGCGAACATCAATTGAAATGCATCACGCTATCGCCTGCAACGCTGCGGACTGAATCAACTCACGAAATCGTAGAATGACCAAATCAGCACAGTGATACGTGATGGCTAGACTGCGTTATTGGATTGCTGCTCCCTATACCTTCTTTCGCTGCCTGTGAATCGCCACCGGAATCACGACAGCGATCAAGGCCAAACTCACCGAGACTGAGGCAATGGCCACCCACATCGGGTACTTGCCATCCGCTGCAAACTTTGGCCCAACCACCGGCGACTCGTAATACTCATTTTCAAACGCCTGTTCAACGTTTTCCCCAGCAGTGATCCATCCCTGTTCTTTGTTTACAATTGTTTCATACCATAGGTTTGCTTCATTTAATTCCGACTGGAACTGAGATTCCAGTTCGGCAAGAGTCAAGCTACCTTCAGAAGCACCCTCCCTGGTCTGAAACTTAAGACACTTCTCCGCCTTCTCTCGATACAACTGCTGAACGGGTAATTCGTCAACTTCATAGGAGGCCTTCAGGTAAGCCCTCGCAGCAAGTTGCTTTGCATCGGAATCATATCCGCGACTGACAAGCAGATCCCCCAACGCCTCTAGCAACACTGGGGAGTCGTGGTTGCCGAATTTCATCATTCCAAGCACACCCTTGATTCCCTCGTCGACCACCTTCGCAGGATCCTCAACCACAACCTCCCCAGACTCGTTACTGACAAGAAATGCTCCGAAGCCTATGGGGCTCATTCCGTTGGGGGTGTTTTCCGAGAGCGGCAGAAGCGGTTGATCTTCCTGCCTATGACTGAGCAGGTATTCAACCAGTCGCTTTTGATAGATCTCTCGACCAAAATGGGCGTTCGGGTTTATCAAAAGTGCTTTATCAATTTCTGCTAAACCTAAGTCAAAGCGACCAGAATGAAAGTAGAACGTTCCAAGATTGGCATGTGTCGAGTAAAGCCCGGGGTACAGCCCATCCTTCGCTTCAATGACACGGATTGCCTCTTCCGTATCTCCGGATTTTTCATGGGCAACGGCAAGATCATCATATAGATCAGCACTGGGCTCGGCCTTGATTCGCTCCCCACGATCCTCAATTCTCCACCGGTAGAAATCAGCAGAGTGACGGAGAAACTTCCCGGCAATCAACTCCAAAGCTGTTGGAAAACGCTGGCGTTCCATCGCTAAAGTATCCCGGTCCCATAGGCATGCAGCACACGACACACCAAATGAGACACTGGCAAGCAAAACGGCTGCGCTCACGAATTTTCTCACCATCTTGTAATTCCAACCTAATCGAATAGTTTCATTTCGAAGATGCATCACTGTTTACGGCTCGCATCGAATTTCAATAGGGACAGGGGACGCACTCAAACGTGGCCCGGCCCGTATGAAACCACCATGCTGAATCATGAGAAAGGTTTTCTCACGCAGCACAACTACGTGTCACCCAGTTCCTGTTCTACTGCCATGGAAACATCTCTACCGCCGTCGCTTCCATCCTTTCGCTGCGCCACAATTGTAAGAGAAGCTTGAACCTTGATGACCTGCCGTCGCATATTTGCGAGCGGATGCCAATCCATGCTATTCAGCGATGGTCAGCACACCTGGATTTGCGACCAAAGTTGTTCCGTCTGAAAATGTCACCTTCAACGGCGCATCGTCAAAGTTGTACGCAACGTAGGTGTTTTTTCCATTCTTTTCAAATACGTTCACGAACGGGTGATTTGAGGTAACTTCAGCGTGGTTCACCCCATAGCGGTTAAGTACCTGCAGCCAGTGGAACATAAACGCATGAGTGTTCCCTTCCTCTATCTTACACTGGGGATGTTTGCCTAAGTGGGTCAAACCTATTGCGGGGTCTTGAAGTGCACCGAACATGACAACTAAATCGCCCCAACCATTGTTGTAGTCAGATCCCTGCTTGCGTTTTGCGGTGATACGGTCAAAGTTTCGCTTGATGTAATCAGGGTGCCGCCCCATGTAAATGGAAGCTGGCGTGAACGGCAACCAATTAATGCCATGAATGCAATCGATGTCTGCAGAGAACCAGGTGGCAAACGCCCCCTTCCCGCCCCACACCATCCCCAACGCCACTTCTGGAAAATTCGCAGGAAAATTGGTGGAGGAAACGTCGAACCAATACTCCTCAATAGCCACGCGTTCTGTGTTGTAAAGGTAGACACCCCGATCCCGGATCAGATCATTGCCAGTAACCTCGCCCCAAAGCATCATTCCATACCAGGCGTTCATCGCCTCAGATGATGACTCCTGGTTATTCCCATCACCGAATTTGGCGTGACCAGACGCCCATGAATGCCCGGCATAAACATCAAAGCAACGCAGTCTCGGGAATAGATCATCCTCTGCGCTGCCCGAGGCAATGTCACGAACCAACAGATCCACCATTTTTCCCCATTGTGCTCCCCACTCTGGATTACGCCTGGCCACCTCAGCGGCTGCCCGAATGAAATAACCGTAGTGAAAATGATGATCATTCAATTCAGCGTCACTGCCATAAGACGCGGGACTGCCTATCAACGTTCCCCAATTCTTATCGTAGAAAAACAAGCCATTCGTTTCATTGGGCGAAGCAACAAACCAGTCTTCCAACCGAAGTTGCATCTCGTTAACAAACTGGTCCTCGATGCGATCTTCGCCGAGCACCTCAGCAATCCCTGCCAACGTAGCCAGTCTTCCAAGGTGTTTTCCCTCCCAATAGGTATCCGCTGTTTTGGGTTTTGCTCGACTCACTTCCTGTTTGAGATAACCAAGCAGACGTTGACGATCAACACTCCCGGCCACCGGCAGCATTGGCAACACTCCCTGTAACGGAAGACGAGTTCGGAATTGGTCTCCCGTTCCTAATTTCATGTTCCCACGAACAGATTTGTATACAAGATCCGTCAATGGTGTTGTTAGGTACTTCCACTGGTGGGGATAGGTAGCAAACAGAGTGCCCGACGTGTCTGACCCACCCAACGTTTCGATTTCAAAATTATATTCCGTGACGAGGTGCCCATCCGCAATTTTGTATTGTGCATCGCTACCCACCACATGGTTGTGCGCGTAACCCGCGAACATCCGCAGAGTCCGCTCGCTACCGTCGGGCAACAACGCGACGCTAAAGTAATCTCTCGTGGATTCATTGGTGAACGTCGAGCTGCCTAAGCCATCCCATGAGGACCCGTCTGCCCCAAAAATCCCGTAGTGGTTGCCCCGGACAGTAATTCCCATTACCGAATCACTTAGTTTCATGAACACAGTGGGGACGTGTGCAAACGTTAGTCGTGGCGTGCCTCCCGCATATCTGCAAAACACAAACGGACTACCATGCCCAATCGTCATCCGAAGAACGGCGTCTCCTGACTCCTGCACGCCGGTGATAAACCATTGCGAATTTGAATCTAAATGCGTTGAGTCAGCACTCACAATCTCACTATGCCCAATCACAATGTCTCCATTGCTGGAGACTCCGCCACCCATGATGGAATCGGCGCTGCTGACCATCGCAGCACCGGGGTAGGCAAGCGACAATCCTGAATCCCCAAACACAACCCCCATTGGGTGAGGAAACATATTCTGCGAATGTTTCTCCCAAACCAGTGAGCTGAACCACTGATTCGTCGGGGCACGACCCTTAAAACGCTGTGAGACGTAAATCGTCTCCGGAAGCGGCTTGCAGCCCTCTGGTCGTTCCTCCGCGAAACCTTGAACTGGTTCGCCGTGAACGATTGAATTGCCACCAATGACTGCCAGACACGCGATCGCTAAACATCTTAAAACTCTCATCACGACCAAAACCCTGGGTAGTCGGTTCTTTCTTGCACATCGCCACATTGATTGTCAACATCGCCTATCTAAGGCGCAACTGCGGACAAACTTCACGCTGCTGACACTGTTACCTTAACCCGCCACAACCGAACGAATCAACGTCGCACCCCCACATCTGTGCATCCACAGTCAATGCACCTCACGAGCCGAGCGAGTAAAACCTCGATCAAAGCGACCACTTCACACCTGATCCGACATGCACTGGAGAAGAAAAAACTACTCGTTCCGCAAATTATCACTGCCGTCTCCTTCTCCGAATCGAAAAACAAGACTTGCATCAGTCATGACACGCATTCGACCGTCAATTTCTTTCGCAGGACACGCACACGCGAAACAACTTCTTCATCCCGTCAGGCCGCCGTATTCGTTTTGGCCTCACCATCATCCCCACCACTCCTGTTTGATCGTTCGTTTCCGATCAAAGATGCAGGATGCACAGCCTGACGCGGATTCCATGTCATGGGACACAGGCAATATCCGATCAACGCCGTAGGTTTGGTGACATTCGATCACAAACCTTCCGGGGAAATAATCGCAGCTTCAATATGCGAAATTTTCACCGGACAGCGTCACGGCTCTATGACGCCTCAATCATCAATTGCCACCATAAAACAACCAGCACGAACATGTCGTACCGCCTCGCCATCTTCAGTCTGTTAACCTCCGCCGCTCAAAACTCACATGCTGAGCATGACTGACGCTTATTCAAGTCACCTTTTGCAAACAATTGCGACTCTTTGACTGACTGTGACGCCAACCCCTGCACTGTAGGTTGTGACGGTGGATGCGATAGCTGTGCTTGCGCACCAGCGAACACATGTTACCTAAGTCTGTTCGGTGGCTTAACAACATTGAATGATTACAACGGCATAAGTGACGAACACCCCAGCCCTCCAATCATCACCCCTCCTCAGTTACGGGGCAGTTTTAGTGATGGCTTCGGCGTCGCAACAGACCGCGAGTTTCACGACTGATTTTCCCGCTGAGTTGGAATACTCTTTTCGCAGCAACGCATCGGATCGTTGGTGGGTGAACGGAGCTGGAACAGATTGGACCGACACGCTCAACACTTCTGCATTCATGACCAACGTGTACTACGACTTTCAGAAGCGGGACTTCCACAACATTGTCCCCTACGTTGGAACCGGTATTGGAGTGGTCATCGCCGACGGTGACTTCAGCACACCTGCAATTGACCTCAGCATCAAAGACGAAGCCTTCGCATACCAGTTCATTGCAGGGGCTTCGAAGCAGATGTCCCGTTCAATGACCTGTTTGCAGAGTATCGTTTTCTCGGCAGCACCGATCTTGAGATTCAGAAAACGTCAACGCCGCCTTCTTTGAAAATCGGTGACTTCGCCACCAAATCCAACAACGTGTTCTTCGGGATTCGCTGGTCTCACTAGAACCTGAACTCTCATCAAAAATCGTACGCTTTCGCGGGAGGCCGTGATACCAACCGCACAGCGGACAGCGACTACGATGTTGTCTGGAGAGAGGCGAAAGAACTTTATTCGTATGAATGAACCATAAGTGAATTGCGTTCAGGCTACATGCAGAACATGAATTGCTTGCGAAGTGGCGACCAACCTCTTCATGTGGTGTCATCGCGTGTGGTGACAGTCTTTTCCAAGCGAGAGACATCCAGCTCAAACGCTAGCAGCACGCACAACCACTCAGCAGTCGGTTGCCATGCAATCGTTCTGTTGAGCCAAACCACGCTTTTCTGGGTTGGTTACTGCCGCCCTCGCAGACAACTGCAACCGACTCCATGCTCCATCGAGCTCTGCAGCAGAGTGGTTCCAGCCCCATTGTTTTGCCAATAAAAAGGACGTCTTGGCTCGGGGCTTCCAAAACGATTCATTCTGTCAGCTTCGTAGATTTCACCATTGGCGACAACGTAGTGGACCTGTTCCGTATCACGTATGTTCTTCGCGGGATCTGCCCCGCTCTTGAAAACAACCAAATCAGCGAGTTTCCCGACCTCGATGGAACCAAGGTCACCGTCCAATCCCAGATATTTCGCTCCATTGATCGTACCGCACATGAGGGCCTGCATTGGCGTCATGCCACCTTGAACAAAGCTCCACATTTCCCAATGAGTGCAGATCCCGTTCAACTGTCCATGCCCACCAGCCTGAACCAAGCCACCCTGTTCAACGACCTGCCGGGCAATCTCAGCGACCTTCATGTGATTGTAATCTTCGTCGGGAGATTTTTGCCGACGCCGAGCACGCGGATTGAGAACATGAGGTGGAATGAAAGTTTGTAGTCTTGGATGAAGCCAGAGATCAGCAATCTGGTACCAGTATTGTTCCCCTGAGATCCCCCCATAGGCAACATTAAGTGTCGGGGTATAGCCAACTCCGGTTCCCCGCCACAGATCCATCACATCGTCATAGGCGGTTTGAACCGGAAGGGTGTGTTCAATTCCTGTATGGCCGTCGACGATCATGGTCATGTTATGCATGAAAGTGGAACCGCCCTCCGGTACCACCATCATTTCCAGCTCTCGCGCCGCCTGCAACACCTGCTGACGCTGATCACGACGTGGCTGGTTGTAACTCTTGACCGTAAACGCCCCGACTGCTTTCATCCGCCTCAGATGAAACCTTGCATCTTCAAGGCTATCAATTTCAGCTTTAGTCGCGCTCGTTGCTCCATACAAAATGGTGCCTGTCGAGAATGTGCGAGGTGCAGAAATCAAACCAGCCTTGGTCATCTCACTGGCAGCAAAGATACTGTGGGTTTGATTGCTTGGATCGTGGATGGTGGTCACTCCAAACGCCAGCCGCGCGAAATCGACCCAGTTCTGCTGCGGTGTCATCCCATTCGCGGCCTGCGCACCATGGGCGTGAGTGTCAATGAACCCCGGTGCCACCACCTGCCCCTTTGCATCGACGCGGTAAGCATCTTCTGGCACTTGAACCTCCCCGGACTTCCCAACGGCAACAATACGATTGCCATCAATCACCACAGTCCCTGACTCTATCACCCCTTCCGCCGCCATGGTTAGGATTCGAGCATTCAGAATGGCTGTTTTCCCACCAGGTTTCGCATGTTGTGCGGTGAAACCAATTCCATTGCTTCCAGGTTCAGCATCAGGTTTGCTGAGTTCCTTGGTAAAGAGTTCAGCCCCCAAGCTCCAATGGATTGCCTTGGAATCCCCCGAAAAGTGGATGAAGTCCCCGGCATCAGAACTAACACGTCGAGTCGGCAGGCCTTTCCCATTGGGCCCCACTTTGATGCTGCGACCGGATTGGACGAACGGTGCCACGTAAACGTGGAAACGTTCGATGAACGCTATGCTGTTGGAGTCTGGCGAAACACGAAAATCAGTTGCCCAGGTGCTGCTGTAGTGTGTTCGTTCCTCATTTCCTGTGAGGTCGACTGACCGCAATTCCAGATTGTCAGCTTCCTTTTCAGAATTCTTCTGCTGAAAAAAGACGCGTTCCTGCTGCTTGCCAAACTGTGGTCGAACACCGGTTTTCGAGATTCTGCTTCCCACGCCATCCCGTGTTGGTATTACGTACAGGCCCGAATCCCGAGACCAGAGGGGACTTGTGATGCCGCCACCAGCTTGCTTCCGATAGACGATCAGCTGTCCATCTGGCGAAAACACTGGATCGGTGTAGTGGCCGGGCTCGGGTGTCACGATCCAATTTTCGTTTTGCGCTGGATCCACTGATGCAATTCGCACACTTCCCAAAGAGCGGTCATTCCAAGTCGTGTAGACAACGTACTTGCCGTCACGAGAAAAGCTCGGACAGAATTCAAACTCAGTTTCCTGATTGGTAAGTCGCTTTGGTTCACCGTCCGGAAGATCACGAATGTAGACATGCCCCAATGCCTGATACGCCACTCGGTCAGCTTCTGGTGAGACGGTCACCCAACGCAACATCTTGACATCGAAGCTATCACGTCCGATCTCCTGAGCAAACCGAACCGCAGGCTTAATCACACGCTTGTCCTTGATGTGAAACGGAATCACCTCAGCGGTTCCCATCTCAACATCAATCTTGCGTATTTTTCCCTTTGCCCATGCAACGATCGCATCACCATCGGGCATCCATGCAAAATGTGGATAGACACCATGAATTGCCCATGCCTCCTGCATGTCCCGTTCCAGAAGGTCGTAGACTAGTCGCACAGCACCCGATTGCAGGTCAAAGAGATGCAAACCGGTCTTGGCACCCACCCTTCGGACAAAAGCTAGTTGCTTCCCGTCGGGCGAGGGTGTCGGGCGGCAAGCACCGCCGGGACCACGTAACAGAACCTCGGTTTCCCCACTTTCCAAATCAAGACGCTTGATCGCGTAGATCCCTTTGATGGAATCTTTGTCGTATTCGAAATCGCTACCCGGCGTTACGTCTTGTGAGTAATACAGATACCTTCCATCAGGAGAAAACACAGGCTCGTTGACGTCCTTCTGATCGCTCACACGATTCGTCAAAGGAACCCCAGCAGTGGAGTTCAAATTGACTGAATCTTTGTGGTACATCCACATTTCGCCTGCCCCCAAGGAACGGCGACTGGTGAAGTGCTTCCGCCCCACCAGATAGTCTCCGTCCGGCGACCACGAAGGACCATTGAGCAGACGATACGACTCTTTCGTGACTTGCGTGGGCTCTTCTGCGTCAAGAGAGAGAACCCAGAGGTTGTCACCTGCTTTTTTTTCAGCGCCTGTTCGGTCACTCGTAAAAGCAACTTCTTCACCACTGGGGCTGTAAACGGGTTGCATGTCCCATGCGACCCCAGAGGTCAACTTCGTCGGAAAGCCACGTCCGTCGTTCCCATCACCGCCCTCGATTGGCATCTCATACAAATCGCCCAGTAAATCGAACACAAGCTTCTTGCCGTCCGGGCTCACATCAACCGTGATCCAGGTACCCTCAGTCGTATCGATAGGTTGATCGATTGTCTTTCCGGGTGTTGCTTCGATATCCCAGTCCGCTGTCTTGGCGTCAATTTCTTCGACACCCGAAGCAGGGCGAGATCCGTCCTCCGCAGTCAACAAACAGGGGAAGCTTGTCAGTATGAAAATGAGCAAGACGCGGTTTGAAATGAACACTCTTACACTCACGGGTTTTACACAGGGAAAAAAGTCAATCCGATCCAAAAGCCACCAACCTGTAGCTTACTCAAATACGTGGAAACGTCGATGTGCCTAGCGAGGCCAATCCCTGGACCCGTTTGGGGCTTAGAAACTCGCGAAAAGCTGCCTCCAAGAAAAGACAAGAGGTTTGAACGGTGATTTCATTCCCAGCCGGTTTCGATCCCAGAATTGATGCCTTCATCCCAAGCTTGGGATCTAGCTGCAGAAACCGCCGCGCCGAAACTGACACAAAGCATTCACCCAGCCCCATTCGATCGTAGTGTCCCTGTAGCTTATCTGCCAAAACCCTTCAGCTTCCAAACAGGGGCACTGACGATTAGATCACCAACCTGATTGCTTATCATTGCTTCAGGATCGCGTAGTACTACTAATGCCCCACCTTTCTGGAAGTGATCGCTATTTACTTATGTTATCCATCATGTTCCGTTTACAAAAAAGCCAATCCCGAAAGGGAAAGGCTTTTCCTGCTTGGAACACTGCGAACCACCTAACCACCCTCTGACAATCCGCGGTGCCCAAGTGAACTCGCCGTTAGAACCTGATCGTGAAACGTGAGCTCCCACCACCAATTGTAATTCCTCGACTACGGGAACTCGGCCATGGCTGGTAGAACCTCGTGTCGACTCGCCCCAAAGGC
>JBPCVE010000206.1:0-12044 GCA_051010795.1 Rubripirellula sp.
AAACACGTGCCATGAACATGATGGCAAACTGGATCGGTGGAGCATTTATCAACCGTGACAAGAAGGGTGATCCAGGTAATCGCCCACCTGTTGAGGTCGTTCCTGCTGACCAGCAGCGAGCTGCTCTGCAATTTGTGATCGATACCTCGTTCAACGACGATGCGTATGGCCTGACACCAAAGTTGCTCGAACGAATGAGTGTCGACAAATGGTTGGATGGTGGCTCACGTGGCGGAATGTCCAATGAAGCAACTTGGCCAATCCACGATCGAATCCTCGGTGTTCAAGCATCCGCTCTGACGCTGTTGATGAACCCCACCACGTTGCGAAGAGTTTACGACAACGAGTTGCGACTACCTGCTGACGTCGACACATTGACGCTGCCTGAATTGCTTTCATCAATCAATGAAACGGTTTGGAGTGAACTGGAGGCGGAGTGCCCCGATGGACGCAATGACCGCGAGCCAATGATCTCATCACTGAGAAGAAACCTTCAACGTGAGCACATGCAACGGCTCGTCGACCTGATCCTCGGATCATCCGACGACACTGCGGCACACAAACCCATCAGCAATCTTGCCAGAATGGAATTGCGAGAGCTTTCCAGCAAAATTCAAGGTTCACTTGATAAGTGTGGCAAGAAGATGGACGCCTACACCAAAGCTCACCTAACGGAGACCAAGGAGCGGATCGACCGCGCTTTGGAAGCTGGCTACACCTATAACGCTGCAGCCGCTTCAGGTCCGATCATGATGATGCTTGGCAGAGAGACAAACGAATAGGAATATTCGTGAATACAGCGAACTGCTGAAAGGCAGTTTTCGATCCAAGGGCGTCTCGGAAACGGGACGCCCTTTTTTTGCGCCCGCAAACTCGTGAACAGAACACTGGTCAACGGCATTCGCTACTGGCCGCTGATAAACTCGCTAGACTATCGACTCCAACAATCCCACTGGACCAAACCGATCCCCTGTCTTTGCGGAGCCCACCTCATGCATCGTTCAAACGCGTTAGCGATCTCTTTTTTAATAACTTTGCCGTGGGTACTTCCAACCGAATACTCATCCGCAGAGCCATTGAACTTCAAGAAAATCGTGGTTGATCCAAATTTAGGAAAGGTCTGTTACGCGGTCACAGCTGCCGATGTTGATGGCGATAATCGTCTGGATGTTGTTGCTATCAGTGAACGGGAAGCGATGTGGTATCAGAATCCTGACTGGAAAAAACACGTCATGATCAGTGATGCTGTTACAAAAGATCATGTCTGCATCACCGCTGGTGACATCAACAAAGATGGGAAAGTCGACTTTGCGTTGGGGGCAGGATGGCCGAAGAGTGGTGGAGAGATTTTCTGGATCAATCGAGGCAAATCACTGCAGGAACCTTGGACGGTTCATCCGATTGGTGCCGAAGCCTGGACGCATCGGATGCGATTTGCTGATGTTTTGGGAACAGGTCGTGATCAGATTATTGTCACACCGCTTAACGGTGATGCCAACAGTGGCATTCGCTTATTGGCCTATCCAATTCCAGACCAACCCGCCACGGCAAATTGGACACCAAAAATCATGGCTCGTTCCCTCAATCGCGCTCACAATCATTGGCACATCCCGAACAACAAACCGAACCAACCCGAAGACACTCTCGTGGCCAGTCAGGAAGGCTTGAGCTTGGTACAACGTGCGGCGGATGGCAGCTTTTCAGTGACCGGTATCTCCAAGGGTGCCGCCAGCGAACAACCAACTCAGCAAGGATCAGGAGAAGTGAAGAAGGGCAAATTCGGGCACCAGATCATGCTGGCCACCATCGAGCCAATGCATGGCAACCAGGTCGTCATCTACTTGGGAAAGGTATTGAATGACAAAATGCAACGGATAGTCTTGGATGAGTCGTTTGCACAGGGACACGCCATCTGGTGTGCCGATTTAGATGGCGACGGAAAGGACGAAGTTGTTGCAGCTCACCGACAGCCGAAAGCTGATGGCACTCCCCCCGGTATCTATTTGTATCATGCAGCTGATGAGAACGGAGAACGGTGGGAGCGTACTCAACTAGACGCCCCCATGGCATGCGAGGACCTTTGGTGCGATGACTTCAACGGTGATGGTAGGGTAGACATTCTGGCGGGGGGTCGCGCAACACATGATGTGAATCTCTATCTCAACCAGACGTCGACGGAAATTGACGGCACCAACTCAGGCAGCAATTAATCCCAATCACCACAACAAATTACCAAGTTACGGAAAACTGCAGCCTCTCATGCGCAGGCAACACTAGAGAAATGCCTTTCACGGTCCGATGTGTCAAATCAGGACCAGAAGCGTTACACGACCTCTGTGTGAGGTTTCCGTCCGTCAGTGGTTATCGATTTCACGATCACACAGTTGGCAGGCACACCACTCTTATTACTTTGAGCCAATTCAGACCCCGTTCGAATGGCTTCTATTCCGGTGCGCATCCCAGCAGTCACTACAACACTGTTATCTGTTGTTACATAAAATCTTATTCATTCGTCTAACTACTCAACAAACTAAAATGGCCTGCAATGAAACCGTTTCGCCTACGGTGTACATGATCGATGATGATCCGAATGATGTGGTAATCATCCGAAGACTCTGTGAATCCGTCGGCCTGAAGGTGGAGAGTTTTGAGTCGCCACAAGAATTTCTGATGCAAGCCAGATCGGTCGAATCTGGCTGCATTGTCGCTGATTTAATGATGCCGGAGATGACGGGACTGCAACTCCATGCAGAGCTGAAGAACTCTCAAGCGGAAATACCCATCATTGTGATTACTGGGCACGCCGATGCACGGACCTGCCGAACGGCTCTCCACAATGGCGTGTTTGATTTCGTAGAGAAGAGCTTCAATCCACACGATCTGCTGGTTGTGATTCAATCCACAATTGAAGAGAACACTCGAAAGAATACCGAACGGGTACTTCGCGAAGAGGTCACGAAACAATTCAGAAATCTCTCAAAGCGCGAAGACGAGGTCATGAAACTACTCGTCACTGAGCTCACTCTCAAATCAATTGCAGGAGAGCTGGGAATTTCTGTACAAACAGCTTCCAAACATCGGCTTCGGCTATTCGAGAAACTTGATATCCAAAACGAAGTTGAACTCGTCAAATTGATGATGAGAATTGATCCTGAACTTCCACTGAATGATTACAGTGCTGCCTGAATCGCGGCCCTGCGGGTTCTTACATACGGTTTAAGATATCGCTGACTTCAGCCCGCTGTGGGGGCATGAAGTGGTTGAAGGGCTCAGCCATGTGGTCACTGCAAATGCCATGGATCGAAAGAGCACACTTTGTCGCCTTGATAAATCGACTGGCGTATTTACCAACGCTGTAGATTTGCTGCAACCGATTGATGCGCTGAGTCAGAACTTCAATCTGCTGATGTTTCTGTGCCGTGGCCGCGTCGTACAAATCGACGAACAGTTCCGGATAAATGTTCGCGCCACCGTTGACTCCCCCATCACCACCCATGGCAATGGCTTCGGCAGTCAAATGTTCTGGTCCGATGAACATCGACCAATCAGGTCGGAGCTTTTTCAAACTCAGCATCTGCTGAAAGTACTTCATATCGCCACTACTATCTTTGACACCAATAATCTGTTGGTGGTGGGCCAACGTCCGTAGTGTGTCAATCTCAAACCAGACCTTTGTCAAGCTGGGCATGTTGTACAACATCAATGGAAGCGGCACCTCTTCCACAATATCGGCGATGTACTTAATCAACTCCGTCTGGCCTGCAGGAAAATAGTAGGGCGTCGAAAGGACAACCGCATCGGCTCCCGACTGCTTGGCAAACTCTGCAAGCCTCAATGACTCTACCAGTGACGTGTCAGTGACACCCACGAACACGGGAACCCGACTCGCGACGGTCTCACTAACGAGCTGAATGAATTCACGGCGCAAGTGATAACTGAGGCTGGGTGCCTCACCGGTCGTTCCCAGAATGAAGACTCCGTGGACGCCTCCTTTGATCAGATGCTCAATCAATCTTTGCGTCCCAGCGTGATCAAGCTTGTCCCGATCGGCCAATGGTGTCACTAACGGGGGTACGATTCCTTGGTACCGAGGCTTGGTGGCATGAAGATTGGTCATACTTTATTAAACCGTCATCCAAGCAGCTTTGTAGTTCAGGCCGAGATTGAGAATTCGCTGCAGAAGCGCTTCGTAGGCGATCCCAACCGAATCTGCTGATTCCGCGAGGTCTTCACCAAACTCAATATTTGGATTTGCATTTGCTTCAATGACGTAGATTTCTCCCTTCTCTGTCATCCGCAAATCCATGCGTCCGTATCCACTCATGCTGAGTGCTCTGTAAACCCTTTTGCAGAGTTTTGAGATACGTTCTTGAGTCGCTTCATCCAGATCTTTTGCAGCATGCGTCGTGATCTGGTGCTTTTCCTGATACTTCCGATCCCACTTGACTCGACTGGTAGCAATGCGAGCGAGATCATCAGGCATGCTACCAAAGCTCATCTCCCAAGCAGGGAATGTCCGTAGTCGAGTATTCCCCAGCACACCAACGTATAGTTCCCGACCTTCGATGTACTGCTCCGCAATCGCATCATCATTCGTTTTCTCATGGATGAACTTGACCCTCTCGGCCAAAGCTTCATCAGTATGCACGATTGACGCCTGTGCAATTCCATAAGAAGCGTCTTCGACAGTCGATTTAACAAACAGTGGAAATGACAACTTTTTTGGCCGATGAACTGTCCGCCCAACCGGGAAGACTGTGAATCTTGGAGTAGGGATTCGATGGTAAGTCAGGACCTTCTTCGACAAAGCCTTATCTTTGGTCAACAGTAATCCACGAGGATTGCAGCCTGTGTAAGGTTGCTGCATGAGTTCCAAGTAGCTGATCACTGCAAAGTCGTAAGTCACAACACCATGAAACTCCTCGAGCATCATGAACGTGATATTGGGTTGAAAATCTCGCAACGCTTTTCGAATCGGTGCCAGATCATCGTAGACGCCCAAAGGCAACACTTGATGTCCCAACCGGCGTAGAGTTTCACAAACATCAAACTCTGCTTTCCATGGGTCCATCTCTGCTTCTGAAACCCCATCGAGACTTTGAGGCGGCACATGACCATCACGCACCAGCACCAGAACACGCAATTTGCTCATCGCTTGGCTCGGGGTTGGTGGCTATTGATAAGTTGCGTTGCAGCCGAACATGACCAAACCAAGTCCAGCGACAATCCCAGCAGACAATATCCCCACTGATATTGGTGACCAGAGCGGAAGAAGTTAAATGGCAAAGCGGTGCCTTCCCTCATGTATGAAGCTCGTCGTCCGCACGGCTACCAGAATCATCGCATCACGCTTTGCATCTTCAGCAGATGCTCCCAAACGCAACTTGAGCTCACGACATCGCTGGATCATTTCCTGTACCACTTGATCAATCGTATACGTGTACTCGCCAGTCCAGCGTGCGACTGCGCGGCGCAACTCACCACGAACGCGCACCAAAAAGGCTGCGGCTGTTGGATTTCGCCGATGTGCTGGATCGCTCGAAAAGAGTTTACGCAAATCGTTGTCATAGATACTTGGAAAATCAAATCCATATCGCTCGCGTTTGCGTTCGTAATGCGAGCGAAGAGTTTTTCGAATTTTTGAAATCGGTTCCGCTTTCGCTCGTGATTTCACATGAGCGCTTTTTCCATTAATCGACTTCATCAGATCATCAACCATATTCAGCTTATTGATCGCCGGCCAGTTTCGATAGCGAGTCCGCCATCGTGATCCTGGACGCAGCCAAACAGCGAAGGTCTCTGCGAAATCTTCCAATGGATGTGCCTGAGCGTACCACATCTCGAGGTGCTGCACGAAGTTTCGACTCGAAGGCTTGGGTCGATAACAATCTGGGTAAGGCTGAGAAGGTTTGCCAAATGCTTTCCGGTAGCGGACACGCCGCCGAAGACGATAGGCTGTGTCAATCGCGTGACCTGCCTCGTGCCTCAGGATTTTCATGCACCAAGCCTTGGTACCACCCTCAACTTCAAGCAACTGCTTCCGCTCCAGACGCATCAATCTTGGGTGGGCCAAATAGAAGGGAATCGCGATCCCTGGAATGCCATCGGGTGAAAACCATTCATCACTTAACCAACAATGCGGCGAGAACTTGAGTCCGCGATGTGCCAATTCGTGGTTAAGCTGTTGGATCCGGTCTTCCAGAGGCGTTCCACGAATTGTGAGCTTCAAATCACAAATCCGCGCATCGAGCAACTCCTCATCAGTCATCGAGTTCAGATCTGGCTTTTTCGTCGACATATTGCGATTGAAAAACTAAAAACTTGGGAATGACAGCCGAAACGCTCGCGACAGTTTATTCAACAAACGACCAATGTCTTCACACAAAAACCACGAACTGGGCAAAAGCATTTCATCAAAGATAGAGGATCCCCTGAGTGTGACACGGATTCCTGTGGCCTCATTCACAAGATTGACCGGCTCTGGCAGGAGTGCGATTGCTGTGCTAATGCTGCAGGGGGATGGTGCTGAGTCTATCCTTCAACGCTGTTTTACGCCCGCAAATCACGTCCCATTCAAGGAAGGCCAGATTCGTTATGGACTCTGGATCGGGACAGAACTGAAGGCCACCGAAGACGCTGAAACACAAGCTCGATCCTCCGAGCAACCGGCAGAATCCGTGGTAATCACGCCTGTAGCAGACCAAACGTTCGAAATTCACTGCCATGGTGGGCCTGCTGCCGTCGCTCGAATTGAAGCCGATATGCGAGCCTGCCGTGCGATCTCTGCCTCCTCTGTGCATGTTGCCAATGGCTCGAAGCCTTCAGAGCACCCCTTACTGATCCGCGAAGCCGAAACGGTCCTGGTGAAATGCAATACACCCAGAACCGCTGGAATTGTCATGGACCAGGTCCGGGGGGCTTTGCTTGATTGGGCCAACAAGTGGCGGAACTCTGTTACCCCGGCCAACGTTCCAGAATTTCGGTCTGAGCTGGAACCCCTCCTCAACGCGGCAGCCGTCACTGTGAGATTGGCTGAGCCATTTCGCGTGGTGCTGACCGGCCCACCCAATGTAGGCAAGAGCAGCCTCCTGAACGCGTTGGTTGGATTTGACCGGAGTATCACGCTCGACATGGCTGGAACCACCCGGGATGTCCTGCATGCCAACACCGTCATCGCTGGGTTACCCATACAATTCAGTGACACTGCCGGAATCCGGGACGATGCAGCAGTAGAAACAATCGAACGAGAAGGTATACGACAAGCCCAGCTAGCGGCTGGCAATGCCGACCTATTGCTGCTGGTTTATGAACCACTGCCCGAGGGTGGCTTCAGTAAAATGACACCATCATCACCTGAAGTACGCCAACTTCGTGTATTAAATAAAATCGACCGGCAACTCCAGTCTCCTCCACTCACAGACCATCCGAACGCCCGATTTGATGTTGGCACAAATGCTTTGACTGGTGATGGACTGGCGGAATTGATGGTTACAATTGGCACACGGCTTGGCAAAAACCTGCCTGATGCTGGTAAACCTGCACTGCTCAACGAGCGGCAATGGAAAATCATGAAACAAAGCTCACCTACGGATTCTGCAGAACAGATATCCGAGCTTCTGGGGCACTTGATAGGTCACAACCATGGGTAAAACAACATGATTCGAACACTCCTGCTATCAGTAACTTTCCTGGGATTCATTTGCATGCCGCTTCTTAAAAGTTCCGGAGCCGAAAAACCGAATTGGGCAATTGTGATTCATGGTGGTGCTGGTAGTGATCCCCAGAAATGGGATGATGCCAAAACCAAAATTCGGGAAGCGGGACTCAACCGTGCTTTAACAGCCGGTCGTGACGCGTTGGCCAATGGCAGTAATGCGCTGGATACAGTGGAACTGGTGATCCGTATTCTTGAAGATGATGCTGCTTTCAATGCAGGGCGAGGTGCCGTCCTTACCAAGGAAGGCAAAGTAGAATTGGATGCATCGATCATGGATGGAAAAACACGTGCATGCGGTGCGGTCGCAGGAGTGACGGCCACCAGAAATCCCATCAATCTGGCTCGCCTGGTGATGACTGAAACACCACACGTGCTGCTCGCTGGAAAAGGTGCGAATCAGTTTGCCGAACAACAAAAAGTACCGCTAGTCGCACCGGATTACTTCCTGAGCAAAGCAAGATTCCCGGAAACCGAACCGCACTTTGGAACTGTGGGATGTGCCGTTCTGGATTCCGATGGAAATCTTGCTGCGGGAACCAGCACCGGAGGTACTTCCAAAAAGCTGCCTGGCCGAGTGGGTGACTCGCCGATTGTCGGAGCTGGAACTTATGCCGCGAATGATACATGCGCTGTATCAGGTACTGGCGTTGGTGAGGAATACATCCGCAACTCCGTTGCCTATGACGTGGCGGCGCGAATGCGTTATGCCAAGGAAAGCATCGAAGATGCCGTCACCATCATCATGCAGCAGACCTTACAAGCTGGTGTGGGTGGAATCATCGCGCTTTCCAAGGATGGAAAAATCGTCATGCAACACAACACCCCCGGGATGAGCTGCGGAGCCGCTGACAGCTCAGGAAGATTTGAAACGCACTTGGTGCTCTCAGACGGTGGGTCCCCACCGAGAAATGAAACCAATGACGCTAGACACCGATCTACAACACAGACAGAAATCACAGAATTACTTCTGCAACAGGTCGAAGACTGGAACCACGGTGACATTGATGCATTCATGAAGCCCTACTGGAACAGCGACCAGTTGACTTTTTCATCGGGTGGAAAGGTCACACGTGGGTATGCAAAAACCTTGCAAGGTTACAAAGAGCGATACCCCGATGCCAAAACCATGGGAACCTTGGGCTTCGAAAAACTTGAGTTTCAAGCACTGGGCAATGACGCCATGCAGGTGCTCGGCACATGGAAACTTGCGCGGGACAGCCAACCCATGGAAGGGCGTTTTACCCTGGTGCTTCGACGATTCCCCGATGGCTGGAAAATCATCCATGACCATACCTCGAAAAAACCTGAAGATACGGTGCAGCAGTGAACCATCGCCATCGCACCCGTCAACATACTGACCAGCCCCGGGATCATACTGACCAGCCCCGGGATACTGACCAGCCCCGGATTCAACAGTGTCGGATTTCGTTGGCTTGCATCATTTTTGCAGTAGCCAACTTCTCGGTAGCACGCGGTGTCGAAAACGATTCGCAGCCACTCCCCACGCGTCCGGAAATCACAAAAGCTCTGCACGGTGCCACCAGCTTTTTCAGAGATCATGCCTCAGCACACGGCGGCTATGTCTTCCAAATAAGTGCTGACCTCAGCAAGAGGGAAGGGGAGGGCAGCGTGACAGCGACCACTGCATGGATTGAACCGCCTGGGACACCTGCAGTCGGTCTCGCATTCCTGCAAGCGTACCGCCTGTGCAAAGACCCAACACTCCTTGAAGCCGCCAGAGAAACTGCTGAAGCCCTACGGCAGGGGCAGTTGGAATCTGGAGGCTGGGACAACCGCATCGAATTTGACACCAAGGAACGATCCAAATACGCGTATCGCACGGAAACGAAAGCAACACGCAAAGACAAGCTTCGAAACACAACCACATTTGACGATAATAAATCACAATCAGCCATTCGCTTCCTGATGGAAATCGATGTCGAACTGAGCTACGCCGATCAGCCAGTGCACGAAGCAGTTCTGTATGCACTGAACTCAGTCCTCAAATCCCAGTATCCCAACGGAGCATGGCCACAACGATTCAGTGAGTTCCCTGACCCAGACCTTTATCCAGTAATGAAGGCATCTATTCCTGAACAATGGTCAAAAAAGTATCCGGGGAAAAAGTACAGTGATTTTTATACGCTCAATGACAATACGATTTGCGATTTGATCGACTTGCTTCTTGATGCAGCGGATATTTACCAGCGTTCAGACTACCGGGATGCTGCATGTCGCGGCGGTGACTTCCTGATTTTGGCACAGTTACCCGAACCCCAACCCGGTTGGTCGCAACAGTACGACAAAAACATGCATCCCGCATGGGCAAGAAAATTTGAGCCGCCTGCAATTACTGGTGGAGAATCCCAGCGTGTAATGCGGACACTAATGCGTCTGTATCGTCGTAACATGGAACACATTGAAAACGCCAAACGCTTTCTAGAACCCCTGAATACAGCAATCCCTTTTTATCAACGCTCCGAACTTGCAAACGGAAAGCTTGCCCGCTTCTATGAATTGCGAACGAATCGACCACTGTTCTTTACAAAACAATACCAACTGACTTACTCCTCCAAAGACATGCCCACTCATTACGCTTTTATGGTGAGTTCAAAACTGAACTCCATTGAGAGAGAATTCAGAACGAGTCGATCACTTTTGAAACCAGAACTACCCCAGTCCAAACCCAATACCAAACCAAAACGCACGAAGGCTCTGGACACCAAAGTAATGACGATTATGAAGAATCTTGATGCCCGCGGCGCGTGGGTGGAAACAGGCCGACTCCGATACCACGGACCGAATGACACAACGACACAAGTCATCCGTAGTGATACCTTCGCCACTAACTTGATAAGCCTCGCCACATGGCTGGGAGCAGAATGATTTTTCGAAAATCCGTTCGTTACCAAATCAATCTTTGTACGTTGCCTGTTATTTACCCAACCTGTTTTTGACTCGAGTTACCTACTGATACTATGGCTGATTCTTCCTCACGCACACATGAGGCAGCGAAGATCCCTGACCCGGATCAACGCCTGCCGATTGTGTTAGTGAATAACCCTCACCCAGCCCTTCTGCATCCTGATCAATTACTGGGAATCTGCGACTTGCGTACTCAGCGTCGAAGCGGGCCCGGAGGACAGCACCGAAACAAGACCAGCAGCGGAGCCTTCCTGCATTATCCTCCGACCAATACCACAGCAGAAGCCACTGAAAGAAGAAGCCAAGCAGACAATCGTAAGATTGCACTGGAACGACTGCGATTTCGCCTGGCTGTTGAGGTGCGCAGTCCATCGCCCATCGATGGACATGAAATGTCGTCCGAAGAAAACCAACTGAGAGAACGGTATCAGGGCGAGTCTCTCAAGATCAGTGATCGAAACAGTGACAAACCCGCAGTTCTGGCCTTGCTCTTGAATGACCTGCATGTCTGTGGCGGCCAACCCAGTGCTGTTGGACCTTTCTGGCAAGCATCCACAAGTGCCCTTGTGCGTCTGATCAAATCACAATCCAGCGCGTTCGCGTTTCTGAACCAAATCCGCCAACACCACGGTCGTCTTCCGCTGCGATAAGGCCACTTGATGGTGCTTTCTGTGTGCAAAGCTGTTTTCGTGACAGCGCCGCGAACGGGTGTGCCATTCCGTCGAAAACGAATCTTGTAAAGCATTTTTTCAACGTTTCATTTCGGTCAGCAGAAACATAACACCATGTGATTTACGATCTTGTTTAGGCTAAACTATCAATTGTCCGATGATATAGAGCTTTGCATGATTAGCAGAGCCACACAATTGATTACTTCCCACCCAAAAACTATCGGCTCGAGTAGCCGACTGGATTCTAGCGAGGTCTTCTTTGACTCACCCGATTTTAAATGACACCCTCCGTGCCCTACTGCCACTTTACTTTTGTTTAACGCCCCTGATTGGTTCAACCGCAGAGGTGTTTGTTGAAGCCGAGAGTTTTCAAAAGCGCGGAGGCTGGAAGCTTGATACTCAGTTCATTCAACAAATGGGATCTCCCTATTTGTTGGCACATGGACTAGGACGACCAGTAGACGATGCGATCACCACAATCAACGTCGCCGAAGAAGGAAACTATCGTCTTTGGGTACGAACCAAAGACTGGGTCGCTCGGTGGAACTCCAAGGCCTCCCCTGGCAAATTTCAGGTCATCATCGACGGAAAGCCCGTGAAGGAAACATTCGGCACAAAAGGCGCTCAATGGGGTTGGCACAATGGAGGTGTCATCGCGCTCAAGGAAGGAACCAACGAGCTACGCCTGAAAGATCTAACTGGGTTCGATGGACGGTGTGATTGCATTTACT
>JBPCVE010000207.1:0-39546 GCA_051010795.1 Rubripirellula sp.
AACTCCGTGGCCCACAGAGCCAGGCGCTTTCTCTTACAACATCGACCCGTCGCCAACCAAACAGTTTCTGCGACTGAACGCTGAAACTGCTGACCAGTACGCGAACCTGGCGTTTTCTCAAAAACCACCAGCAGAACTGTACGACCTCAAACGTGACCGGCAACAACTGACCAACTTGGCGAATTCACCCGAATACGCACAAACACGAGATCTTCTGCAACGAAAATTGACTGCCGAATTGATCCGCAGCAATGACCCACGTACTCGCATCAAAGGTTATCGCAACCGTAGCCTCGTGGGATGGCCCCTTCGTATCAGCCGCGAACTGCGTGATTCACAACCCGAAAAGACGGCAACGGCACTCAAGCTGATCAAGCAACAACTTCAGCACCTGACCTATATCCTGCCAGCCGAATCTCTTGCGATCATCCAAGATGTGCCGATCTGGCTTTCGCCACCTTACGACGGCGTTCGTCCAACAGCCGAATACCATCCCGGCGGTGACTGGCTACAACGGCAGGGTCGAAGACCTGAACTGGTTGAGTGCGTAGAACTGACCAACATCGACATCTTCGCGCGTGAATATAAACGCATGCCCATGCTCATGCTGCATGAATTAGCGCATGCTTACCACCACCAATTCCTGGGTTTTGAACACTCCGAAATCAATCAGGCATACGAGCAGGCAAAGGCCAGCGGAAGCTATGAGTCAATTTTACGTGGCAACGGACGCCTAGAGCGTGCCTATGGCCTGAACAATGCACGTGAGTACTTTGCTGAAACCACGGAGGCTTTTTTTGGCACAAATGACTTCTACCCATTCGTTCGTGCAGAATTACACCAGCACGATCCCCGCATGGAGCAAACGCTGTCCCAGGTCTGGAGGCCGACCAAACCGCTGGCTCATGCCGAGAAGCCGACCCAACCGCTGGGCCAAACAGCGGCCTTGCCCCAGCGTGCCGCTGCCACCAAAGAACCTGCCACCCCCAAAAATCCTCAGGTGACGGACTACAAGGTCACCGGCATTCCAGAAACACTGAAGCTGGATCCATTTTACAAGAAATACATCCATGCCTCTGGGTATCCCATTGTTTCCTCAGGATCAGTGAATGACTACGCGTTGAAAGAAGCCGCATTCCTTGTCGACATGATGCTGCAAAGACGCCCCGACATCCGGCAGGCGATGATCGACAGTGGATCCCGCATGATCGTGATCGGCCACAACGAGTTCACCTCAGACATTCCTGAATACAAGCACTTGCGGCCGAAAGATTTCTGGGACGCACGAGCGAGGGGACTGGGGGGATCCCGTCAGGACGCTGTCTGTTCCTGTGCGGAAGAAAACGTACTTGCATTCCCCGGTGACCCCTACTCGACCGAAAACATCCTGATTCACGAATTCGCGCACAACATCCACCTGCGCGGCTTGGTCAACCTGGACCCAACGTTTGATGACCGCCTTCGCAAGTGCTATGACGAAGCAATGGAAAATGACCTTTGGCAATCCAAGTATGCATCCACCAATCATGCAGAATATTTCGCTGAGGGAGTGCAATCATGGTTCAACAACAATCGTCCGCCCGATCACGATCACAACCACGTCGACACCAGAAAAGAGTTGATCGAATATGATCCTGGGCTGGCTGCCATTTGCAGAGAGGTCTTTGGTGCGACGGAATTGGCTTATACAAAACCACAGCAGAGACTGAACGGCCACATGCAGGGCTACGCCCCCAACAAAGCCCCCACATTCAAGTGGCCCGCGCGGCTTAACAAGACAAAACAGAAGATCCGCGACGACATCAAAAAGCAGGGAAACGAACGCGAAAAGCCGTACAAAAACTAGCCCTATTTCCCTGCGGTCAACCAAAGGCATCAGCTGCATTGCTTAATGCATTCAGTCAGCGTGACTCGGGAATCGTAAACATCCACGCAGTTACCTGCTCTCGCCTACAGATTCGGCATATCCATTGAATTATCCTCTTTTCTGTTCCCAGCTTGCAGCGCTTTTTGTCTTCACGCTCACTGCCGCGTTCAGCAAAGCTGACGAAAAAAACACCAGCTTGGCGGCCTCGCCTGTGCCGCCTCCCAACGTGCTGTTCATCGCAGTTGATGATCTGAATGACTGGATAGGTTGTCTGAAAGGCCACCCGCAAACACTTACCCCCAACATCGACCGGCTAGCGGCTTCAGGCACGTTGTTCACCAATGCGCACTGCCCCGCACCTGCCTGCAACCCGTCCCGATCAGCAATCATGACGGGGATCGCGCCCAACCAATCCGGTCTGTACGACAACCGGCAAAAGATGCGGGAAATACTTCCTACTGCTGATCTGATGCCCAAGCACTTTTCACGCAATGGGTACCATTCACTCGGTTCAGGTAAAATCCTGCACTACTTCATTGATGCACAGTCATGGGACGATTACTACCCTGCCAAGGAAAGTGAAAATCCATTTCCGCGAACGCTTTATCCGCAGCATCGCCCCGTCAACTTGAGTCGCGGTGGTCCGTGGCAATATGTCGAAACCGACTGGGCAGCATTGGACGCCACCGATGAAGAGTATGGCGGTGACTGGCTGGTGTCCAAGTGGGTGTCAGAGCAATTAGCGGCACAGCATCAAAAGCCATTCTTCCTTGCCTGTGGCATCTACCGTCCCCATGAACCGTGGTTCGTTCCTCGATCCTACTTTGACAAGTTTCCGCTTGCCCAAATACAGCTTCCGCCTGGTTACCGCGCGGATGATCTTGATGATCTACCAACGGCCGGTCGCAGGCGTGGCCCCAACCGATACTTTGAACACATCCAAGCAGAAGGGCAGTGGAAACAAGGCATCCAGGGCTACTTGGCTTCCATCGCGTTCGCGGACGCAATGGTAGGACGAGTGATCAATGCTTTGGAATCCGGCCCCAACGCTCACAATACGATTGTTGTTCTATGGAGTGATCACGGATGGCATTTGGGTGAGAAGCAGCATTGGCAAAAATTCACGGGATGGAGAGTTTGTACGAGAGTCCCGCTGATCATTCGAGCCCCCAAAGGTTGCCCTGGGCTAGCCGCTGGAACCCTTGCCGGCACAAAGTGCGAACAACCGGTGAACTTACTGAGTCTGTTTCCTACGCTGACCGGTCTCAGTGGCATCCCCGACAGCAACCAAGCCGATGCGCCAAGTCTTCTTCCACTGCTTGAAGACTCGCGAGCCGACTGGCCACATGTCTCAACCACCTACTTGAATCGCCCAGAAGACTACAGCATCAGCGATCAAGATTGGCGATACATCCATTACAACGACGACAGTGAAGAACTGTATCAGATCAGTTCTGATCCACATGAATGGAGCAACTTGGCAACTGATCCTCAGCACCTATCGCGTCTGCAGTACTTTCGCTCTCGTGCGCCCAGCAGTTTTCATGAATACGTTCCCATCAGTGTCAACGCGATGCCGAAACTTCAATGGAACACCATCACCCGGCAAGTAGTTCCTCCATCCAAGCCTGACGGACAGCCTTTTGATTGCTATTTTATCAATCGCAGATCGGACGACCTTGAATTGTTCTGGATCAGCCCTGCGGGCAAACCACGGAGCTACGGAGTGCTCTCTCCAGGCATACCCAAACGCCAAAACACGCGGCCTGGTGCCGTTTGGATGGTAGCTGACAAGGAGGGGCAGAACCTGGGATTTTTCAAGGTCGGTGACCGACGTTCACGAGCCATTATCCCGGCAACGCCCCCAACCCAATCTATTCAGGAAAAGTAGCCAGCCCAAACGCCCGAAACCTTGGTCAAACGGACCGGACAGGGTCTGCTTGCAGCCAAGCCGTCCGCACCTCGGCTCCGCACCTCTGCTCCGCACCTCTGCTCCGCACCTCTGCTCCGCACCTCTGCTCCGCATCAACGATACGTTTCAAGACCGGCAAGCCAAGGCCAACCGATTTCCAATCAACGGCGGAACGAGGCTCGACGCTTCCTCGACAGGTTCCGCAAAGCTTGAAAGATTTGAACCTGTTTCACGGCGTTTCGTATTATACTTCTCGCTGACACCACGTCGAAAGTTGGGTCAGAAAAGCTCCTTCCACCACTACCTGCCCGGATGAACACCCTGATGCGCAGCCTGCTACTCGCCTTATGTATGCTCAGTACTGTCACTCTCGTTTCTGCTGAAGAGCGAATTTGTCGCTATTGCGAAGAGGGTCGCAGTCATCTTTTGCCGCTCGGACTCGATCTGCAGGGAAAATACCATTACGCCCCGGACCGCCAGGTTGACGTCAAGCACATCAAACTTGACGTCACTCCCGACTTTGAAAAACGAACCGTCAGTGGATCTGTCAGCATCACCGCAAAACCGATTGCCAAGCCAGTCGATTTGCTGGAATTGGACGCAAAGGACATCACCGTCAAGCAAGTAGCTTGCGAGCAAGCTACGGTCAAAGACTTCGTCTCGACACGCGAGTCGTTACAAATTCTCTTCACGCAACCGGTTCAGATTGATACCGAGTTCACAGTCGTCATTGAGTACACGGCTCAGCCCAACGCTGGACTTTACTTTCGGACCCCAGCGATGGGATATCCGGAGACCGACACACACATCTGGACACAGGGTGAAACGCACGAAGCTCGCCACTGGTTCCCGTGCTTTGACTATCCCAATGAGCGTTCCTCAACCGAGGTGATCTGCCATGTCCCCAAGGACATGACGGTACTTAGCAATGGCTTGAGGAAAGGAGAGTCCATCGATGCAAGCGGACTGAAAGCGGTGCGATGGTATCACGAGAAACCGCATGCCAACTACTTGATCTGTCTGGTAGCTGGCCACCTCGAAGGCCTGCAGAAACGCCATCGCGACGTTCCCCTCGGCTTTTACACGCAACCTTCTCTTGCCAAATACGCCGCGAACTCCTTTCGTGACACTCCCGACATCATGGCGTTCTTTGAAGAAGAGATAGGAGTGGAATATCCGTGGCCCAAATACGACCAAGTCACGATCCTCGATTTCACTGCGGGCGGCATGGAGAACACGACCCTGACCACGCTCACCGACGGGACAATCTTTTCCGAAGCAACTGAAAACATCCGCACTACCCGTGGTCTTGACGCCCACGAACTGGCGCATCAATGGTTCGGTGACTATGTCACTTGCAAAGACTGGAGCCACCTTTGGCTGAACGAAGGTTTTGCGACGTATTACACCCATCTGTATGAGGGGCACAAGTTTGGCCGTGATGCCATGCTTTACGGGCTATACCGTGATGCATCTGGTCGGATTTTGACTCAGGGCAAGGACAAAAAACCTATCGTGTACAACGGCTACAAGAATCCGATGGAGCAATTTGATTATCGCTCCTACCCAAAAGGCAGCTGGGTTCTGCACATGCTTCGATCTCAGTTGGGTGAAGACTTGTATCACAAATGCATCAAGTCCTATCTGGAAAAACACGCTCTCACCAGTGTTGTCTCGGATGACCTACGTCAGGTGATCGAACAGCACTCAGGTCGTCCGATGGATCGTTTCTTTGATCAGTGGCTCTATCATGCTCGACACCCTGATCTGAAGATCAGCTACAAGTGGATGCCGAAGCAGAACATTGCAAAAGTCAACATCAAGCAAACACAAACACTGGATGACGATGTTTTGCAATTCCACTTTCCCACAAAACTCCGTTTCATCGCCAACGGAATGCTGGTCGACTACCCGATCAACGTCACCAAGGTTGAAGAAGACTTCTACGTTCCACTCGACAAGCAACCAACGATCGTCAGATTTGACCCTGACTACACAGTGCTAGCAAACGTTTCGTTCGACAAAGCGAACGGAATGTTGAAGAAGCAACTTGAGAACAAGAATGACATGGTGGGTCGCCTACTGGCGTGCAAACTTTTGGAAACTCGAAAGACGCACGAATCGGTCGAACTACTGACTCAGGCCTTGAAGAGTGATTCATTTTATGGGGTACGAATCGCAGCGGCATCTGCGTTGGCCAAGCACGAGTCAGACGAGGCCCTTCAAGTCTTGGCTGATAACTGGACAACGCAAGGGGACGCCCGCGTTCGCTCTGCTGTCGTCGAGAAGCTGACCAACCGCTACCGTGACGAAACGCCAGCGTTGATCAAACGCGTGCTCGAAAACGAGAAGAACCCCGCCATCCTCGCGAACGCAATTCGCGGATTGGGCAGATTCCACGGACAGGACACACATCAAGCTCTGCTCAAATTCCTGAATACAGACTCGTTTCGAAATGAACTGGCGGTTGCTGCCATGTCAGCTATCCGTCAACTCGATGATAATGAACTGCAACCCGCGGTCTTCAAATCACTCCGAGACAATGCAAAACGATTCCGTTCACGTGACTACGGCCGTGGCCTCGAAACGCTTGCGCATACAAGTCGGCGATTGAAAGATCGCAGCGAAGTCCGCCAATTCCTTACCGAACATCTTGATCACCCCAAGGTCAGCATTCAGACAGCTGCCGTCCAAGCTTTGGGAACGCTCGGCGACCCCAAGGCGATCACGGTCCTTGAATCGATCAGCCAATCCGAAAACGAGCGAATCTCACGCCCGGCACAGCAGGCCGTGTCAAAATTGCGTGAAGTGAAACCTACGACACCCAAAGAGATCCTCGAGTTACGAAAAGAGATTGCCGAGGTCAAAAAAGAAAGTGACAAACTTAAAACGGAACTCAAAACACTCCGCGAACAAGTAGAAGCCAAATGACACCTCGCATCTCGGGTACCTAGCAAACCTACGTGCCACGCGTTTGCGAAGCATTTTCATCGCCCAATACGTATTGCGGGCCGAATACTTAAAATGCTTTCCCAACCAGCGGAGCAATGTTCAAGTGGCATCGCCACCATGAACGTGGTTTCGCTAACCGATATTTTCCACTGTTTTCAGACATTTCCATGCGTCTGACTCCACTCCTTCCATCATGCTTTCACGGATTCGTCCTCATGCAACGATTTCTCGCTGCTTCGCTTCTGATCTTCCTATGTCTGCCCACTCTGCATGCAGCAGATCCGGTTGTTCCCATTTTCAAAGATGGCGAGGCACAAATTGTTGAAGGCTTCAAGGATTCAGACTTCTGGATCAGACATGACCTGTGGGTCGAAACTGAATTCGACACGGACGGGGACGGCCAAATGGATCGCATGCATGTCAGTGTGACGCGTCCCCGGCAAACTGACACTGAAGGCTTGAAGCTACCCGTGGTTTATGTGTCCAGCCCCTATTTTGCTGGCACCGGCTCAACGGCGGCCGAACATTTCTGGGATCCAAAGCAGGAACTTGGCACTGAGCCACCTGAGCGAACTCACGGTCCGGGCGTGGTTCGAAAAGGAAAGCGACCGATCATCTCAAGAACCCACCTTGAGCAGTGGATTCCGCGAGGTTACATCGTCGTCCACTCCTCCTCACCTGGTACCGGACTATCCCAGGGTTGCCCCACGGTCGGCGGTGACAATGAGTCGCTGGCCCCTAAGGCGGTCGTGAACTGGCTCTGTGGAAGAGCGAAAGGCTTTACTGAACCCACTGGTGGTGAACCAGTCAAAGCGTTCTGGTCAACAGGCAAGGTAGGCATGACAGGAACGTCCTACAACGGCACCATACCATTGGCCGCCGCAACCACGGGCGTCGAGGGCTTGGAGGCAATCATCCCAATCGCTCCCAATACCTCGTACTATCACTACTATCGATCCAATGGCCTGATCCGACACCCGGGTGGTTTTATTGGTGAAGATATCGATGCTCTTTATGACTTCATCCATAGTGGCGATGAATCAAAACGGGACTTCTGTGACTGTAACGTTCGCGATAAGGAGATGGCCGAAGGGTTTGACCGAGTCAACGGAGACTACAATGAGTTCTGGGCCGGTCGTGATTATCTGAACGATCTGGAACCACTCACAGCAGCCGTTTTAATGGCTCACGCCTTCAACGACTGGAATGTTGTTCCCGAACACAGCGTCCGCATCTATGAAGCACTGAAGAAAAAGGGAGTTCCCACACAAGCTTTCTTTCACCAGGGTGGCCATGGTGGCCCACCCCCTATGAAAATGATGAATCGATGGTTCACTCGATATCTTCACGGTGTGGAAAACAACGTCGAAGACGACCCAAAGTCATGGATAGTGCGAGAGAACAAAGAACGCGACAAGCCCACATCGTACCCGGAATATCCGCACCCGGAAGCAGTCGCAGTGACCATGCATCTGGGGCAGACCACAACGAAAGGTGGACATGGTGACTTGACGCCAACTGCCACACCCAAACAGGGCAAGGAAACACTGATTGATAATTATTCCTTCAGTGGTGCGACATTGGCAAAAGCCGAAAGCACTGGTCACCGTTTGATGTTCGTGACGCCAACCTTGCAACAACCCGTGCATATTTCAGGAACACCACAAATCAAAATTCGCCTTGCCTGCGATAAGCCCGCAGCGAATCTTTCCGTTTGGGTAGTCTCCCTGCCTTGGAACGACAATCGCAATGCAAAAATCACGGACAACATTATCACCCGTGGTTGGGCAGACCCGCAGAACTATCGATCGCTCACCGAAAGTGAACCGCTTGAACCAGGTCGCTTCTACGAAATGTCTTTCGACCTACAACCGGATGACCAAGTGATTCCAGCAGGCCAACAAATCGGCTTGATGATTTTTTCAAGCGATCGTGAATTCACACTCCACCCAGAACCAGGTACCCAATTGACCATTGATCTGGATGCGACATCGCTGTCACTTCCCGTCCTGGGCGGAAAAGAAAAGCTTGAAGCAGCCTTCCGCGTAAAAAGCGGCAAGAAAAAGAAGTAACCTCGACGAGAGTCGCAGACCACTGGCGCCGGAATCATCTGACGCCAGAATAAGATGGTTGGTGCACCGCAGTTTCCTGAATCAGTCCAACGAGTTCCTGAGTCGGCCAAATGCGCACGGAGTCAGACGACCACGGACCGGAGTGCTCTGCCAACTGCCTGGATGCAAATCAGCCCGCGAAAGCAACGCCACGGAAGCAGTGTCACTGGGGCCCCTTTTTGCGATCAGGACCTGTTGCCGCAGGGGAATCGAGGCACGCGACAGACCAGAGAAGCCGCAGAGACTAGGAAAGATCGGTATTGCAGTCATCCGTGGATTCGTGAACAATTTCCGGTCAACATTGAATAGATGTACACCGGAACTTACCGGTTTTCATCGCAACTAACTTTGCCGCATCAGTTCTGATGCCCCCTCGGAAGGATTCCCAATGAGCCAACTACGTGTATTTTCGCTGCTCGCTCTCGCACTCAGCGTTATCTTCTCGAACACGTCCGACGCTCAGGTGAGCACGGCCGATAATGAAGTGAAACGGATGCAGGGGCACTGGCGCATCACCGAGATGGTTGAAAACGGATCAGTCGTCCCGGAAAATCAAATGCGAACATCGCTGCCCGGCGGTGGCCTCGTCGAAATCATTGATTACACATTGCTCTTCAAATCACCTGTCACGGGGGTAAAGAGTACGAAGTCGTTTCGCCTAGATCCATCGGTTTACCCGAAGCAAATTGCGATTCTCGAACGCGATACTGTTACAGGTTTGGGCATCTACCAGTTTGACAAGGGAAAGTTGGTGATCTGTGTCGCCAACCCTAAAGCGGAAATCCCGACCGACTTCACTGCCCACACCAACAGTGGGCGATCACTGATGGTGATGGAGTCCTTCTCTGTCGACGAAGGCAACCAAGGGAAACTCTTCCTCCCACCCCCACCCCGCACCTCATTAGCTCGACCGGCCGTCCAAGAAACGAATATTGATGTCGTTGAAGTCAAACCTGCAGCAGCCAGTTCGGCGCCAACCATCATCGTCAATCAGGCCCCCGCACCGGCTCCTGCAGTCGCCTCAAATGTGGCCGGCCGAATCCTGACCGATGCCGAAGTTCGCGCGATGCTGGTGGGCAACTGGCGGATGAATGATGGCCAGGGATTACTCGATATTACCTTGGCAGCCAACGGCACGTTCAGCTCCTTTCGCCACAACGAAGCCATCACAACTTTCCACACAGTGTTTGTTGCAACTCCCATCTCCTCAGGGTCATGGCGAGTACAAAATGGTCAACTTTTCATGCATGTGAACTCTTCCTACCGGCCTGATCGTGTCAACACGACTGCCGTTTTCGCGGTTCGGTCGATCTCGGCCACTGATGCATTGCTGGTTGACACGCTCGGACGCGTTGCCAAAGTGATCAAGCTGCCGTAGCAGCAACGAGGGACTTGCCAGTGACGGCAAGAGTGTCCCAATTGCCTTTCTGCGGATCGTTGCCGTCTGTCAAACGCGATTCAGATTCCAGATCGCGAAATTCAAAAGCGAGGCGAAGCTGACCCACAACAGATAGGGTGTCATCAAACCGCCTGCAATCATCGAACGGCGAAAAAACAACACGGTCGTTGCAACAATCGCAAGCCACAGGACCATAATTTCGATCAGTGCTGCCCCTGGATTCTGCAGGCCAAAAAAGAGCAAGGACCACACGCTGTTCAGTACAAGCTGAACAGTGAAAAACGTGATCGCCGGCTTCACCTCTTTCGATTCACCACCTCGCCAAACCAACCAAGCAGCGATTCCCATCAGACCATAAAGCGTCGTCCAAACGGGGGCGAAGATCCAGTTTGGTGGATTCCATGTTGGCTTGTTCAAGGTGTCATACCATCCATCCAGCCCTTGCGTCGTCGCCAGACCACCGATCCCGCCTGCCGCAAAACAAACCATCATCGAAACGCCCAAACCAATTGCCTGAGTTGATACTGGTCGTTTTTCTTCAATTTCAGCCATCAAATGCTTGCGTGGGAACACGAGTAGGAATCGTTGGTCTAACAGCATACGCTGCTGCCAACCTTGAGTACATGTTCAATCACTCCATGATGAAAGAACAAGCGTGTCAAGCTGCGTGACCCCGAATGCGAAATGCTACCGGCAGGTGAGTGAAGCCCAAAGTGGCATGGCGAAACAGAGGGGTGGCATGTCGAAAACTAGGGGATACCTGAAACCTCAAGCGAGTCGTCAGCGTTTTTAGACGAGTCATCACCGTCACTGAAATTTCAGAATTGCGATCCAGCAAGCTGAAGCGAGCGAAATCGGCATGCTCTCTGTACCGCCAGTGCTTACAGGGATCTCAAGTAGGCCAGCAAGTCAGCCACTTCCTGATCGGACAGTCCCATCAACAAACCCTCTGGCATCAGTGAGACTTCAGACCATCGCATTTCCTCAATCTCATCAACATTGACTCGCTTGGTGTGTCCATCTGAAGCCATCAGCGTGACACCATCGACGCTTTCATAAACCACCAATCCCATCACAACCTCCCCGTCAGCGGTCAACACCTGCTTGGCACGATACCGATCAGGGATCGCGTGACTGGGATCGACTGTCGCACGGAACAAGTCAGTGGCACTAAAACGCTTTGCAACACCGCTCAACGATGGTCCAAGAGCTTTTCCACCGTTGTGACACAAGGCGCATTGTCGAGCAGAATAGATTTTCTGCCCCGCCGCGATTTTTCCGTTCCGTCCTGCAATCGCTTCGCCCCGCTCGAGCCACTTTTGAATCGAGGCTGAGTCGGATTTTCGTTCGGGAACATCCGCGTCCAATTTTTTCAATGCATCAACAGCTGCTTCCCGAACCACCTTGTCTACTGAAAGCGCCGCCTCCTGCAAATCTTCCACATCTTTGAGCACCGGATGGCTTGCCAACGCCAGCCACGCTGATGGCCGCGTCGCATCATCTTTCAGCCATTTGTAAACAAAATTACGTGGTACGGCATCAGGCCCCATGGCGATGAACCTCGCGATGGCCGGATCAATGACCTTTCCCCGGCTGTGCATCAGACACTTATGCCGCCCCCGCTCCAGATTCTCTGGATCCATTTTCTCAGTCCAAACCAGATGCGAGGCATCACCAAACTGCTGATTGGAAACAATCCGACTTGGCAACAACGAATCACGATGCTGCATGGCCAAAAACAATTCTCCCATTCTTGGCGTCCAGTTTCGGTCGACATTGAGCTCTGACGCTCTGATCAAGACAGGAACCGCAATCATCGCTTCAGCAATTCTCTCCGTCATTTCATCGCTTCGGCGTGCAGGAATCCGGGCTAAGGCAATCAGCCGAAACAGCTTATCCACCGGCGAGCTAACGCGGTCCATGTCATCCGCGATGGCTTTGAACACGACAGCTGATTCAGGCTCAAGCACCGCCAGGCCCCGAATCAATTCGCGGCACAGGACTTCACTGCTATCCTGCAATTCTTCTTTCGTGCCTGCCTCCTCATTGACTCCTTTCACTCCTTCGCGTGAGAGACCGCGTAGCCGATCCAGCAAAGCAGCCACCGCTGCGTCGCGTGTTTCCGGCTCAATTTTGGGGCGAATTCTTCCGCGACAGGAATCAAAGACGGCTGCCGCCTGTTGTTTACCTCGTGCATCTTTTGGATCGCCAGGTCCTAAACCCCCGACGCTCTCAATCAGTAATGCAATTGCCTCGAGCGTCTGCCTTTGACTTGCATCATCTGATTTCAGCGCCGATACAGCCTGGTCTGCAGCAGCCTGATCGATTACCGGGTCAGTATTTCTCCGCAAATCCTGCAACGCTTTCGTGACTGCGTTGGATGCCGCCCCCGACGGCTTGCTCCACGCCAAGCTCGGCACCGTCGACGAATCCTGGGGCTTCAAAGCATCAATCCTGTAGATTCCACCCCGGCTACGGCGTCCGCCAACACTCACAAGGAGGGCACCCTCGGGTGCAGCAACGATATCCGTTACCGCAAAGCCCTCGCTTCCCGAAGGCGATGCAACCAACTCTGTTGTCCCATCATCTGAAACGAACACAACACGACCAAAGGTCCAGTCCAGCACATACACACCCGACTGAAAGCGTTCAGGCAACCGTTTGCCAGGGCTTCTCAAGACACCTGTGGGCGACCCACGGCCCAGTTCGGCAAGTACGGTTGGCATCAACGGGTCAGCATTGGAACGCTTCCAACTTCTTGAAACCCAACCGGCATCCTGCCCGTGCCGCACACGAAAAACCCGCGTCGGCCGATACCACGGCAAGCTGATATCACGCTCACCATCGCTGTCGAAAGTATCGATTGTCTGGCCAGGTCCGAAATCAAAATCGTAAGCGTTTCGAAATCCTTCTGCCCACACTTCTCGCTTGGACCAGTCGGGTGAGATGCGCCAAATGACTCCTGCACGCGGACTGGGAATCCGCGGATCCTTGACATTTTGCAACCCGAAGCTTCCTTTCGTTCCGTTGCCTGCAATCAGGTACCAAAATCCGTCGGGCCCCTTCCGCAAGGCATGGGCGTCATGCTCCCCTCCCGTCTTGATTTCCAGCACGCGTTCCGGCTTTAACTTGCCTCCAGATTCCGAGGCAAACTGGTCGATCTTCCAGACACCATTGTCACCGACGTAGTACAAAGCATCACCATCAACACAAAGCCCATGCGCGCCGTGCGATGGTGCCTCCACAATGAGCCTTCTCGCATCGTAAATACCGTCGCTGTCTTGATCCAACAGTTCGCAGAGATACCGCGGTCCCGATGCCAACACTCTGCCAGCGGGATCCGTCGCAATCGCGGTACAGTCCGGTACAAGGTCATCGTCGGCAACCAGTTGAATCGTCAATCCATCGCTGACGTCAACTGCTCTGGACGCTGCTTCTGATCTTTCGATGCGTGTCTGACCATCCTGCCGTGCCAAGCTAGTTTCATTCTCTCCAAAGAACATGAGCAAGAGGACCGTGATGCATGGCACGAAACACTTTTCGACACGACTCATTTGAACAATTTCCAATGATAGATTTCCTTCAGCGACGAATCTCAAGTTAGGCGATAGCGGCATGACTGTTCCCCCAGCCGCGTGTAACCGCAACCATGTTCGCCCATTCACCACTCCTGAGAACAGTAGTCCATGTGCCAATCTACACGACGAATCGACGATGCACCTGCCACCCTGACCATTGTTGATCCTAATTCCCTGGCTCCACCCCAGCAACGGTGCACTCGCGTGAGTGACACATACGATCATTTCCGGTTATCATGACTAACCGTTTTGACAGTTTTTCGGCTGTATTTTCTGGAGCCCTCCTCTTGATACGTATCCTCTCTCTACTGCTTTGCGGCATCGCCATAACCGTTGCCAAGGTGGATCATTGCTTTGGTGCCGAGCAACCCAATGTGATTGTGATTTACAGCGATGATCAGGGAAGCCTCGATTTGAATTGCTATGGTTCAACCGATCTAGACACTCCGAATCTTGATCGCTTGGCAGACGAGGGCATTCGGTTCACGCAAATGTACTCGCCTTCGGCGATTTGTTCAGCATCGCGTGCGGGTTTGCTGACGGGTCGATTTCCGGCCCGCGCAGGAGTCCCGGGTAATGTGTCATCTACCCAAGGTGTGCCTGGCATGCCATCAAACGAAATCACGCTCGCCGAGCTATTGAAAACACAAGGCTATACCACAGGTCATGTAGGCAAATGGCACCTTGGTTATACCCCCGACACCATGCCTAACGGTCAGGGCTTTGATTCGTCGTTCGGGCACATGGGCGGTTGCATCGACAACTACTCGCACTTCTTTTATTGGGTTGGGCCGAACCGTCATGATCTTTGGCGCAACGGTAACGAGATCCATCGAGACGGTGAGTTCTTTCTTGACATGATGGTCGAGGAAGGTCAGCAATTCATCAAAACGAACCAGGACAAACCGTTCTTTCTGTATTGGGCAATCAATGCTCCGCATTATCCCATGCAGGGAACAGCAAAATGGCGGGAACGGTACAAAGACCTGCCCTCACCCCGACGCCAATACGCGGCGTTCACTTCGACAGTTGATGAAAAGGTTGGTGAACTGATTGGGACTCTCGAAGCTTTAGGCCTGCGAAAAAACACGCTAGTACTTTTCCAATCAGATCATGGCCATTCAACCGAGGAACGGGCCTTCTGGGGCGGCGGAAATGCTGGTCCCTACCGTGGTGCCAAGGGATGCCTCTTTGAAGGCGGCATCCGAATTCCTTCAATCGTTAGTATGCCCGGCACCATTCCGCAGGGTCAGGTAAGAAACCAGATGGCAATCGGCTGTGATTGGTTTCCGACCATCGCAACTTACTGTGGAGCCGAACTTCCCGATCGACAATACGATGGAAAAAGCTTGACCAATGTCATTGCAGCAGCTGAGGCCACAAGCCCTCATGACCATCTCTTCTGGTTACTGGGCAATCCAAAGAATGGACAATGGGCAGTACGGCAAGGTCCATGGAAACTGCTCGGAAACGCGAGAGACCGCGGGATCCCCAAGAATGCTCCGCAGGTCGACAAGCTATTCCTAGCCAATCTGGAAGTGAGCCAGGGCGAAGCGAACAACCTCAAGTCTCAACACCCCGAAGTGGTTGCCAAGCTGCAAGCCATCCGTGACAAACACGTTGCTGATATCGTTCGCGAAAACGAGTTGAGACCAAAAGCGAAGTGATCTTCATTTCCTGAACGTGACTGGCAAGCCTCGACTGACGTCACGTACTTCGCTGCAGTCGCTGGTACGCCTGCTTGCGACAAGATCACTCCGGCTCTTCTCGAGGTGGATAATTGTCGTGCTGCTTTGCACTCTGGGAACTCCAATAGGGTGATGACCCCCACAGAGGAACGGTCGCCAACGAGGCCTGCCACTTGCCCAGCAGTTGGAACAATTCATCTGCACGAGTACGATCGCTATCGAACCGGTCCTGCTGCTCTCCCGCATCCTCAGTGGGCCGAAATACCTGCGGTGCGCGATGCGAAAGACTAATCAACTTATCCGGTCCATCCAGAATGGCGACTTGCCCCTGCAGTCTCCAGAAGAGCGTCCGGCGTGGTGGTGCTTGTTGGCCACTAAGCTGCGGAATCAGGTTTTCACCATCGTATTCACCATACAAAGCTACCGCTTTTCGACGGTTGTTTTTGTCTTCGTGTGATCGTGGTGGCCCAAGGGGCAACGGTGTCTTTCCGGCAGCGGCCATGAACGTCGGCAGCAGGTCCAGACTCGACATCACACCATCATGTATCTGTTTTCCTGAAATCGTTCCCGGCCATGCCCAGATCATGGGGATACGAACTCCACCCTCACGCAGCGTTCCTTTGACGCCTGATAGTTCACCGTTCCAGCTGGCATTTCCCGTTGCGCCACCATTATCTGAGAAGAAACAAATCAATGTATTGTCGCGTTCTCCCAATTCATCCAAGCAGTCCACCACACGACCGACTCCTCGGTCCAAAGCCAACATCATGGCTGCGTAAGTGCGACGCTTCCGGTCCTTAAGATGACTGAAGGCAGCAAGATCATCCTCAGTCGCCTGTAGCGGACCATGAGGCGCGTTGTACGATAAGAACATGAACCATGGTTTTTCATCATCCACTTCATCCTGCTTGCCGATCCACTCAGTCGCCTCGTCCGTGAAGAAATCAGTCAAGTAAGGACTGGAAAATTCGGTCAATGGAACACCGTTTCGTTCCAGCTTGTTGTTACCCGGCTTAGGAAAATAGCTATGGCCACCACCCAACATGCCACAAAAATAATCAAAGCCACGCTCCTGAGGATGAAACCCTTCGCCCATCCCCAAATGCCATTTCCCCACCAAAGCAGTGGAGTAACCAGCAGCACCAAGATGATCTGCCAAGGTATGCTCACCAGGTGGGAGTCCCAGCAAGTTTTCCCGCGCACCGTAATTGGCACTCCCCATATTCAAATTAGCCTGATAGCCAAAGCGCCGCGGATCCCGCCCCGTGATCAATCCGGCCCGAGAAGGAGAGCAAACTGAACTTGCAACGTACGCGCGGCTGCAAAGCACACCAGATTTAGCTAACGCATCGATTCGATCAGTCTTCAACAGATGGGATCCCGTGCACCCTAAGTCTCCATAGCCCATGTCATCAGCCAACACCAACAGAATATTGGGTGCAGCCGCATTGGCTGGGTTCATCACAAACCCGCCCACACAGAACCACATGACTGCAACGCATCCGACTTTCGCGGCATCATGCATGCCCCTGATCAGTGAGCCGCATGGCTTAAAAGCACTTCGGAAATCAAACTCAAAAACAACTCGCATTTTCGAAACCGTCGTAGTGGGTGAAATGAACGTATGCCTACACAGCCTAAATCAAATCTGCCAAAACCGAAAGATTTGAGGCATTGACCCTGAAAGAAATTATTCGACCAGCGGAACACAAACAGCAAACCAGACCAAATATTGAAGGGCAATGGATCCAAACATGACCTCCACCTTGACCCCCACTCTGTCGCTGCAGCACCTTGCGCCTCGACGCAGCGCGACATAGCAGCAGGATAGATAAAGAAACAAAACCAGATCGCACATCGGTTCGCTCAAAACCGCTATTTCCGGTGCAGAAATCCGGAGAAGATCCCAGCGATTCCCTTGAACAAGAATCGATCCCACAAAGCAAACCGATTTGATTTGATAGGAACGGTGCTCCGAACGTGTTACCTTGTGTGGACATTGAGCACTCGCTTTCCTTGACGTTTGCCATGTCGTTGAGTTGTGCTCCAACCACCACTGATGCATCCGCCCTGTCACCCTGCCTTTTCGCCCGAGATTTCCATGAAGCTCACCTTGAAACTTATCTACACAACGCTTGCGATTCTTCTGAGCACCTGCCTGCAGCAAGCAGCCCAAGCAGACGTAAGCCTGCCTGGCTTCTTTGGTGATCACATGGTGATGCAACGAAATGCTGAACTGCGTATCTGGGGATGGTGTGATGCTGGCGAAGAAGTCAGCGTCACGCTGAATGGCAAAGAAGCATCAACCAAGGGTGGCGAGGACGGCACTTGGAAAGTCACCCTCCCAGCGATGGAAGCGAGTTCAATGCCACTGACTTTGCAAGTCAAAGGCACCAATGTCATCAACATCAATGATGTCCTGATAGGCGAGGTTTGGCTATGCAGCGGACAATCCAACATGGAGTGGACTGTTGCGGCGAGCGCCAATCGTGATGCCGAAATCGCAGCAGCAAAGTTTCCCATGATTCGTCATTTAAAAATTGCGCACCGACCGTCGACTGTTCCTCTTAAGGATGTGTCAGCCCCTTGGACCGTGTGCTCACCAGCGGTGGCTGGCACCTACACTGCGGCAGGTTACTTCATGGCAAAGAAACTGCATCAGGAATTAGGTGTGCCCATTGGACTGATCAACTCCTCTTGGGGTGGTACAAGAGTCGAACCGTGGACCCCACCGGTCGGCTTCAAGGAAGTGCCTGCCCTCAGTGACATCTACGAATCGGTTCTTGGACGTACGCCTGGAACAGACCAATACAAGAATTCACTGAGCACCTTTATCAAAGCCAGTGAAGCTTGGAACCAAGAGGCAAAAGCCGCATTGACTACGGCACAACCTATCGGCCCAAGCCCAGCGTTTCCTGAGCAATTAAGACCGTTCCAAAGTCATCAGGACCCGACGATGCTGTACAACGGCATGATCCATGCGTTGGTGGGATACCCTATTCGTGGCGCCATTTGGTACCAGGGTGAATCGAACCACACCGAAGGGATGCTTTACTTTGAGAAGAAGAAGGCGTTGATTCGTGGTTGGCGAACTCTTTGGGGCCAAGGAGAGTTCCCATTCTATTATGTGCAAATCGCTCCTTTTCAATATGGCAATGAAGACGGCACAATCCTGGCCAGATTTTGGGAAGCTCAGGCGGCCGTTCAACAACTTCCCAACACAGGCATGGTGGTTATCAACGACATTGCAACGCTCAGCAATATCCACCCGCCCAACAAACAGGATGTCGGCGCAAGACTTGCCCTGCTGGCCCTCAAAAACGACTACGGCATGAAGAACCTGGTCGCCAACAGTCCGGAAGTAGAATCGGTTGAGTTAGCAGGCAAAGAGTTGCTCATTAAGTTCAAAAACACCGGTGGTGGGCTGAAAACGCGAGACGGCAAGTCCCCCACCCATTTCGAAATCATTGGCCCCGGAAGCCGCACCTTCGTCACAGCTGACGCAAGCGTCAATGGCGATACGGTAACCCTGTCAGCCGACGGAATCACGGCACCGGCAGCGTTTCGCTATGGTTGGGACAAACTTGCAGAGCCCAATCTGACCGGCGGCACGGGACTGCCAGTTGGAACGTGCCGCGGTGGAGACGAGCCCGACTTCTTGAGCTTGATCGCGATCGATCAGGACTATGAACTCGTCTACGAACTGGACCTAAGCAAGCTGCAAAAGAAGATTACTTACTCGACTGACCGCAGTGGAAACGTATCCGAATTCGACCGCATTGGTTACTTGATTGAACTTGAATCGGAAACCACTGGCTCACAGAAACTATTCGTATCAATGGATGCATTTACGGAAGATGCCAGCAAAATCGCAGTTCCTCAGTTCAGTGCTGATACTTTTTTCCAGCAACCAGTCAAAGGCGTGGACTCGTATTCGACTGTTTCATCCTTAAATTTGGAAGACATTGAGGGAAACATCGAATTCTGGTCAGGAAATTATGCGACACAAAACACGGGCAATGTGTCCGGCGCCTCCGGTTCAATCTATGACTTTGGCGACAGCATGGGCGAACCGTTAAACGGTTATGGGTCAATGCAAGTTCACGACACAGCCGGGAAAAAAACCCTGTTTGCCATCAATCACTGGGCTGCAGGTGATGGTGCAGACATTGGCATAGGCAATAGCGGGGGAACCCATCGAGACTGGACCTTCTCATCCAATGCTGGCTCCTACTCAGCTAAAACCCTGAAGGTCTATGTGCGTCCCAAGAGAGACGCCAAGACGGACTGATAAAGCTGCAGCAGTGGAGTGCAGAATCACCCCAAGAGATCGCTGTTACTGTTCAATGCGGTAACAGTGCAGCTCATCTTGGTCGCGAAGGTAAAGTTTGCCTTGCAAAATCACTGGGTGTGCCCAGCTCTTTCCGTTCCTTGATTTGATCTTGAAACGCCCTTTGAGCTGATAGCCAGAAGGTGTCGCCTCAACTAATGCCATCTCAGCATTTTCGTATCGAAAGTACAGGTGGCCATCCGCGGCAGTGAGCGCTGCTGAACCAGTTCCGGCCCCACGTTCCGGCCCCCAAACCACTCGCCCTGTGGGCAGATGCATGCACAATGGAAAACCATTGTTATGCCCGTGCCCCATATAGACATGGTCGCCAATCCGTATCATGCCGCCATGGTGATTCTGAACTTGCTTGTTTGTCTTGTAATAAACCTCTGTGAACCGAACCTGATTGCGTCCTGCTTTGGAAAGTCTTAGCAGTGCACTTCCTCCATCTCCGTATCCTGACGAACCAAACACAAGGTCCCCGTGAATGATTGGGGTCGGAACATTGGCAGTTTTATTAGCGATTCTCGGATAGTTCCACAGCAACGCACCATCGCTGGCGCGGACTCCGATCAGCCCCTTTCCCACCATCGTGACATATTGCTTCACGCCTCCCCCAAGACTGATTACAGGTGACGCGTAACCTGCTTTGCCACCGACCATCGGTGTGGTCCAAAGGACCTTTCCCGTTTTCTTATCAAGAGCAGCAAGAACACCGCGATTGCTACCGGGTGTGCAGATCAGTCGATCTCCGTCGACGAGGGGTGATTCGCTGTAGCCCCACATGCTCATCATCTCACCTTGAAAATCAGAGGCATAATCTTTGCGCCAAATCTCATTTCCATTTTCACACGACAGGCAAACCAGCTTTCCCTCAATTGTCAAAGCAAACACAAGACCAGACTCAGGATCCACCGTGGGCGTGCAATTGGGATCATTACCGGGCCCCAATGAAGTTTCCCAGATCAATGCTCCGTCGTCCAGAGAAATGCAAACCAGCACAACGGAACCGGATTTTTTCCCCATGGTATAAATCTTCCCGTCATGAATCGCGAGAGAAGAATGTCCGCGACCCATGCCGCGGCAAGACCAAGCGACGGGTGGCCCTCCCTCTGGCCAACGATCAAGAAGATTCGTTTCAGCTGAAATCCCATCAGCATTGACACCTCGCCATCGAGGCCAGTCTTTGCTCACGAGCAGCTCGTTGTCAGCGTCGGACTTTGGCAGTTTCGTTTTATTTCTTGCTAACCAGCGCCGATCAACGGAGCTCAATTTCTGGATCGGAATTTGGATCACATTCCCATCCGATTTCCTCAACGAAACCTGCTCATCTTCGATGCTGACAAATTCAGCTTTAACGGAATACTGACCACTCACATCCCGCCACGTTCGCTCTGATGCCTCTGCCCCTACTGACAGACTCATTACGACAAACCCAATGACAGCTATCCAACCCAATTTCATGATCTTCACCCTGCCTATGGTCGAAAACGTTGCACTCGAATCATGCATTGATCAAGAGTTGCGTCTAACACCAAATTCAGTACCGGGCGGACGTAGACGCGAGTCTCATTATACAGGGAGGTTCTCATGCACCCCAAATTCTGTGAGGCATCGCGGTTGAAATGTTGAAAATGCGACTCATGAAATCGTCAAGATCACCCCACATCTCGACGTTCCGGTGCACTAGCTCGTCCAGTTGCACGCCCGCCTCAGCTCTTCTCTGCCCTTCTCAAAGCATGGAATCACTCACTTGCGAACTGAGGACATACCACCATCGATGCCAAGAATCTGGCCCGTCATCCAGCTGCTATCAGACGACAACAGAAATTCCGCAGCGGCAGCCATGTCCTCCACTGTACCGATACGCCCCAGTGGATACTTGGCAGCCATAACAGTACGTTTCTCCTCCCGATCGAGAAATTTTTCTGCCAGCGGCGTATCGGTGAGAGCCGGAGCAATCGCATTGACTCTGACCTTGGGTGACAACTCAGCCGCCCATGTGCGTACCAATGCCTCAATTGCTCCCTTGGATGCCGCTACCGACGTATGCATCGGCAAACCGGTAGCGACAGCAATCGTGCTGAACAACACAACGCTGGCCTCGGTCGAACGCTTGAGCCCGGGCAGAGCTGCTTGAAGTGCCCCGACCGCGCCTACCACGTTGATTTCGTAGTCGGACCGCAACAGATCAGCTTTGACGGCACGGAGCGGGCCGAGACTGATGGTGCCTGGACAGTAGACAAATCCATCGATCGTGTCAGGCAGCAAGCTCGCGTCGATCGTTCCCGAAACGAGGTTCACAGAGTGATGCTGCACCCCCGGCAGGCTAGCGGTCTCGCCCGCAGTGCGGGAGAATGTCGTCACCGTCGCACCTGAGTCAAGACACCTCCGAACGATGCCTGCACCGATGCCATGACTTCCGCCGACTACGACAATCTGTTTCTTCCCCATCTTGTTTCCTTGCCCAGATCACTCACGCTGACTGCAGGAAGACCAGCTCTTCGTGCAGGGCAATGTAGAAGGCTGACAATCCGGCCACGGCAACACCATCAAGGCTGCACCAACAAGCCACGGTGTTCCTAACCGCTTCAAAATCAAGATTTTACAGCGTCCCTGTTCAGGTCAACGTAAGGCACAACCATGCGTTGGCAAATGCACGGTTTCTTCAAACGACCAGACCTGCAACTGCTGTCACAGCCCCAATTCGTTCAGCTTCGGCTCCAGTGCCTCAGCCCAAAGCTCGTAACCCTTTTTACTGAGATGCAACCGATCGGGCATGATTTCTTTGCTGATGGATCCATCTGGCTCAAGGAACTGATCACCCATTTCCAAGTAATGCACGCGATCACCATCAGCAAACCGGCGAATCATCTGATTGATCGCAATGTTGTTCAACCGTTTTTCGTCGAGAGAATCAGCACCGCGAGGGAAGATCCCATGCAACACGACCTTGGTTGCCGGTAAACGCTCCGCAAGAATTTCGAGGATACGTTCAACGCCGGCGGCAACCTGAGCGGGATCTTGATCAAAGTGCCCTGTATTGTTGGTTCCAATCATCACGACAGCAACTTTGGGTCGGATTTTCCCGAGGTTACCATGCGTGAGACGCCAGATCACGTGCTCAGTTCGATCGCCGCCGATACCGAGGTTGATCGCTTTTCGATCTCCGTAGTGTTTCGCCCAGACTTCTTTCCCACGCCCTTCCCAACCTTGGGTAATCGAGTCGCCGATGAAAGCCAGGTCCACATTTCCTTTCCTCGCGTTCGTGCTCAGCACCCTGTCCCGCTCTCGCCAACGCTGCTCATCACCTCGCGTTGCCGGCAGCACAGCTGAATTGACGCCATAGAACTGACGCAAATCCCGATACCGTTTTTGCATTCCCACCAGAATGGCAGCGTAATCGGGATCCGCATGCAGGCTAACCATTTCCTGCGGATCCTCATCAAGGTCAAACAGATTCCACTCGCGTGTTCTTGGAAAAAACATCAGTTTGTAGCGCTCCGTCCGGACACCATCGTGAACGGGCACATTATGTACAGCTGCGTTCTCGTAATAAGCGTAATAGATCGCATCCCTCCATGACGCCGAGGCCTGCCCCTGATCTTTCAACATCGGCACCATACTCCGCCCCTGCATCTCCTCAGGAATCTCCGCACCGGCAACATCAAGAAAGGTCGGACCGTAATCGATATTTTGTATCAGTGCTTGGGCATCGACTCCGGAGTCAATGACACCGGGCCATCGAATCAGAAAAGGCATCTTCAGCGATTCTTCAAACATCCACCGTTTGTCATACCACCCGTGCTCACCCAAGTAGAAGCCCTGATCTGAACTGTAAATCACGATGGTATCGTCAGCTAAACCTGATTCATCAAGATATTCCAACATCGCCCCCACCCCATCATCCACTGCCTGAATGCACCTCAGATAGTCTTTGATGTACCGCTGATACTTCCAGCGAATGACGTCCTTGGGGGTCAATTCCCCTGCTTTCATTTGCTTCAGAAATTTTCCATTCTCAGGTTGATACGCTGCATCCCATTCTGCTTTTTGGGCGTCTGTCATTCGCCGATACTCACCATTAGCTAACCCCGGACGAAACTGATCGGGGTACTGGCTCTCTCCATGAAATTTCATGTCATGTCCCCAAAAGAAATGATCTTTCAGTGACATTTCATTTTCTCGCAACAACTTGCTTCGCCCTGCGTAATCATCGAACAGCGTCTCCGGCTCGGGAATATCCATTCCTTTGTAGAGAGAAAAGTGCCGAGGCGGTGGCGACCAGTTACGATGCGGTGCTTTGTGCTGACACATCAACATGAAAGGTTTGTCAGGGTCACGTTTGTCCTTTAACCAAGCCAGCGCGTTTTCCGTAATGATGTCAGTGCAGTAACCCTCGTACCGCTTCTTTTCCCCATTCATCTGGATCAGATCCGGGTTGTAATAACTCCCCTGCCCCGGCAAGACCTCCCAATGATTGAAACCTATCGGATTACTTGACAGATGCCACTTACCGATGATCGCTGTCTGGTACCCGACGTCCTGCATCAACTTAGGGAAGGTCACTTGAGAACCATCGAACCGGTTGCCGTTTCGCAAAAAACCGTTTTTGTGACTATGTTTCCCGGTCAAGATACAGGCACGAGAAGGTCCACAAATTGAATTCGCACAGAAGGAATTCTGAAAGATGGCGCCTTCCCTCGCAATCCGATCCAGATTGGGCGTCTCATTGATCTTTGAACCGTAAGCACCAATGGCCTGAGGAGCATGATCGTCAGAAAAAACGAACAAAATGTTTGGCCGTTTTTCTGCACCCCAAAGCGGAATACCAGAAGCCATGAGCACACAAATACTCAAGGCCGGCGCCAATGGCCCCGCAGAAAGAACACGCAACATCAACACTCTCCCTCTGAACATGAAACAACAAATATTTCGCACTTGGCAACTGATCCGCAACAAGAACAAATTCAATACCGAATCCAGTTTACTCTTAGGACACACAACTTGCTGATTACAAATTGGATGTAAGCAAAGTTCTCAAGTGAAACTCAACGCTCTCAGCCAAAGCTTCCGGGTTGTAGCCTCCTTCCAGCAGGCTGACGATTCGTCCTTCCGCATGAACCTCAGCAATGTCCATCATGATTCGTGTCAACGCTTCGAAATCGTTGCTCTCGAAACCATTAGCCCCAACAGGGTCCGCGTGATGACTATCAAAACCTGCGCTAACGAGAATGAACTGCGGTTTGAAGGATGATGCGAGCTTTTCGGTAGCTAGCTTAAAACGCTCAACCTGTTTTGCTGCGGAAGTACCAAACTGAACCGGCAAATTGACATTAAGCCCCCGACCATCCCCGGCACCTGTCTCATGTGCATCTCCACTTCCTGGATAAAACGGTGACCGATGCATGGACAGAAAAGCAACTTGCGGATCTTCCCAAAAGGTTGCCTGCGTGCCATTCCCATGATGTACGTCCCAGTCGACAATCATGACACGATCCAGGCCAAGCTGTTTCACCAAATAGCGAGCAGCAACTGCGACATGATTGACCAGGCAGAATCCCATCGGATTTTGCTTCAATGCGTGATGTCCCGGCGGCCTGATCAAACAGAATGCATTCTTATCGTCACCGGCAAGCACGCGTTGTACCGCATCGCACCCTGCGCCTGACCCTGCCTTGGCGGCATGCAAAGATTGCGAACTGACGACCGTATCGGCCTCGATCTGCCCGCCGCCACGCTCGACAAAAATCCTAATCTCATCAAGCGCGTCACGCGTATGAACCTGCAGCAATTGCTCCGTGGATGCGGGTGACCAATCAGGCTTTGTTAGATCCGAAAAAAAATCGCTTGCCTGCAGTCGATCCATGACTCCTCGTAAACGATTGGCATGCTCAGGATGCTTGCCTGTATCGTGCTCAAGAAAAAGTGGGTTGTAGTAAAAGAGTGTCATGACAACCGTTCATAATTGAAGCCTTCACAAAACATCATCGGATCATGACTGAGTGAAGACAGGAATTCGTCGTAATTAGTTCGTAGCGGACTTTTTGAGTAGCGGCTCACTGCCCTTGGCATTCCGTACCTCACCAAACGCCTGTTTCAACACGGACCCAGCCTCTGAGCAAGAACTTCGCTCGCGACACCCGATGGTGTGGCATCCTACTGCTAAAGACGGGACGCAGCACCCGCTTCTCAGCTTAACGTGTCGTTCGCTGGGGTGGTATTAGCGACCAGAAGTCGCAGCAACATGGCTGGGGCTTGAATGCTTGCCGTGTTGTACCAGTTGGCCTCGCAGTTTATCGTTCCAACCTGGAACAACAGGTGAGAACAGCCTGCAAGACATCAGCTAAATTTGATGTGCAGCGCGCTTTTTGCAGCGTGCTTTGTGCAGCGTTTGCACACACGGTCGCTCTCCGCAATCTCTCCACCACACCGATAAAAACATCGCCAAAACATGCCGAAACACGAAACGCCCGAAACGCTTGCCTTCACCGACGGCAAGTTGGTTCTGATTGATCAGACGCGTCTTCCTGAGGAACTTATCACACTGAGGTGCAGCACGGTTGACGAAACGCATGATGCAATCCAGCGGCTGGTTGTACGAGGTGCACCTGCCATTGGCATCGCAGCGGCCTATGGTGTGTGCCTGGCTGCTGCTCCTTCTCAACCCACGAGGCAGGACTTCCTTAACGCTGCTGAACACCTTGCAACCAGCCGCCCCACTGCTGTGAATCTCTTCTGGGCTCTTGATAGGATGAAATCCGTCATCGAAGCGACGCCAGACGATTCAATGCTGCCTCAGAAACTGATCCAAGAGGCAATCACGATTCATGACGAAGATCGCGAGATGTGCAAGAACATCGGCCGCCATGGTGCCACACTTCTGAAAGACAGCAAGTGCGTCCTGACACACTGCAACGCTGGCGGATTAGCAACATCAATGTGGGGAACAGCGCTAGCCCCGATCTATCATTGCCACCAGCAAGGCCAGGTAATCGAAGTGTTTGCCGACGAGACTCGTCCGCTTCTGCAGGGCGGCAGATTAACAGCATGGGAACTTTCTCAGGCAGGTGTCCCTGTCACTGTGCTGACGGACTCGATGGCCGGTAGCTTGTTGCGATCTGGAAAGATCGATGCCGTCATCGTGGGGGCTGATCGCATCGCAGCAAACGGTGATGTTGCGAACAAAATCGGTACTTACCCGCTCGCCGTCCTCGCTCGCTATCACTCTGTACCGTTCTACGTGGCAGCACCTTCGAGCACCTTCGACTTAGCGTTGACTGATGGCACCGGTATTCCAATCGAAGAGCGCAATCGTGATGAAGTCGCAGCACCGCATGGAATTTGCATCGTCCCACCCGCAGCAAACGTGATGAACCCGGCTTTTGATGTCACGCCCGCCGAATTGGTCGATTGCATCATCACTGAGCGAGGCTTGATCCCCAAACCCGATCGTGATGCTGTGATCGCTCACCTGAGATGAGCTGTTTTAAAAAGCCCCCACCGTTTGGCATCCAAACTCCAGCTTTCAAATCAGTAGAAGAAACTCACGTGCCAAAGGTGCTAGATTCTTTCCGATCGGACAATTGCCATCCCTCCGCCCCCGACCGAACGGGTTGTTCATGGAAACGCTTCTGGTCGGCAATTCATTTGAAAGACAATACGCTCTAGTCCCTGCCTCCAAAAAATATTTCCCACCGCGACCAGACTTGTCACTGCCCGTTGCGATAGTGGTCTTAGTCGAACGACGAGACAGCGGTCTCACAATGCGACAAAAATCTCGTTTTGCGACTCCGGAGCTGCAAGGAGCAGTATCGGTGAGGGTGGAGAAATAACGGTTTTTCGTTTTTTGTATGCAATGAAATCGTTTAAGTACGGCTTTTTTTTGCTTTTAGCTCAAGTTGCAAAAATACCTAGTTTCCCCCCCCTCAAAAGGCCCGTACTGGCACGTGATTTGTACTGGTCAGTAACTTGAAACAAAAACTCCATTGCAGGGAAGCCGACATGTTGGTGTTAAGTCGAAAAGAAGGTGAGCAACTGGTCATCGGCGACAACGTTGTGTTGACGATCAATCGGATTTCGGGAAATCGGGTTGCGATTGGAATTGAGGCACCACGCGAGGTACGAATCGTCCGCGGTGAGCTTGAACGGCACGAAGTGGCAGCCGGCGGCTTGGCACCTGTGGCCATGACGCTCGAAGAGACGAACATTGCGATCGCGAGCAAGCCGCACGAATAAGCGGTTTCGATCACTGACACCGGGGACCGTCCTGCAGCAAGACACGTAGAAGCACTGGGTTCGATGACCTCTCTGCGTCTGCACGCCAGGGCAACACTGCAATCAGGAGTCTCGGGGCTCGTCAGGTTGTTCGTCAAATGCGGAACGGCTGTGTGAACTCGCTGATTGTCATGCTTCCACTGAAGCAACGATCGACATCCAGGTTGGGCTCGCGAGGCCTAGCGTGAAAGTCGGAGGCGAACCGTAAAAATTTTCCGTCCCGGAGCGGCTGCCGGATCATCGGTTCTGTATCGACCCCACAGCGTACCGTGGGCGGTGTCATGGCATCAGGAAGAATCGCTGGAAGATTCACGTTCCATAGGATGGTGTTTCTTTCAGTCCCCCCGCCTGCTTTGCGCTTCTCCGCCTGCTCGCGGAACTCTCGCATGGTGTCGGCTACCCAGCGCGGAACGTGGTCCCAGGTTTTGGGAATATCGGGGTGGCGGTAGTGAGAGATTGCCATTGCAGGAATCCCATGCATGGCGGCTTCTCGTGCAGCGGCAAATGTTCCACTGACGAGCAGATCAACACCGAGGTTTGCTCCCGCGTTCACACCGGAAAGCACCAGGTCGACCTCTTGCTGCAGAGTACCAAAGGCGGCCCTGACGCAGTCAACCGGTGTTCCATCGACTGCGAGCCAACCGGGTCGAACCTGCTCGATTTTCAAAGCCCTACTGGTGGTAACACTGTGTCCGCACTCACTGCGACCTCGATCGGGTGCTACCACCATGATTTCGACTTCATGACCAAAGCAATGCTGAACACTTTTGTGCAAGGCCATCAAGCCGTCAGCTTCGATACCGTCATCGTTTGTGAGCAATACTCGCATTCGTTCGTCAACTACGTTGGGTCAGATGTACCGTTTCAAAACCGGAAGCCGCATTGGTCCGTTATTATTGGGAGGATTGGGAACAGTCAACCCTAACCCGTGATCGTGACTTCGTAATTCATCACCCGCTTGTTATTCTGCTCGACTGCCCGAACGCGAAAACGCTTGCCGATCATCTCAGCGCCATCACGAAAGTTGATTCCTCGCCGCACTTCTTTACCAGCAGGGACAGGAACCTGTTGCTGCTCAAACGATTCAGCCGGCGGAAAGAAGAAACAGTTGTAGAGCCGCGGTGTTGTCATCTGGTTGTTGATCACCAGTTCTGCTCGCAAACGTCCATCAGGCAAAAGTCGGGTTTCGATGTTCATATCGATTCCGGCGGGCCCAACTCGCACCTTGCGGTACACGGATACAATTTCGGGAGGGTTGGTTTCCAAAGCGAACTGTATCTTTACCTCGTACTCACCGATATCAGCCGTATTACTGCGTACCACTTGAAAATCTACATCGGCGTCCTGCCCGCCCAAAAGCCTCCACGATTTCCTGGGTGGGGTAACACGCCAAAATCGAGGTGGAATGACCCGAACTTGCCCGATCAGGCTCTCTCGCATCGGGTTGGTGAAAGCGATATTCATCACCTCTTTACGACCCAGCGGACTATCCAGACGATCACTGCCCAGCTCGACTGACATCCGAAACGCAAGCACAGCTGGATCACAGCCGATCAGAAAGACGGGTTCGGGTCCAACGGGAACTCGCTGCACCAATTGCCCTCTAACCTCGACTGTCGGCAGGGGCGTGACTCTTCCCCAAACATCAACCATCCGTGCTCCATCGCCAAAGTATGCCAACTCTTCGGTCAGTTCATCGGCCCACATCAGGACGACAGCCCGTTTCGCATTGATATAAACTTCATTATTGGCTTGGGAACGCAGCCGCATGGCTCCAACAGCTCTCAAATTTCCCAACAGCAACGCGGTGGTACGCCAGGGAAGAAGCATTTCTCCGGGACGGTTGTCTGGGCGTAACAGGCCGTACTGGGGATCATGGGGACGGGTCACAAAAGCAGCCTGCACTCGATGCTTTCGAGAGGTGGCCATTCTGAGCACGAGGTCACGTATGTGAGTTTGGCGGTCGTAGATTTTGGCATCAAGCGGATCAATAAGTAGCCATGTCCCCGGTCCTGCAAGTCCGGCAGCTGCCTGCTCGCTGTCGCTTTTCTCAAGAAACGCATCGAGTTCTGTTGCAGACAACGGTGGTGCACTGCTTCGGCAAGTCGCACGCCAACTTGCCTCGGCGAATGGCGTGGGGGGTTCAAGCCACGGCCACGAAAGCGTGACATCGATTTTCTGTCCATTTCTTTCTTCCAAGCCCTCAACAATTTCTCCGATCTGCTCTGGCAACTGAGGCAATCCAAGAAAACTGAAGTCCCGCTCGCCACCCAATTGCCACATGGTGATTTTTTGAGAGAACTGTCCCATGATCGGTGACAGCAGAGTTTGCCATGTCTCGGGATCGCGAAACACTTCAGCAGCCACGATTTCCCCCGAAGCGGAAAACTTTTCGAGGTGCACTTGGGGTGGCTGATTGATCATGCCCACCGTTTGGATTCGTGCATCCTGCAATTTTGCAAAGACAACTTGCAGCTCATCCCGGGCAACTTTATCCGGCTCCCAACAGGGATACTTGACCCAGAATACACCTAAGCGAGACAGCCAGAGTGCGAAGTCTGCGGCCCCTATCTGCGTTTGTTGACCTTCCAGAGTCCAGCCAAAAAGCCCTCGTCCGTACTCACCCAAATCCTGCACGACAGCCAAGGTCGTATGGGCATTGAGTTGTAGATCATCTCCGCCCACCAATGCCACCGTCATCCGATAATAGCCGGACTGCAAACCGGGGATTTCCCAATCCACTTGAGTCCGACTGCGGTTCACCAAGCTTCCCGCATCAGACTTCACCGGTTCGCGTTGGATGGGCATGATCGTACTGGAAATCAACCTTCGGTTGATGTCGTACAAGGCAAACTGAATCTTGTCGATGTCCGCTGGCAAGTAGCCGGCAATGCTTGCACTCGCCCGAACCGTGTCACTGATGTTGTAAATTCCTCGTGGCTGATCAGTCGTGATTTCAAACTGTGGTTTTTCTTCAATGCTAATGTCATCGACGCCAACACTACCTTGGATGTCTTCCAAACCATCATCGCCCCCTGCGACAATGAGACGGGCAATGAGGTGCGTCGTGCCAGCCGGCGGCCTCACCAAGGGCAACACAAACGTGTTCCAGGCTGTATCTCCACTCACTCTTGGAGTGCTGTGAACCGCTAACTCTTCCAGCACATTACGCTGCTTGCTGCCATCGAGCTTCGCAGCCACCAATCGACCAAACACAAACTCAACCCTGGCTGATTCGTAGACCAAGTCTGTGCGGATACGACAGCCAAAGCGATATTGGTGCGAACCGTTTGCATCAAGATAGGGCGAAGAAACCAAGGCTCCACTACCATTGAGATCAACGCGTAAATACCGATCAAATAAAGCATCAGCGGGTGAAGGTGGTAAAGCTGCAGGATTCTTTTGGACCTGATTTGTCAACACTGACCAGCCGATGGCCAACTGGTGATTGAGCAGATTGAGATGGGGATTCCAAGGCGATTGATCTTTCAACCACTGCCAATTGTAAATCAATTGGCCATCAAACCAGCGGACGAATTTCTCTAAGTCAGCTGAACCCCGATTGTCACGCACCATGCCAATTTTGAGATAGGTCTTGTAGTCGATACCACGCTCGCGTTTCCATCCGTTAGGTAGCTGACGAATCTGTCCCATTTCAGGACCAAACCCGTAAGTCAAATTGAGAAGTTTTTCCTGAGGCCGCTGTTTGGCTGAAGATTCTACGCCGTTCTGGTTCGCATCTGCTGCCACACCAACAGCCCCAGAATTCTTAACGGCAGGCTTGGAAATAGCAGAATCTGGCGATATTTCCTGGGCCCAGCCACTGCCGCTGAGCATGCACATCGCTATCGCAACCGCTACCAAGACACGGCCACTGGTTTGGCCGGTGGTTGCGATCCGGTTGAAGACACGTAAGATGCGAGCAAAAATAAGACCGGTCATGAACGACGTATGGGTGAAGACTTGGCTGAACTGAACGTAGCTGTCCGACTTGACGCAATGAGAATGCCACTGCGTAAGGCGATCGAAACGGCCTCCCAACTGGGTGCTTCGGCGGTGGAAATCGATGCGCGCAACCAGATCCACCCGAATCAATTATCGGACACTGGCCTTCGTCAGTTGCGGAAAATACTCGATGACCGCAATCTCAAAGTCTCTGCTTTACGCTTTCAAACACGCCGTGGCTACGAACACACCCAGAATTTAGAACGTCGGGTTGAAGCGACCAAGTCAACGATGCAACTCGCTTATCGACTCGGAGCACCTGTGGTGATCAATTCTGTCGGCGTCGTCCCGGGCGACGAAGAAAGCTCACAATGGGCATCACTGCGGTCAGTTTTAAGCGATTTGGGACGCTATGGCACTCGCGTCGGGGCGTTTCTGGCCGCGGAAACAGGAGCGGAACCCGGACCTAAGCTGGCAAAACTATTGGAAGGTGCAGATGATGCCTTCATTGCAGTTGCTTTCAATCCAGGCCAGCTGATCATTAACCGACATGATGTGCAGGAAACTTTGCTCGCCCTGAAGAATCGAATTCAAATCGTCTGCGCAGTCGACGGCGTGATCGATTTGGCTGCAGGCCGCGGGATTGCGGTGCCGCTGGGGCAAGGCGTGGCTGATTTCCCTGAATTGATCGGGATGCTCGAAGATGTCCAGTACCGCGGACGCTACGTGGTTGGCAGAGCCGACTCGCCACTTCAGGAATTAGCTGACGGCATTTCCTACCTGAAGCAACTTTGAACAACGCAAGCCAAGTCGCAAGGATAGATCAGGGCGTACTGACACCCCACTCCGTCGGATGAAACGCCGCCAACCTGCTGAAAGTAACGGAGCAGCGCAAGCCTGCCGCGAGTCGCTTGGTGATTGCAACTCCCTGCCACTGACCCCAGTGCCCTGAACTCGAATGACCCTTTCTAACACGGAGTCCACCTGCTCTTGTGCCAAGTTCACCGCTTCTTGCTCTCAGTTCAACGTAGCTCGCGTCTGCTGAAAGCCTCCCGCAGGCTGGTTCTTGGCTGATCTGGGTAGAGCAATCGATTGCAGGGAAGTTTCCGGAATGAAATCCCCCTCCAAGGCGTCGAATGTCGGAAGCGAAGACGCACCTGCCTCCTCCTGCTCGTCCTTGGACTCAGCTGCATTGACTCGCGTGCGGTCGGCAAGTTGTTGCATGATCCCAGTCGACCTTGCCATCGTTACTGGCTTAGGAGTGATGTTGGGATCTCCAGAGTTCATCCCATCCTGATCAGTCACACGAAGGTTTTGCTGCGTGGTCGGGTCGGATGAAAACTCCCTCTCACGAGCGGCATGTCGATTCAGAATACACAACAGTTCTCGAACGACGACGAGTTCTTTATTGACATTCTGATGCTTTGCCTTGATCACAAGCTCCGAAACTGCCGCGGGTTCCCTTGCACTTTGCACAGGAACCACCAAGTCACTTCGTCCAAAACCAATTCGCCAATGATAGTCACCAATCACCGAGTGCAATCGTACATCTGGGCTGACTTGAAGCCCCTCGATTGCCTGTAGCAATTGGCTCTCAGGATCCAACAGATCGATACTGGTGGGAATTCGACCTCGAACTTCATCGCTGAAGACTCCTGGATTCGCATCAAGCAGCCTCTGGTGCCTCTTCTGTTCCCACGCAGGCCTACGAACCAACTTCGATGTCAGCCTGCCAATACAGCGTTTCGCATAGGCTGATCCACGATGGGGCGTCCCCATGTAAACCACACGTTTCACATCGGGTGAGGGAGAGAAATAGAAGTACCGTCGTAATTCCTCTCGGAACTGCTCAGGAACGTTCAGTCCATCGAGGGGACGATTTGCAATGGAATTCCAAAGTTGATCTTCCGTGGAGGTGACCTGAAGTTTTGCCAAAATTCCACCAAGACTGTGGCCAACCAGAACGGTCTCGGAGAGCGCTGGATCCAAACGCTCTGGATCGATGGACTGTCTCAATGTCGCCAAATCAAAACGCAACTTGGCCGCACTCGAAATGAACGCTCTTCCTGTCGGATAGTTGTAGACCCAGACCTGAAAACGAGCGACAAAGTCGGGACGTGCCATCAGTTCGTTGATCATTTGGCTCCATGTGTAGGGATCAGACAGTAACCCGTGGATGAATACCACGGGAATCTTACCGGGCTGGTACGGCTCCAACATCTGCAACTGCCCCTCTGACAATCCGGAATCGGGGCGTACAAATTCCCGCCAATAATTTCGTGGAGCGGTGCTGAGTCGGTACACCAATGGTGCGGAAAGGTCACGGGCGAGTCTTTTTGTTTGTGCCCCCATCTGAACATGTCTGAGCCTTCGTGAATCAACAAGCTCGAGCGTCGGCACCTCCGCCACCGATAAATCGCCAACACCTTGCCTCGCACAACCAATCGGACCACAGCCTGCTGTGTTTCGCATGACCAACGTTGCAGCGAACGCACTTGTGTTACGCAGGAATCGCTCATTACGGCAGGCATTTCTCAGCACAACCAACGGCACGCCTATGCCACCACTGCAATAAGCTTTGCTCAACACATCGGTTCGGTAGGTACCAACCGGCACAAGATCTTGAAAATCGGAGGCCTGCCAGACGAATCCAGTTTTTTCCAATGGAATGAATCTGGAGCCACTACAACCTTCCAAGGTCAATCCTGAAGCTGGATTCAGTCGCCCAAAGCGTTGACCAGTCACGACCAATTTCGCCAATGATGATCGATGCAATTCGATCGTCCTGCGATCACGTGCATCGCCAGAAATGCCCGACACAGAAGTCAACGCAGCTACTTGAAAATAGGCATCCACGGATCCCGATTTTTCGTCTGCCTCCAGCGTTCGTGCTCTCGCGTACAAACGCTCGACGCTCGATAACGGCATCCCATGCTGCCTCAGTTCAGGGACGGCGTACTGTGGTTCGTGCCATCGTGTGCCACAAGAGAAATTTCGGCAACCCAACGAAGAAACCAACCCGCTTGTAATAAGCAGGGCGACGGCCATCAATTTTAGAGGAGGGGTGTACGACAAAACATCAAGAACACTCGCACCGGAGTGTCGTGACATCCATGTCATCCCTTTTCAAGGATCGCAAAAAAACGAGAGAGCACCTTTAAGCTGGGGCGTGAAACAGTCCATTCCAGCAATCCAGACGCTGTTAATAGATCGGTCAAGATAAATGGATTGGCCAAAGTTTCCCTCATAGGACCAGATGTGACACGTGCAACGATCAAACAGGCCGCACGTGCGATTTGGAAGGAGCCAGCAAGTAATTGCTAAAAACCAAGCATGCCTTCAACAAGCGGACTCGGTGGCTGCGTGCATGCTGACAATGTTTAACGGCGATCGCGTGAAACCCAGATTGCCACGCAGAAGGTCCCGAAGGCGAGAAGTCTAATTCTCGCGAGCACGCCATTTGAGAGCAAATCACCGGTAGCAAATCACCGATAGCAAACCACCGGCGAGAACTGCAACGTGCTCGTAGCGTTGACTCGCCAAGATCATTTCCGCTTGTGATCGCCAAAGCGAGCAGGATGTTACTAGCTGTTGGCTTCGTTACTGCCCAACTGGGCCAAAACCTGCAAAACGCCGTTCAAATGAGCCAAACGTGGTCCAAAGCGATCGACAAACTCATTGAGCATGTATTCGCCTTCGACGAGGTGCTCTTCGCTATCAGCGATTTCTTCGGTCAGCGTATCGAGAAACTGAGTCTGAACCCGGCTGAGTGTCTCGGCAGCCTGTCGACAGGAGCGAGCGAGCTCTGGATTAGCGTTTTTCCACTGCTGCAGTTCGGTAGCACGCTGCTTATTGGCAGCAACTTGCTGATGAACCAGTTCTTCGAGCAACCGATTTTGTTGTTTTTGGCCAGCAACCAATTCTGTGAGCAGATCGATGGCTGTGTGGTTTGCATCACCTTGCTGCCCCTGTGCCGCCTCAGACTCTCCATCGGCCGAAACGTCGATTCGGAACATGGGAGAGATAGGCTCGTGCTCGTATGACATCTGAATGATTCCTGCTGCGATGAATAAATCTCGACGGATTAAAGAACAAAGTATAACCAAGGAATTTTTCGTTTGTCGCCGAAACACAAACAGCGTGGAAATTTTGTTCAGCGGCGAAAAAAACTTTGAGATAATCGCTATTTTCACACTTGCTTTCCGGGACCGGACAATTCGCGTTTCAACCGCTAAAGTCCGAATATATTACGCGCCGAAACTGACCTTAGGTGGCGGTGCTACAGACAAGCCCATTGTTTCCCGTGTTTCACAGACCTAGCACGCGCAGCATCTGCCCCTGAGCGGAACTGCATCGACTGCCGCGGACAGACGAACGAGTACAAACTGCAGGCAGTTGCGGTAGTCCGAACCTCCCACTCACCCCAAATTAAATACGCGGATGCCAGACACGGATTCACCAACGATTGCCTATTACACGGTCGTAGAAGACGAGCGAACGGGCTGGACAGGCGGATTGCTGCTACTCAACGGTGGAGGCAGGCCTCTGGAATTTCAGTGCACCTTGCCGGTGCGTCCCACACGGGCCCACGAAATCCTATTTGGTCTCACCCTTCGCGATCATTTGATTGGGGAAGTGATCGGACCGCTCCTCGTGCGTAAGTGCCGCACCCCGATTGCCCTGCTGTGCTGCGACCAACCTGAGGCACTGAAGATCGAAACGCGAACCAAGTGCCCCGTAGCGCTCGTCGAAGAAGCCGCTTTGTCGGACGAAGGTCCCATGGATGACGAATCACTGCTGGGTTCCACTCGTGTGGACTTGGCGGGATCCACGCTGAGAGTCGCGGTTGAGCAAGCCGAGCAAGTTCAACAATTGGCCGCCGGCTTGATCGATTTACCCGACGCCACTGAACCGTTCGAACGGATTCGCGAAGCAATCAAGGAAGCACAGTCCCAGATCGCAAGAGCACAATCGTCACGGCTACCACCGGCAGCTGCTGCCTGAACTGCTGCCCATTTAATATGAAAAGCCACGTCTCAACGTGCAATGAAAATCGATTCGCCAAGGGATGACCGCGACAACATGTGGAAACGAGACTCAGCATCTGAGCTACGCGCCGAAATTGACGACTTCAATAGTTGGTCCACTGACGCTCTGGTTCCCGCGGGTGTCCAGCGACTGCCCATCAAATCGATTCAACCCAAATCCCTTCCCATCAAGGTTTCGAAACTCACCGCCAAGGCAACAGGCTTTCTTTTTCCAGAAGCCAACCAATGGTCGCCTCCGGTAACACCGGTGGAAAAAGCGAAGCGAAAAAAACGCAAGCGTTACACCAGCCTTGAACGACACCGCATCAAGCCACCCAACGAAGTCGTCAAACTTCAGGATCGGCTCTATTACCTGCTGCAACCACCGTTGGATTCACTGGTTGGTAGCGGACAACTGAATTTTCCATTCGATCCATTTCCGTACCAACTCGATGGCATTGCTTTCCTGTTCCCTCGTTATGCAGCCGTACTGGCCGACGAGATGGGACTCGGCAAAACGATGCAGGCTATCAGCACTATCCGGCTGCTGCTTTGCAGTGGCGAGCTTCGAAGCGTTCTGCTGGTATGCCCGAAACCACTCGTGACCAATTGGCTCCGTGAATTTGAGGTTTGGGCACCCGAGATTCCTGTCACCGCCATCGGTGGAAACGCGACCAAACGCGAATTCCAATGGCGTTCCCCTGAGGTACCTGTCAAAGTCGCTAATTACGAACTGTTGATGCGTGACAAAGAAACAGTACTCGATAGCGGCCTGCACTTTGACTTGGTGGCGCTTGATGAGGCACAACGTATAAAGAATCGAAATAGCACAACCAGTGAAATTGTTCGCGCGATTCCTCGCACACGATCCTGGGCACTCACCGGAACCCCTGTCGAAAATTCCCCCGACGATCTTGTGGGTATTTTTGACTATCTATCGCCCGGATACCTGAAAGTAGGTATGCCGATGAACCAGATGGCCAAAGCTTCCAAGGATTACATTCTCAGACGTACCAAAGACATGGTGATGGAGGACATGCCCCCGAAGCTTTACAGGGACGCTGAACTCGACCTGACCGCTGAGCAATGGGCAACCTATGAATCTGCCGAATCAGAGGGTGTGATTCAGCTCGAAGAATTGGATCAAGAATTGACCATCCAGCATGTCTTTGAGCTCGTTCTACGCCTGAAGCAGATCTGCAACTTTGACCCTGCCACGGGCAGTAGCAGCAAACTGGAACGCTTGGTTGCCGACATGGAAGAAGTCTCCGCCAGCGGTAAAAAAGCGATCGTCTTCAGCCAGTGGGTCAACAGCATCGACAAGATGAGACCGGCACTGGAAAGGTTTGGACCGTTGGAATACCACGGGCGAGTGCCGCACAAAAAGCGTGATGGCGTCATCGATCAATTCAAACATGATCCGGATTGCAGCGTCATCCTGATGAGCTATGGAGCAGGCAGTGTCGGGCTGAACCTGCAATTCTGCGAATACGTGTTCCTATTTGACCGCTGGTGGAACCCGGCCATTGAAGACCAAGCCATCAATCGCGCCCACCGCATTGGAGCCAAGGGTGCCGTCACGGTAACCCGCATGCTGGCGATGAACACCATCGAACAACGGATCGCGTCGGTGCTGGACGAGAAGCGTGAGATGTTTGACATGCTCTTTTCAGAAACGAACCCAAAGGCAAAACCACTCAATGGTGGCGGCCTGACCAGAGACGAGATTTTTGGTCTGTTCGACCTACGAGCTCCTGGTGGGAAGAAGGTTGCATGATTCCGATGAACCTACTCACAAGCAGCCTGCAGCACCATCGGCATGCAGACGCTAACCTTGTCTTTGACTCGTGCTGACACAAAGATCTGCCAGACAAATCCTATGGCTTTGCTGGCGTCTCAGCTTTCGGTGCTGGTGGCACAATAACATAAGATTTGTCATCGATCACGACAAGCAGTTTTGTCGACTCTGCCAAAAACGCTTTGGACCGTTCGCCGAGTTTTTCGATCAGTTCAAAGTACGCATCACTGAACTGCTCAACTTCTTGAGCCTTTGCAATTTGCTCGTCGCTCGCTTGCGAGTCGACATAGCGGTCACCTTTCAAGAAGAATGTCCTCCCGCCAATTTGCCTGACTGCCTGACGATTCCTTGTCGCTTGCTTTGCCCCCCCCTTATTTCCAGGAGCACCTCCTGCGGTTGGCGCGGGAGGCATAGCCTTTGACAGGGCACTACCACTCACACCTCCACCAAGTCCCCCACCAGAAGGCAAGTTTGATCCCAAGTTCAAGCCGAAAGAATCATTCGATTGACTTGCCCGTCCAGCAGATTTCAATTGTGATTTAAAGTCACGCTGACGAAACGCGTTTTCTCCCGCCTCTTCTGCCAAGGCCCGCAAATTCCCTTGTGCCAACCTACGTCCCCGAGTGATGTCGTTGATGTCAGTCTGCTCCTCTGCAAGGTAA
>JBPCVE010000208.1:0-9620 GCA_051010795.1 Rubripirellula sp.
CTGCCGTACCACCTGGTGTGTACTTCAATTCGATGTCGCGTGTCAAATTCCCTACTAGGATGACACGATTGTAGCTGGCCATAGTACTTCCCGTTTTCAGGTCGTTGATTTCGCCGTAGACATCAAAGCCAAGCGTTCACTCTCGTTCCGAGAGCATCACACCATTCGCCTACGCGTCTGCTGCAACCTCAGCAGCAGTCTCTGCTTCGCCTTCAGCCTCAGCGGGGTTCGAATCCGTTGGCGTGGACATCTTAATCGACTCACCGCGAGCATTCGCCAGAATGGGCTCAACCAAACGCGGCTCGAGTTTGACGGTAAGATGCCGGATTACAGGCTCTGCGAGGTGCAAAGCTCGGTCAATCGCCGGAATCTTCACCCCTTCGATTTCGTAGTATGCGAGCCAGTAGGTGCCTTTCTGGTGCTTATCGATCGGATAAGCGAGCTTTTGCTCCATCCACAATCGATTCACGTGCACTTCGCCACCGGCTTCGGTGAGGATGTCGTTCACCTGCTTACTGACCCCACCGGGGTCACGAGCGTAGTGATTACTGTCCAGAATCAACAGGGTTTCGTAGGTGTTCTTTGCCACGATGGATCGATCTCTCAATTCTTACTTAGTTGGTCGCCATGCAATCCCAGAGGTTATCGAATATCAATAACAACGGGGAGTTGTTTTCCGTTAATAATTTCCAGAAGTCGCACAATCCTTGTCACAACTTCATTCTCTTGTTCGATTTGCCTAATCCGCGCCATGATTGCCCTGACTGGGGCTCGGAGGCGTCTGCTTGGGCGATTTCGTCTTCTGTTTCGTTTTTTGTTTCGTTTTTTGTTTCGCTGCAGGATCTGCGTTGTGTCGGTTCATCGCAAAAGCGACTCCACAAGAGGCCCAATCCAACACGGCGTAGGCAGCGTCTGTTGTGGCCTGTTCAAAGGTGTCGATTTCCTGCTTGTTGAATTTCCCTAGGACATAATCGGCTGTTTCCCATCCCTGAGGTGGTCTGCCAATCCCCAACCTCAATCTCGACACTTGGTCTGTACCAAGATGACGGATAATATCGGCCAATCCTCTTTGACCTCCCGCCGAGCCCGATCCTCGGACTCGCAATCTCCCCGCAGCCAAGTCCACGTCATCACAGATGACAAGCACCTCGCTCGGCTCCAATTTGTAGAAATCACATGCTTTTCGCACGCTTTTCCCACTGGCGTTCATGTACGTATGTGGGCACAAAATCGCCAATTTCTCTTGCGTTACCCCGCTCCCTGATTGTCTCGGTGTAACTCCCTCTGCAAATTCACCTTCAAAGCGGACCTTCGAAGGATCAGCAAATGCCAGCGAGGCAACTTTGGCCGCAACCATGAATCCCACGTTATGGCGGGTCTGCTCGTACTTCCTGCCTGGATTTCCAAGCCCAACGATCAGTTTCATGCTTGCATCAGCCAATTCGAGCTGCGGGCATTGATGACCAACTCGATCAGCCTTCATCCCCCGACTTATCGCCACCTTTCGAGATTACCTCCGGCTCGGCCAGTGCATCGGCTGTTTCTTCTGAGGCTCCTTTCGGCTGTTCGATGTGCGTGAGCACAGTCTCAGCAGGTGTGATCAACGAGATCCCTTCAGGCAGCTCCAGATCAGCCGCGGTCTTGTGTCCGCCCAACTCGAGATCGGTCACGTTAAGGCTAAGATTCTCTGGAATCTGTCCTGCTGAGCACTCAATCTCAACTTCGTGGGCGTTATCGATCAACAAGCCCCCCTGACGGAGACCTGCAGCATCACCATGCCGATGTACGGCAACCGTCACCTGAACCAACTCTTTCAGATTCACGCGAATCAGGTCGAGGTGGAGGACCTCGATCCCCAACGGATCCCACTGAATCTGGCTTACCAAGGCTGTCTCTATCACGTCGCCCGCAAGCTCGACCATCTTGCTGTGATGACGCAACAACGTCTTGACCTGTGCGGCTGGCACCGACAAGTGCTCATTTCCCTCACCATGTCCATATAATACTGCTGGAACTCGCCCACTGCGACGCAATCGTTCCGTAGCCGACGAGCCCACTTGCTCGCGTTTTTCTACATCTAAAACTTCGGCCATCTGTACTTACCTATCGATCGATCAAAATGCTCTGCGAATACAATTCTTCAGCGAGAACTGCCCTGAAAACACAAGCCAGATCAAGCGAAGCGGACAAGTATGGCGGAAGAAAGCTCCTACGCAAGCCCAAAGCAGGGGTCCAGCGAGAAGTTGGCTCGGCCAACAACAGGGGCAGACTCGCCTAATTGCCTCGGTGGGCTACAATGAGAACCCCCCGCCCCCAATGCGAGCGAGGCGAGCATTTTCCCGAATCTGCCGCCTTCCAGCTTCCTCGCCCAGTCAAAGCCATTCTGTTGAAATCACCATCCCCGCAACAATCGCATCGCATGCCCGCAGGTGGCAAAGACGCCAAAACGGATTCTTGGGGTTCCAGCCAACGCTGTTGCAATCATTTACTCCAGCCCAGTTCGCTCATTTTCATCCTGGCGCAGCTCAGCCTCATGACGTGGTTGGCAGAGTCGCCCGTCCTAGAAGCAGCCCCCCCAGCAGGAACTGCACAGGCAAAGGATGCCGGCGGCGTGGAGCCAAATGCAGCCGACCAGGCAAAGCTGATTGAGCGCGGATCGCAAATTTACAAACAGACCTGTCAAAACTGCCACGGGAAATCCGGACAAGGATCTGACGATCACTACGAGCACGCATTGACCGGTGACCTCAGCGTGGGCAGCCTGACCCAACTGATCAGCCGAACTATGCCGGAAGAAGATGCTGATGCCTGCGTTGGCGAGGACGCCGCCGCGGTAGCGACGTACATTCATACCGCCTTCTACAGCGAAGCGGCGAGGGTGAGAAACCGCCCCCCCAGAATCGCGATGTCGAGACTCACCGGCGAACAACTCCGCCAGAGCATTGCCGACCTATACGGACACTTCACCAAACCACCAGCGACCTCAGATCAGAGGGGAGTCAAGGCAACCTACTACAACGGAACTTCTCGCAAGTCAGAGGAATTACAGATCGACCGCGTCGACAAGGTAATCGACTTTGAGTTCGGGACCGAACCCCCCGGCGATGGCATCGACCCAAAAAGCTACCTGATCCACTGGGAAGGATCTCTAAAGGTCAACAAAACAGGACGCTACCAGATCGTACTGCGAAGCACCTGCTCATGCATGATGGAATTCGGAAGCCGCAATCGAGAACTGATCAACAATCATGTCCAGTCAGAGGGGAGGGATGAATTCCAACGTGAGATCTTCCTGACAGCTGGCCGAGCTTACCCCTTTGAAATCAGCTTTTTGCAAAGAAAACGCAAAACGAAACAACCCCCCGCCCGAGTCTCGCTTTCGTGGATTCCGCCGGGAGGCATTGAGGAAGTAATTCCCCAGCAAAACCTGATCCCCGAACAACTCGCCGATGCTTTCGCACTTCAGGCAAAGCTTCCGCCAGACGATCGCAGCTACGGCTACGATCGAGGCACATCGATCAGTCGGCAGTGGGACGAATCAACAACAGCGACAGCGATTGAATTTGCAGAGATCGCCATCGCGGAACTCTATCCCAAATATCGACATCGCTACCGCAACGAGGCTGATGAAAACCGCAGCATCTTGAAACGGTTCCTCGCAGAAATCATCACCGTGGCATTTCGAGGCAAGCTCGATGAAGCAGCCCGCAAACTCTACATCGACCAGCAAATTGCACTCTCGGAGGATGACGGTGAAGCGATCCGAAGAGCCATGCTGCTGACGCTAAAATCTCCCAGGTTCCTCTACCCCACCTTGGACACGGAACACAACCGCAGCCAACGAACTGCGAATCGCCTGGCATTGGTGATGTTCGACTCGCTGCCGTCGTCCCCATGGCTTGTCAACTCTGCAGCCAAAGACAAATTGCAAAACGACACACAATTGACTAACGCAGCGAGGCGAATGGTTGACGACTATCGCACCCATGCCAAGGCACTGACGTTCCTCAACGAGTGGCTGGGACTGCAAAACATGGACGAGATCACCAAGGACGTCGAACAATTCCCTGGCTTCAACCCACACACAATTCAGGATCTGAAAAAATCGATGAATCGTTTTTTGCTGGATTTCATTGAAAGCGAAACAAGCGATTTCAAACAATTACTGCAAGCAGACTGGCGTTATACAACCCAACGACTCGAGAATTATTACGGGGCGGCGTGGCGACCCGAGCTGACCGAGAGCCAGCCTAAGACGACTCCGACGAAAGCCACCGAAAATACTGAGCCGCAAAATGCCGAAGCCTCACAGGAAGATAAAGGTATTAAAGCTGATGAATTTCAAGTCGATCCGATGCTGACTCGAAGCATTCGAGATAAGGAGGTTCATGCTGGCGTACTCACCCACCCATTGGTCATGAGCAATCTCGCATACCACCGAACCACATCACCGATTCACCGCGGTGTTTTCCTGACGCGACGAACACTGGGCCGTGTATTACGCCCACCCGACGCTTCGTTCACACCGCTGAGTGCCGAATTGCACCCTGACTTAACCACACGAGAACGCGTGCAACTACAAACCGGCGAAATTAACTGCCAAGCCTGCCACGAACAAATCAACTCACTCGGCTTTGCGCTTGAAAATTTTGACGCAACGGGCAGATTCCGACGCAAGGAAAAAACAAAACAAATCAATTCAGCGGGCAGCTACACTGACCGAAATGGGAAACGGGTCGACTTCAATGGTGCACGCGAACTCGCCGACTACCTGGCCCATAGCGAAGATTGTCATCATGCCTTTGTTGAAGCGGCCTTTGAGCACTTTGTGAAACAACCGATTGCAGCCTATGGCAGCGACACTGCTGACAAGATCACCAAGTCCTTTCGCGACAGTGGATACAACATCCGCGAACTGCTGGTCACCATTGCGGTGACCGCGAGTCGCCAACCCACTGCCACACCCCTTCAACTTCAACCTTAGTTCATTCGCACAACAAGAAAAACTGACGACAGTTTTCAACATGCCGGTCGCACAATCGACGAACAGGTAATAAGAAAATGAGACACAGAAACACGCGTCGTGACTTCATTCGAAATCTTGGCATCAGCGGAGCAGCAGCCAACCTCGTGCTTGCACTTCCCAGCCTGGGGTGGGAAGTGTCTGGACAGAAAAAGCAACGAGTGATCTTTGTTTTCAGCCCTAACGGTGTGATCCCGAAACACTTTTGGCCCGATGAAGAGGGCGAGAAATTTGAACTCAAGAGAATCCTGGAACCTCTGGCCCCCTACAGAGATCAACTCCTGACGCTGCGCGGTATCGACAATCGAATCAAAGGCGATGGTGACGGACACATGCGAGGCATTGGATGCCTGCTTACCGGTGTCGAACTTTTCCCGGGGGATGTTCAGGGTGGATCAGATACGCCCGCGGGTTGGTCGATGGGAATCTCAATCGATCAACACCTCAAGAACAAACTCCAAGCCGATGCCGCCACACACACAAGGTTCGGGTCGCTGGAATTCGGTGTGATGGTGCCAGACCGGGCAGACACCTGGACCCGCTGGTCATACGCCGGCCCCAATCAGCCCGTAGCTCCGATCAGTGATCCTTACCAGATGTTTAACAAACTGTATGGCAATATCCAGAATCGTGTCATGCTTGCCAGTGTTCTGGATGACCTCAGCGAGGACTTCAAGAAAATAGAAAAAATGGTCAGCAGTGAAGACCGGCGAATCCTACAACAACACGCGGAACTCGTTCGTTCAGTCGAACTGGAACTGAAATCCGAACTTCAGAGAGCAAAAGAGCAACAAACTGCTGACGAAACACCCACGTCTACTGATCATGCCGTCCCCAAACTGCCACCGAATGTGCAGGAACAAAATGACAACATGCCACTGATCAGTCGCATGCAGACGGACCTGATGGTGAACAGCCTGATGTCGGACTTCACACGTGTTGCCACCATGCAAATCACCAACAGTGTCGGCAATCCGCGAATGCGTTGGCTCGACATCGATGAGGGGCACCACACGATTTCGCACGAACCTGACAGCAATGAAGACGCTTACGAACAACTGATCAAGATCAACACGTGGTACAGCGAGCAGGTCGCCTACATGGCCAAGAAGCTGAAAGAAACGCCTGAACCCGGCGGTGATGGCAGCATGCTTGATCACACAACCATCATTTGGACCAATGAACTTGGAAAAGGCAACTCACACACACGCAACAGCATCCCGTTTGTGATGGTCGGTGCAGGCCTTGGATTCAAGACTGGCCGCTCACTCAACTTTGCCAATCAACCCCACAATCGACTGCTGCTGAACATCACCGAAGCAATGGGGCATGCGGAGAAAACTTTTGGCAACCCTGACTACTGCGGAGACGGCCCACTGACAGGCCTCACTTGAACGCCCAAGTGAAATCACTCACAAGAGCCTCAGCTCTGGCCGACAGCGTTTCAGTTAAATCATGATTCCCTGGAATCAACAGGGTGGGATGGTGTCGAGCACAATGCAGTTTGCTCCATGGCAGAACATCCGCTGAAACGTAGAGCAGCTACTCGTGAATCACTGGCTCGGATCTTCGTTAATGCGATACATCTCTCGCCATGGCAACTGGATGCCTCCATCAATCGTGAGCGTGCTTCCTGTGATGTATTCATTACCAGGGTCGCACAGAAACACTGCACCGCGTCCGATTTCTTCCGGCTTTCCGAGCCGCCCCCAGGGCAACTTGGCTCCCTCTGCTGCCAGAGTCTCTTCCGAAAAGAATTTGCGTTCGCCCGGCGTATCGGTCCATCCCGGATGAATGATGTTGACCCGTATTCGATCACCGGCCAACTCACACGCGGCAGTCCGTGCCATCTGGTCATTGGCCGCCTTGGCCATGTTGTATGCCATCGCACCGGGAATCGCCATGTGCGCGTGGGGACTACTGATCACAACCATCGCGCCGCCATCACCCGCCGCAACCATCTTTTGTCCTGCTGCACGAACAAAATAGAACGCACCCCACATACTGACATCAATGGTTTTTCTGAATTCATCAAGATCGGAATCCAAGAACAGATGGCGATCACTGTAGACGGCATTACTGACGACGATATCAATTCCCCCCATGCGTTTCGCAGCCTCGTCAACCAACCCCTCCACGGCCTGCTGGTCGCCAAAGTCAGCTCGTATCGCATGTGCAGCACACCCCGACAGCTTGCGGCATTGCTCGACAACCTGTTCCGCTTCATCAGGGTGACTGCGAAAGTTGACAACAACCTCGGCTCCTGCCCTCGCTAGTTCGATTGCGACTCCACGCCCAATGCCACGGGACGCTCCTGAAACGACTGCTCGCTTGCCTCTCAAATCCGTCATTTTTCACTCACTTCTGAAAATCACCTGACCATGGGCCGGCCAGTCTACTCCAGTTCGGCAGCCCTCTTGAACGGGGCGTCTTGGTTTTACTCGCTAGGCCAGCCTATCACTCACGCTCACCCGGTTTAGCCAAAAAAGCAAGACAAACACGGGGCCCAAAGCCACTTTGTGACCGTGATTCCACCATTTTCCAAAGCTCGAGCTGATTCGTTCTTTGCGAGGGGAAATCCCGAACGAACTGCAAGCAGCGGATCAAAGCTGAGCAAGATGACAAGAACCCAACTCAAGCCTGCAAACAACAGCAAGCAGTCAGGGGAACGTGCAAAAGTCGTGGAAAACTGCCAAGAAACAAGTTTTCTTGCAAGAAAACCTCCAAAAAACCCTCTTGGTGATTGATTTCTACCACGAATGACAGAAAACTGTCATTGATAGCAATTTAACCTCATCAGGTAATTTAGATTGGCTGGAACAACAAGCGAAACGAGGCGAACGAAGTTGTGTGACCTCATCCAATCCCGAGGCTTCGCCTCGCTGGGTGAGCTCGCAGACACACTTCAAGTCAGCGAATCGACGGTTCGGCGTGATCTGGACTACCTCGAAAGCACCGGAAGTGCCCGGCGAACCCACGGCGGCGTTTTTTGGACGGGTGGATCAGACACCCTGAGAGTTTTCGAAACACGCCGCGACACCGACTGGTCAGCCAAGACAGCGATAGGTCAGATGGCGGCGGCTCTCGTCGAGGACCACGACACGATCCTGCTGGATGGCGGCAGCACTACCTACGAATTGGCTCGTCACTTAGTGGGGCGTCCACTTCAAGTAGTGACGAACAGCCTGCCGGTGGCCCATTTACTGTCGAGCAGCGAATCCATTGATCTGGTGATGATTGGTGGCTGCGTTCGCGGTCGGACGGCAGTAGCGATTGGCCCAATGGCTGATTCGATGCTGCATAGCATCAATGTGGGTAAAGCTTTTCTATCTGTCGCGGGCATCACAGATCGCGGCTACTTCAACAGCAACATGATGTTGGTTGAAAGCGAGAAAGCCATGTTGTCATCGGCGGACCGCGCCATTGTGGTCGCGGACAGCAGCAAGTTCGGCAAGGTGAGCCTCAGCCGATTATGCGGGTTACATGAAGTACACGCCGTGGTGACAGATTCCCACCTTGATTCCAAATGGAAAGAGCACCTTGCCCTGGCTGGTACGGAAGTAGTGTTAGCTGCACCTTCTGGGGAAGGTAAATCTGCACAGGTTCTACCGACCGCGCCCGACTGGAACAGTCAATCCGATTAAAGCACTGCAGGCACGTCCGAGCACTTCCCCCACATACGCATCGAAAAAATCGAAGATGAACCACGCGACCATTGACCGCTCAACCATTGAACAACTCGTTCGCAACGCCATTCGCGCCAATGGCGGCAGCCCTCAGGGTGCCACACATTCGGGTTCTTCGAATGATCCTCCAGGCTGGGTCGGCGGCAAGCCGAACCTGCGAGTTAGCATCTCGGCTCGGCATTGTCATTTGACCGATGAACACGTTGAGATTCTATTTGGCCGGGGCAGTGTTCTGGAGCCGGAGAAGGATCTTTATCAGGATGGTTTTTATGCAGCAAAGCAAACCGTCATGGTGGTCGGTCCGCGTCGTCGAATGCTACCAAGTGTTCGGGTGCTGGGCCCCACACGCGCTGACAGCCAGGTTGAACTGGCTCTGACCGATTCCATTTCACTGGGCATTGATGCACCAGTGAGGCACAGCGGAAAAATTGACGGCACCCCAGGATGCGTCCTTGTGGGGCCCGCTGGCAGCGTCCAACTGGAACGCGGCGTGATTCGAGCCGCTCGACACGTGCACATGAATCATGCAGACGCCGATCATTACGGTGTCAGCAATGGTGACATGATGCAATTGAAAATCAGCAGTTCTGATTGCAGCGTTGTCTTTGACGACGTACTCGTGCGTGCTGACAAAGCAGCCAAGCTGGAGGTCCACATCGATACCGATGAGGGCAATGCCTGCCACTTGGATGCAGCAACCGAAGTGCTTTTAAAAAAAGGCGACTGCAGTTGCGAAAAGTAAACCATCAGTTGGGCCCGTCGTCCGATTGATTATTCCACTGGTCAGACTTTGCGTCTGGTCCAACCCCTTCCTTACCCAAGGCAGTTTCTGAGATGGCAAAAATTAGTGAAGCGCTCGGGATGATCGAAACCAAAGGGTTTGTATCCCTGGTTGAAGCATCCGACGCGAT
>JBPCVE010000209.1:0-3153 GCA_051010795.1 Rubripirellula sp.
AAGCGGCGAGAGCCTTTTGGGAGGCAGTTCGTCTGGATTCATCTGGCTACCCCGAGGCGCTGCCGAATCTTTTGTTTGCGCTCAAGCAATTGAAACGAGACAACGAAGCAAATGAAGTCGCGTCACAGATCAACCGCGCAACCGTACTGAGCGACTGTGTTAAAACCCATCTTGAACGAGGTGGTTTATCACAATCGGCAGCATTTGCTGTTTCTGATGCGATGCTGTCCATGGGCAGGATATGGGAAGCTGAAGGCTGGGCCAGGCTGGCGGTTTCACTTCCTGAAGACAAACTCAACGACACCCGCGAACGATATCTGAGGGTTCGCTCCAAGATGACTGCACAGAGTCCTTGGCAGGCACCCGAATTCGAACTGGCGAATCGATTGGATTTGAGCGATCTCCCTCAGGTGAGTTGGGGACCAAGCTCTTTGAAAAAAGAAGCCTCAAGGAACCTCGCAAAAGGAGAAATACACTTTCGCGATGAAGCATCTGCACGAGGCTTAGATCATGTCTGCGAACTTGCATCTAGCGCTGACGAAACCGGCCATTGGATCTACCAAAGCGTGGGTGGTGGGATGGGGATCATCGACTTTGATCTCGACGGTTGGCCTGATTTGGCATTGGCAGTACTCGATGGACACCCCAAAAAGAACGACTCCTCACCCAATCGCCTGCTGCGAAACCTTGAAGGACAATTTGCCGAGGTTACCTCTCAAGCTGGATATGCCGATTCCAGTTTTGGGCAGGGGATCGCGGTGGGGGACTACAACTCGGATGGCTTTCCAGACTTGTTCGATGCCAACATTGGCCGCAATCGCCTTTACCGCAACAACGGCGATGGAACATTCTCGGATGTCTCTGACAGTGTCGGGCTACATGGTGAGTCGTGGACGACCTGCGGTCTGCTTGCCGACATCAATGGTGATGGCCTGACCGATCTATACGAGGTGACCTACTGCGGAGGAAACAAACCCTACCAACAAGCGTGCCGCAACTCTCGCGGACTTGCCACCTGTCCTCCATTGGATTTCGAGGCAGACGCTGACCATTTCTGGCGTGGTTCAGACAGTGGCAAATTTAGCGACATCACAACAAAATGGGCTGGGCAAACATCGGCTGGACGCGGCCTTGGAATCGTTGCTGGAATGTTCGACGAGCGTCCGGGGCTTGACCTCTATGTTGCCAATGACATGACGGTAAACCAGTTCTGGTCCGGCGAAGACAAGTCGGGTGAGTTTCGCATGACCGACCTCGGTGCGATCCGAGGCCTTGGACTCAGCGGACGCTCACTGTCTCAGGCGTCCATGGGAATGGCAGTGGGAGATCCCGACCGAGACGGCGACATTGATTTTTTCCTGACGCACTTTGCCGGTGATCACAACACGTATTACGAACAAGCCGCCCCAGGACTATGGGTCGATCGAACCGTTCAGCGAGGGCTCGCCGAACCATCGATGGATCTACTTGGTTTCGGAACAGAATGGATCGATCTGGATAACAACGGAGTCGTTGAGTTATTGATCACCAACGGTCACGTCGATGACGTTGACGCAAAAGATGTCCCCTACAAAATGCCGGCACAACTACTCGAACTCGACAATGCAGGAAAGTGGCAACAAATCGATGGAGATTCCATCGGTGAATATTTCAAAAAAGACCATCTAGGCCGGGCCTTGGTCACGCTAGATGCCAATCGTGATGGACTTGTAGATGTCGCGGTTTCGCATTTGCACGAGCCAATGTCGCTGCTAATCAATCAAACCCATCAGGCGGGGAATGAAATTGCTTTGTATCTCAAGTCGACGACTGGACAACGTGATGGGATTGGCACATCTGTCACCTTGGATTTGGGCGACCAAGAAATCACGACCCAACTAACCGCAGGCGATGGTTACATGTGCAGCAGTGAACGCAGAGTTGTCATTGGAACAGGCAAGCTGACTGAGACTGGTAACATTCAAGTACGTTGGGCATCAGGCCAAGAAGAACAATTCAGCGGGCTAACCAGTGGTGCGGACTATGTATTGGTCGAGGGTTCAGGTGAAGCGTTCCAACTAGACGGTCGCCATCACCGTCGCGTGCAGGATTCTGAAACAAAGCCGCCAACCATCACCACCATCACCACCATCACCAAGAACAACTCAACAGCTCATCCGGCAGCACAGGAAGCGGAGCCTGACAGTGAATAGGCAAGGCATGCAAAGCATCTATCAAATCAACAAAACCCCTTTTAACAGGACAGGCAAATCCTGCAGGATCGCCACCGCTGTTGTTTGCCTGACGTTCGCAGTCGCTGGTTGCGGCAAAGGAGAAACTGGCCCCACCGCTCAACAACTGCTGCGGCAACAACAGCTTCGATCCAGCCAAAAGGCATCCGCCACGCAGACAACACAGCAGCGACTAGACACCGCATTAGCTTTCCTGAAAGACGATAACTTCATTGCAGCGGGCGAGGAACTGAGTCGAATTCTGATTGCCGACCCCAACAATCAGAAAGCCCTGATTTTGTCTGCGAGAGTAGAAGCAGCACAAGGCAATGTGTCGGCCGCAGTCAAGGTACTCGATTCACTCGACAACACCGACTCAACCCTGAACACTGAGATACTATGGTTAGCAGCGGACTGGTCAACCGAGTCCGGAGACTACTCAACAGCCGAGCAAAAGCTGAAAGACCTTTTAAAGGTCGAAAAAGACCTAGTCAAAGTACATCGCCAACTCGCCATCATCCTGAACAATCAGGGACGCCGCATTGAAGCGGCTCCCCATCTGCTTGCATTGGCCAAGTTGGGTAAAAGCAGGGAAAAAGAGTTGTTTGCCATGACAACTTATGGCAATCCATTCATTGACACGACAATACCCAAGCCAACCCACACTGCTGGTTTAACGCCAGCAATGCTGGCGCAGGCAAAGGTTTCCCGGAGTGAAGGTGACATGGGTAAAGCGGTTGCAATGACAGAAAAACTGCGAACTACATTCCCTGACTCCACGGCGATCGCTGCTTTTCTGGGCCGACTACACACCGAATTGCAGAACGAAGAAGCGTTGCAGGCATGGTTCAAAGATTTACCAACTGACATTGAAAACGAGCCAGAGTACTGGTACAGCACCGGCATATGGATGCAGCGTCACGACCGCCACAAGGAAGCCGTG
>JBPCVE010000210.1:0-13435 GCA_051010795.1 Rubripirellula sp.
CATCCTTCACACGGCGATTCACGCAGTAAGTGACCAACTGTCCCCCATCACCCAGTAGCGTCCACATCCTGCTCAAAAATTCCTCTGTCCACAGTTCTTGATTCACTGCCGGGGCAAACGGATCAAAGTAGATAGCGTCAAAACCTGCAGAGTGCGATAACCGAAACTCGCGAACGTCGTGGTGATGGATCGTCACCGCAACACACTCGTTGAATTCCCAGCAATAACTTCCGTGTGTCGAGCCAGCGAGGCACTTCTCGTACCAATCAAGGTAGGATTCACACACGGCTGAACTTTTCAACCCCGACTCCAGTTCCAACGCTCGCAGAACACTCACGGGCAACAAGTCCAACTCAAACGCGTGATAGTCCAACTTTGCATTCCCCCTGACCGCTTCGTCAACCGTCAACAGCATCCCAAGGCCTGTTCCCAACCCAACCTCCAGCACTGCGGTAGACTCCCCTTTCGCAAGCCTTTCCTGCACCCCGCTATTTTTCAGATAAACGTGACGGGTCTCGGCCAATGCCCCAGAAGCGCTATGAAACGCAACACCGCTAACAGGGTCAATCAGTGTCCGACTTTGATCGTCTGTAATTTGAATTGCCTTCCTTGTACCGGCAATTTCCAAAAGTTGACGCTTGGGAGGCATGAAAATCACCGAACGCGATGCAACATGATCGCCGAAAAAAGCTTAAACTTACAGTCAAGCACCTTATCATACTCTCTCGCAGCCAAACACAAACTGGGGCTTAATACGTCCGAGTTGCGTCACGTGCGTTGACCGATTGCGTATCATGACACACCCCAACTGAGCAAGATTACGCCTGTCCCCAAGCGAGCTTTTAAAACTGGCAGGAAGTCGTTCAAATTTTGAGAGTCCTCAAATCTTAAGAAACACTCGGCACGCTCCATGAAACGTGCATGCAACAGATGAACGGGCGCATTTCACCGCGGCAATCCTTTGAACAGCGACGCAGCAATGCCATCACAAGATACTGGTCCTTCCACCATCCCAGCCTCCGTCGCGACACGCGAGGCATTGACGCAGATTGCCAAGGTCCGCGAGGCGTTACAGAACGTCATCCGTGGAAAGGCTGAAGTCATCGACTCGTTGTTAACCGCCCTGCTTGCAGAGGGTTCAGTGCTACTGGAAGATGTACCAGGCGTCGGAAAGACAACCTTGGCCAAGTCGCTTGCAAGCCTGCTGAACCTCGAATTCCAAAGGGTTCAGTGCACCCCGGATCTCTTGCCTGCAGACATTCTTGGCAGCTCGATTTTCCAGCCTGCGACGGGTACGTTCGAATTTCGCCCTGGACCAATTTTTTGTGACCTTCTGATTGCGGATGAAATCAACCGAGCTTCTCCTCGAACTCAAAGCGCCTTGCTCGAAGCGATGGCGGAATCTCAAGTCACCATCGATGCAAAGCGACACGCCTTGCACCAACCCTTTCTGGTAATCGCAACACAAAACCCCAGTGGATTCGAGGGAACCTACCCTCTACCCGAATCGCAGCTTGACCGTTTCTTGTTCTGTCTTTCGATGCACTACCCCGACCCGGAGAGTGAAATCGACTTACTTCTGGATCGCTCGATTGACGAGCCCGGCTTCGCGCTCAAACCGTTGATGGAGAAAGACAGCTTGATTGAATTGCAGAAAGTGGTCCGCCATGTGGAAGTCAACAAGAAGGTCGCTAGTTACATCGTGACGCTCGTCAATGCAACACGCCGAGACTCACGCGTACGAATCGGGTGCAGCCCTCGCGGTTCCAAAATGCTTCTTCGTGCTGCTCAAGCACGTGCCGTTCTTCAGGGACGTCAGTATGTGCTTCCCGACGATGTGCAAGCTCTTGCCGTTGACGTGATTTCCCATCGCATCTCGCTGCGCAGCAGCGGCGGCATCAATTCCGACGATGCTGCACATGTGGTACGGGACCTGGTCCAGTCAACCGAGGTACCCGTGTGAGCTCCGGCAGCAACTCCATGGACACAACGCCCGACCCCCGGCAGCCCGGATTGGTTGCACGGCTGGCCCGGCGAGCCTATGCGGTTTTAGTCGCGCCCGTCCGAGCGTTTTTGGCGATACGGCGAGCCATGACACCAGCTTCGATCAGTGTTCTTCTGTTTGCCATTGTCACTCTCAATATCATTTGGGGATTTCCTTGGCTCGGGCTTTTTTCTGCCTGCCTTGGAATGCTGGTTCCGGGCTGTTTGATCCACTTTATCACGCTGCCCTCCTTGGACACCCAATTTTCGCTGCCCAACTCCGCACCGCGGGGTCAACCTTTCCAAGTCACCATCCACGCCCAAAACCGCAGTGTTCTGCCTGCGCTCGACTTTGGATTCGCCTTCGCAGCCCCGCCCTTGCCTCGCCGACGGTGGTTATTTCGGGCAAAGAAAGCACTGTCTGGCTATTCCGTGCAACAAAATCCTCAGAACGATCTTTTCCTCAGCCCCGGTGATTCCGCCACACACCTCGCAGTATTGACCTACCACAGACGGGGAATACGAAAACTTCCGGACACCGTGGTCAGTGGGTGTTTTCCGTTCCACCTTTTCGCATCGAGTGTCGATACGCCATCAACCATAACAATTCCGATCACGCCACCACCGCTTGCAGGCGATGATGAACACGCGAAAGGTCTACTCAATAATCTGGGGGGATGGTCACATCAATTACTCTCAGGTGACCAACTCGATTACACGGGCAGTCGTGAATACGAGCCTGGCATGTCAGTACGGCGATGGGATTTTCCCTCATGGGCCCGACTTGGAATCCCTATTGTCAGAGAGTTCCAGTCACCATCAATTCAGCACGTTTTCCTAATCATTGACACCGCACTGGACGAACAAGCGACTGCGAACGCTGACGACTGTTACCCTGCGTTTGAGCAAATGCTTTCGTTAGCAACCACCGCCATCCATGATCTGGCAAAGCAGACGGTCAAGTTGCAACTGTTTGTCACGGACATGCCCTTCAATAACGACACACCGCCAAGAACTGACGCTCCGCTGAACAATGGCGAAACATCTGCGACTTTTCTTTCTGACACTGACACGGAATCAATGCTGATCAAATTAGCCGCGGCTGAACCAGTTTCAATCGAGGCAGCTGATTTACAAATCAGCACAGCATTGGAAATTGCCGGGCGGTCACCCACCCTCATACTCACGACCCGAAGTTTTACCGACTTAAGCACGAATGCGATTGATTCTTGCACGGTGATAAGAACTGATTCGCCCCAGCAATCCAACGCAAGGCCCCGAACCCGACCGCTGAAGCAAACGGCAACTTCCTCGAGCGACCCGGTCGAAGCCTGACAACCGTGAGCTTATTTTCGATGCGTTAGCAACCCAGCATGAACTGAAAACCAGAACCCCTTACCAGCAAACCAAAGACGCCCATGGCTCCGTATGCCACCCGCACGATCACGTTTCTGCTTATCGTTCAGGCGATGTTTGTAGGTTCAACGTTTCGCTCGGCCATTCCCATCGTGATGGTCACCTTGGCTGCGACTCTGCTGGCGTCAGCCCGAGGTTGGCGATTGCGGCGGCGAGGTCCAGGCAAGCGTCATTGGATCGTGTCAGCGTTCAATGGGTTGGTCTTCCTGTTAGCATTGAGTGCTGCGATTGCGGCCTGCGGGATTTGGCGGTCCATGGCAGAAATCCCATTGCAGCAAGGCCGAGTTCAAGCCGCTCTGGACACCTGCGCTCACGCGTGCCTCATTATCTCGCTATTTATCTGGCTGGCGCGCCCTCTCCGGGGGCATTACATGATGCTTCCGCTAGGCTTACTGATGATCACGCTCTGCGTATTTGCAGGTGGTGCCAGCACTTCGCAGGCTGCCCAAACCACAGTTGCCTTAGCAACCTGCGCCGGCTTTTGCCTCGCTTCCCACTGTATTCTTGGTGCCCCTGCGGTAAATCCTGATCCCGCCGCAATGCTCAACCAACCGGCCACCAAGCCTAACTTGTCCCTGACTCCTCTGCTCGTTCTGCTGACGATGTCTCTGCTCTTAATGGCAACCAGCGTCGTTGCCAATAGCACGCAAGCCGTGCTGCCCATCATTCAGCAGAAGCTACAGGAACAGCTTCAAGTTTCAATCAACATGTCCAGTGAAGATCAGATCATTGGCGGCACTCGATATGTGCGAGGCAGCACTCTTGGGTCGGTTCGAAAAGTGATGATAAAGAACCCGCAAGAAATCGCCCTGACAGTGTACTCAGATCCCGTTCCTGGCTACCTCCGGGGAAATGCCTTTGATACTTACCGTCGCCAACAGTGGAAGACGGTGCAGACCGACTTCATCTTGAGCACCAGTAACCCCGAGATGCTCGATCGAGACATCGCTCCCTCCAAAACCGCCGCTCGAAAATCGAAGGCAGACAATCAGTCGTTGACCTTGAGCACCTTTTTGCTCAACGATCCCAATGGGCCAACTGTAGAATTGGAGATTCACAATGATCCGATGAAGGGAACGGTTGTCTTTCTTCCACAAACAACCAGTTGGGTCGAGGCAAAAAGTAACGAACTGACTGTCAACCCGCATGGTATCGTTCGCTTGGGTGTGGACATGTCCGAACCTTATGTCGCAGTTGTCAGTTCCCAATCACTCCAAGAGGCAATGTCTGCTGAACGTAAAAGTTTTTTGCTCGACTTGCCCCCGACCATGGATGAGTTCCTGCTTGATTACTCAGTGCAGCGATGGGGAAACCTGCAGACCTTTGACGACAAGACCGAAGCCGTCAGTACTCACTTTCGCGAAAACTTTGAATATTCACTCGAACTGCCCGAACGTCACCGGGGCTACGATCCGATCGTCAATTTCCTTGATACACGCCACCCCGCGCACTGTGAATATTTCGCAACCGCAACGGTACTTTTGCTTCGCAGCCTCGATGTACCAGCACGATACATCACCGGATATGTGGTGGACGAGTACAACTCGGACACCGAATCATGGGTCGCTCGCAACCTCGACGCTCACGCTTGGGTTGAAGCATATGACGAAACCAGCCAACGCTGGGTCGCGGTCGAGTCAACACCGGGCAGGCAATACATCACCATTACCAGCGACGACCAATCAAATGATGGCGATGGTCTTTTCGACGTTTTCTACAGCGGCGGCGATGACTATGGCGATACCTTCCTGGGTCGGGCTATCGGTTGGCTTCTGTCCATCCGAGTCACGGATCCCCTGAACCTTTTATTCCGGGCAGCGCAATTACCACTCTTTTGTGTTGCGGTGTTTTTGATTTGGACAAAGTTCCTGCGCCCCGCCCGCGCTGAAGATCGCGACATTGATAGGGCCAGCAGGCGCATGCTGAAACAGGCAGATCGCAAATGCAGGAAACACGAACTTGTGCGAAGACGCAGCGAAACACTGAATCAATTTGCAGATCGCATCGAAGCTTTCTGCGTTTCCGAAAAGAAACACTTAAGAGAATCTGAGAACCAGCGTCTTCAGACATTACCAAACTGGTACCGGCAGTTCGCAAGTGCAAGGTATCAAGGTATCCGCCCTGCTCCCCTGGCTTAGGATCCCAAGACGTACGCAGGACAATGTCTCGACAACTCCCTCGCCAACACGCCAATCAAACGCCCTGCCCCGTTTCAACAGGGAAACGGGTGTGACTCGTGAGTTTGGATTCTGAGCAACCGGTGACAGGGCGATGCACTGAGTTTCGATGGATCACGTGACGCGTTTTCCACCGCAACTGTTACCGCGAGGTGTTCACTCAAACAAATGTATCGAACGCTGACAGGTCAGAGGACGGGATGCTACCGGGCGGCAACTTCAGGCGGAAGCAAATCCCTGCCCCGTGCTCACCATCACGCACCTCGATTGCCCCACCATGCTCTCGCATGATCTTGGCACTCACCGGCAACCCGAGTCCTGTGCCACGCATTCCTTTTCGTGATTCAAACATCGAGAAGATCTTTTCACGATCTTCCTCGGCAACTCCTGGTCCATTATCAACCACATCGACGATCCAACCATCCAACGTATCGTATGCGGTACTGACAAACACTTTTGCTTGGTGGGATTCGGGTTCTGGAGCCTCGCTATCCGATTCCTCGTCATGGCGATCATCGCGGTTTGCCGCCCCAGAAGTGGCATCAATTGCATTGGTAACGAGATTCAGAATAGCCCGATGCATTCCATCTTGATCAAATCTAGCTTCAGGAATGGACTCATCGAGATGATGCCCAAGAAGCACATTCATTTCTTTCGCTCGCGTCTGCATCAACTCAACGACATCCCGAACAGTCTCATTCAGATCTGCCTTCACCAACTCCGGTTCACGTTCTTTAGAGAAGGTAAGCATATCCATCACGAGATTCGAAATTCGGTCCTGATTTCGATCAACGATCCCCCATCCTTTCCGGACTGCATCCGTGTCATCACGCTTCAGTCCCGCTTCGATCAAATAACTACCACCGCGAATTCCTTGTAAAATATTTTTGACGTGATGCGAAAGTGTTGCAATGGTTTGCCCCATCGCTGCCAGTCGCTCACTTTGCACAAGTGCTGAGTAGTAGAACGTATCTTCAATCGCCAAGGCCGCTTGATGGCCAATGGCCGTGATCAATCGGAGATGATCGTCCGTGAACTTGAGCTGATGCCCAGACTCAATGAGTTTTCCAGGTGACGTATAAGTATCCACGTAGATCGCGCCGACGATGTCATACCTTCCTTGCAACGGCACACACAATGCTTCGCGTACGCCAGCCTGCACAATCGAAGCCGCCGCATCGAACCTCGAGTCATCTCGGGCGTTGCTGGTTCGCACGCCCTCTTTTTTGTCCAACACAAAATCAAGGATGGTGTGACTGATCGAGATTCTCCGGTCCTTTGCATCAAGTCCCGCTCGATCACACCGCGCTGCTGGCTGAAGCAGCCGTGTTTCCGGATCCCGCAACATGACACAGCCTCGATCGGCTTCGACCCAGTCGAACACGAGGGTCAAAATACGGTTGAGAAGTTCGTTGAGGTCATCTGTTCGCCCGACAGCGATAGCCGTGAGGTACATGACCTCGAGTGAGCGATCACTTTCAGATTCACTGGGTGGCCCGGGGATCGATTGCGAATCAGAACCAGATCTTGAAAGGGAGGACACAATCCTGCTGCCGTCCTCCTGCGTCTTCAGGACGATGTCAATTCCGTGCGCAGCATCCATTTCACGAGGCTGGCCAGCGCCCGTGAAGATCATCAGAGTTTCCCCAATTTCAACGCGATCGCCGCTCCGGAGGACGTGCTTGGAAACGACGTCCCCATTGACCCGAGTCCCATTGCTGCTTTTCAAATCCAGCAGCTCCCATGTCCCATCCTGCTGCACCCGGACCTCGGCATGTGTCCTCGAAGCCTCGGAGTCAAACAACTGGATCTCACTGCCAGCTTCCCGCCCCAGCCTCAAAACGGACTGCGAGAGCTGAAAATGGCGGCCCTGATCCCGACCACGAACAACAAACAGTGACGGCATGAGAATCCCGAAAACAATCGTGAACAACGACAAAAAACGCCCGTTAGGCAGGATACAGCCCCCTACCTGATTCAGACAGGTGGCGAGCCGTCACGAACGAGTCATAATATAGCGTCTTGCCTCCTATCCGTATCCCGCCAGTCAACAGGTTTTGCTTTGGTCCAGCCGCCTCCCATTGAATCCCAGAACGACCCCGCTGATGCTACCGCTTTGGTCACAGCCTGCGAAAAGATTCGCGAACAGGTTGGCCGAGTCGTTGTTGGCCAAGATGCCGTCATCGAGCAGCTTCTGATCGCAATCCTGGCTCGCGGCCATTGCCTGCTTGAAGGCGTGCCGGGGCTCGCCAAAACGCTCATGGTGCACACTCTCGCTGATTCCATGGACCTTTCGTTCCGGCGAATTCAATTCACGCCGGACCTGATGCCTGGCGATATCACCGGCACGGAGATCATCCAGGAAGATCCAGACACGGGGCGTCGAAATTTCGTGTTCGAACGTGGCCCTGTGTTCACCCAAATGCTACTGGCCGACGAGATCAACCGCACACCACCAAAAACTCAGGCGGCGTTACTCGAAGCGATGCAGGAGCATGCCGTCACCGCTGCGGGACACACCTACACTTTGGATGAGCCCTTTTTCGTGCTGGCAACGCAGAACCCGATCGAACAGGGAGGCACCTATCCATTACCCGAAGCACAACGAGACCGTTTCCTGTTTCATGTCGTCGTCGACTACCCCACTCGCGACGAGGAAGGCGAAATCGTCGACCGCACCACATCCACCTTCAACAGCTCCGTTGAAGCAGTTGTCTCCGGTGATGAAATCATCCAATTTCAACGAACCGTCCGACGAGTGCCCCTGCCACCTCACGTCAAAGACTGGGTTCTGGACGCTGTCCGTGCGGTGCGTCCTGCCGATGAACAATGCAAAGGATGGGCAAAGGAACTGATCGAATGGGGCCCAGGTCCCCGCGCAAGCCAACAATTGGTGCTGGCCGCAAAAGCCCGAGCGCTGCTGCAAGGAAGACCCCATGTCACCATTGACGATGTTGAAACCCTGGCGCACCCCGTGTTACGGCACAGAATCGTACCCACCTTCGCAGCCGAAGCCGACGGAATCACCGTAGACGACCTGATCACCCGATTAGTCAAAGAACAAGCCGTCGCACCCGCCAAGGTGCTTTAGGCTTAAGCCGCCTGCGACCTGCCAGTGACGCGTCTGCCAGTGACGCGTTTGTGATGACAATCCAAGCATGAAGCAACGCTTCATGCTTAACGCAGATTCAGCACCCGCCGAATCCGGGACGCAACCGCCGGATCACGCTCGTCCCCCAGGTGCGTCTGCAAACGTCCCGCGATGGCGGGATCATCCATGCTGCCGAGACTTGAAACGGTTCGCAATCTCACGTCACGATCTGGGTCCTGCAGCAACAACAACAGCCAAGGACGTGGCTCGATCACACTGGTACTGGTTAAAGCATCAACCAGCTCAAGCTTCTCGTTGATGTCCCCAGTAAAAATTCTCGTCGCGATCGCGATCGCGGTCTCATCAAAGCCTCTGGAAACAAGCTCCAACTTCGCCTTTTCACGAAGTGCTGTATGCGGGCTGCCTAGCCAATGCATCACCGAGGCATCATCAAAGGTGCCCATGGGAGAATCAACCAACGCAACCTGAGCATTGGCTTCGATTGCCAATGACTTGGTGACACCGCTGCGATGATCCGACCGCCCTATCTGGGAAGCGTCCGCGCTACCCACAGAATCAATCAGAGAGCTTTCGGCAAAGTCCGCCAGCCGAACGACCTCATTCTCGCCAATCAGCTGCAACCTGTTTGCTCCTGACTTGTAAACTGTAGGCACTGCCCCAGACCTGCTAGCGGTTGGGAAGTTGGCAGTTGCTTGTGCGGAGTCCGCGGCTCCAAAAGAGACGCCTGAAGTCACTCCCGCGATTGCGTTTGGCGCGGCATCCGTGACCCCGTCTGTGACATTTCGGGCAATCTTCTGGCCAGGGGGCCAAGTGGTCCACTCGTCGACCGATTGAATCCCATCCACCGGCAACGGTCCGCCCTGCACACCCAAACGCCCGGGCGTGACTGATTTTACCAAAGTCGCGTTTTGCTCGGGACGGCCCGAAAGCGCTAACAAGTTGATCGCATTGGATGCACGCTCTGGCAGATCACCGGTGGCACCAGGATGCTCTGCCGTAAACAACAAGGTTTGCTGCATCAAGCTTGTTCCCCAACCCGTGCGATGATCCGGCAGATCAAGCGCGATCCCCTTCACAGCTTCGATCAATAACTCGTGCCGGGACTTCTCGTCCTCCAACGGCAAAACCGTCCAATTATTCTGCGCGGTTCGCAACAGTTCATAACCAGTCCTCGCGACTCCCGAATCTTCGTCAGCCATGCTACTGACGAGCGGTTCTACGCTAAACACTCCCAATTCAGCGATCTGTGCCAAACGATCAATCTTTTGACTGGCCCCAAGACCATCAAAGTCGGCCAACAAGCGTCCGGCTAACCAACGCTTGCTCTGATTCGCCAGGACAAGGATCCCACCAGTCGCGATCGTCACCAGAACGAACACTTGGAAGGCTCGTACCAACGCACGCCGTCGTGTGTTTTTTTCCTTGCGGGCTACACGAGCAAACGGATTTTCCGACAGATCACCAAATTCCATTTTGGGTCAGTCACGTAAGAGTCAAGAAAAGAAAGTGCCACTGGACAGGTGCGGATTGTGGCCGTCAACTCGTACACGTCGCAAGATCACTTCCGCAGAAAGCTAGCATTCACGTTACAAACTGCTCCCAGCCTCCTCAGATAGCTGGACCGCGACGCGAAAGCTCATGTCTACGAAAAGCATTCCTCAAGCTTGCTCGCCGGTAATCTAAGGGAACAAGCTGGAATTCACGCTGATTTCTGGTCGCGTTTTGATTCTGACTATGGTTCTGACACCACCTACCTTCTGTTCATGGGCGACTGGGATTACAACAAGTGGCTGTGTTTTTGGAGTAAAGATCGTATGAGTTTGTCGGACCCCCTCTATTATGAATTTTGAGTCGCACCTCTCGGAGATCGCCTCCGCAGACTGCTTGACCCATCGGCCAGTCGATTCCGGTGCCTGTGCGGATCCGTTTGAGGCAACGCTGTCGGCGCTGCGTGCCCCTCTTGATTACCCTGCGTTGACCGAGGCGATCGTGCCTGGTGACACCGTGGCGGTGGCAGTGGACCCGAACACGCCTCAGGTTTTAAGAATCCTTTCTGCAGTCATTCAACTGCTTCAGGAAAGTAACGCTGACAGCATCAGCGTTACGGTAGGCGACGAAGCACTTCCCTCGACAATGCAAGCGATCGCAGAAGTGGTGGGAAATGCTGCCGAAGTGGAGATCCACCAACCCTCCAACCGCGAGGCATTGCGATTTCTAGGCCCCGATGCTTCGGCGCATCCCATCTACCTGAACCGGTTATTAGTCGACGCAGACTTTGTATTACCCATTACATCCGGCCGCTGTGGTGATCTTGATTGCCAAAGCGATTTGCACGGATTTTTTCCAGCTTTCTCGGATTCTGCATCCCGACTTCGATTATTGAGTCCCCCAGCGGAAGCGGTTGCGGAGGCCGCTGACCCCAATGAACCGGCCATGCTATTGGGTGCTCAGTTGATGATGAGCGTGACATCGAGCAATTCGGGAGAAGCCGCGGATATTTTCGCTGGAACAACCATCGGGATTCGTAAACGACTACAAGAAACACGGCATATGCCAGAGGTTAATTCATCAACCTCCGTGGTCGTGGCTTCGCTAGATGGAAACCAACAGCAACAGACTTGGCAAAATGTGGCACGTGCGGCGGCAGCGGCAGCCCGGCTTGCCGACACGAGCGGCACCATCGTTTTGTGGACCGATCTTTCGGATGCTCCCACCGGTGAGCTGCTGAAGATCTCTGCCGAGACGACAGAACTAGCCAACCACTGCGAAACTCTGAGTGAAGACGAATTACCGCCGTGGGACCCAACTCTGCCCCCAGCGCACACGCTGCGAAAGCTGGCTCAGGAGTATCGGATCCTGTTGCACAGTAAACTGCCACCAGAAGAAACGGAAGCCCTTGGCATGGGTACGATTCAAACGGGCGACGAGCTCGCGAACCTGACACGTTCCTTTGCACACTGTAGCATCATTCGGGCGGCAAGCTTCTGCGGAGCAACTTACGACTGGCCGGAAACACCTTTCTAGCATCATCGCTGCTATCACGGGTTTCACGCTGCATCCACCGTGATGTGGTTCCAGCCACCCGCCCCGGGGAAAGCATGTGCGCATCGCGTGGCGTTTGATCACGAGCAGACGCACCTACCGGCCGAGTCGCGGTGACGATTCCCACAGGTGCGCGTCATGCTCGTCAGAACGATCTGCCAAGCGGGCCCCCGCGACCTCGGTCTACCTCGCGGATCTTCCGCATGTCTGGGTGTTGGCGTGACTGACGGTTGGCGTGACTGACGGCTGGCGTGACTGACGGCTGGCGTGACTGGGCCCATGAGTCACTAAACTGTCGCGATTTGAGTGTTTTTTCCGGTCATACGGCATCTACGTCTCATGAGGCCCCCTGTGAAGATTGGTCGACCTTTTTGATTAGCAACAGTGTGGGGACCACGCGATGTTTACCGATACGCACCTCAGGCGGAGACTACACCTGTGCTACAGATAAGGTCGTCGCCGACTCCCTGATGGATCGCACCTCCCTGCCGCGTGTTGATCAAGAAAAGGCTTTTCTTGACCACACCTTGCCCCATCCTGTTGGACAAACTTCCCTGTGATGTTGAATACACCATCCACGGTGGCGAATGCGCGCATTACCACCGTTCATGACACCGAAAAATGCTCGGACTATCTGCTGGTTTGCGAGGCGACTGCTTCATCCCTGACGGAGGGAACATGGCGTTTTTCATTGGAATCTTCCGATGGAGAGCCAGTTTTTGATGCAGGCGATAGCGATCTCGGTGATTTGAATCGCCTGACACTGCTCGCCGCCGTTCGTGGTCTCGAATCGATCGATGGTCCGTCATCAGTAACCCTGTTGAGCCACAACCGCTATCTGGTTCGGTCGCTTTCTGATTCGCTACCCCGCTGGCGAGAGAACAATTTTGTTTGGGAGCATTTTGGTCGCCGCATTGATGTCCAGCACGCTGACTTGTGGCGTCGAGTTGATCGCGCTTTGTGCATACATCGGGTAGAAGCCTGCCTGGTTTCTTCGCGTTTGGTCAGCGTGGGGGCTTCACCTACGACGCCATCAGCGGAAGAAAACCAGAATCTTTCAAACATCCGTATCGATTCACCGCACCGTGGTCCAGGAGGCCCACGAGGCAGCAATGGTCCCACCGATCAACTGCGTCGCTGGCTACTTCGCGGCAACGTATCCGATGGCCCTCAGGAATCACGACGACGATTCACCGCCAAGGATCTGATTGAGTCGCGCTGAACGCACCAAAGCCACCGATCCACGATTAGTCCACCCGCTAACCCGTTTCATTTTCCCTGACGCCGCTTTAGCGGATCACATATGCACACTCAAGTCTCCCTGACCAGCATCGGCCAACTGATTGACGGCACCCACGAAAACCCCTCGAGCGTGCTAGGCCCCCACCCAGTGGACTATCTTGGAGAGGCAGCGGTTGCGGTTCGCACCTACCTACCGCAAGCGAAAGCTGCGTGGATCATTGATCGCCAAAGTGGCCTGCGTCGTCCTATGCGGCGCCTCCATCCAGCTGGTTTTTTTGAGGCGATCTGTCACGGGGAGGTCGACGCGAAGCCTCAAGCAGATCAAGATGTCGCGCGTGGAAAAGCAAGCACATCCAGATACCGTATCCAGATGACAGACAAGACTGGCGAAATTATCGACATGCAAGATCCGTATGCCGCACCGTCCATCTTCAGCGACCTCGACCGGCACTTGATCGGCGAG
>JBPCVE010000211.1:0-3558 GCA_051010795.1 Rubripirellula sp.
TCTGCGCAACGCTCGGACAGACAGAAAAAGACAACGCTGAGGGCGCGGAAAAAATGATCCTCGAAGCGCAACTGGCCATCGATGGTGACACTGGCAAACACCCTGATTTCAAAGGAAACACCGCCACTGTCTACACCCACCCACTGAGTCAGGGCGGAGCATCAAATAGTCATTACAACGGCAATGCCCAAACGTACATGGATGTTGGAACAGCCATGGGTGAGGCAATGATCAAACTGCTAGAGAGCCACTGACACGGCAACATCCTTCATCCTGTGGACCGGACAACGTCCACAACACCGACGTCAAAACCAAGCATCTGCAGTCAACAAAATCGAATTCAAGCAACAGGAAATTCGCATGAGTCAGCCTTCCTTGCCGCGCCGTTCTTTACTGGCGGGAATCGCCGCGACCTGCGTTGCCGAGTCCATCTCAGGCCCCCAAGACGCCCAAGCAATGGATGACGGAACCACCACATGGCCGGGAACGGTACGTTACCCCGACCCGCGTGTTGTGAGTTTGGATGAACGATTCACCAAATACAAACTAGGCAACACGTCCGTTCAACGACTGTACTTTAACCCCAGAGCGCTATGGCACGAGGGATGCGCATGGAATGCCGTTGGGCGTTATCTCGTTTTCAGTGACGTTCCTGCAGATTCACTTCACCGCTGGGTCGAAGATGATCACCGCGTCACGGTTTTCAAAAAACCGAGTGGAAATGCAAACGGAAACACCTTCGACTACGAAGGTCGATTACTGACCTGTCAACATGGTCCTCGACAAGTGATCCGCCATGAGCACGATGGATCGACACAAGTCATTGCAGATAGCTATGACGGTAAACGCCTGAATTCACCAAACGATATCGTGGTCCACCGTGATGACAAATCCATCTGGTTCACAGATCCAGGTTATGGCATTCGCAAAAACTACACAGGAACACCCTCGCAAGCTGAATTGCCCGAATCCGTGTACCGCGTGGATACACAGACTGGAAAGATCACCAAGGTCACCGACGAAATAGGCACTCCCAATGGACTTTGTTTTTCACCTGACCTGAGCAAACTGTACATTGCAGACACCGGTGATGGCGCCCACTCCATTCGAGTCTGGGATGTGGACGGCGAGCGTCTGAAAAATGGTCGCCAATTCACATCAATGAAAATGGATGGCTTCGAAAAGGCAGGGAAAGCAGACGGCATACGTGCAGACATCCACGGCAACATTTGGTCAACCGCGGGGTGGGTGGGAGAAGGCTACGACGGAGTCCATGTGTTTGCACCCAACGGTGACAGAATAGGACAAATCATCCTGCCAGAAGTCTGCGCCAACCTGTGCTTCGGCGGCGCAAAACGAAACCGTTTATTCATGGCAGCCAGCCAAAGCCTGTATGCTGTTTATACTGAAGCAATCGGAGCCTATTGATGGGAATGATTACGCCCATTCGAAAACGGTGAGGTTGCAGACCACAAAACCCGGTCACCCGCTTCCAGTCACCCGCCAACAATCTCCACCTACTCCACCACTGATCATGAATAGAGATTCAACTCGTCGTAGATTTTTGCAGGTCACAGCGGGTGGACTGGTTGTGTCATCGGCCTTGACCTCACCTGACACAAAAGTCGCAGGTGCGAGGGAGCAAGTGAAACGAGTCACCCCGGGGATAGGGGACGTGCTACGAACAGCAGGAGAACTATCCAACGACGAAAAAGCAATCTTCGAGTCAGAACGCACCATCCCAGTGGCGAGTAAGTCGGATGTCCTGATTTGTGGCGCCGGTCCTGCTGGAATTGCTGCAGCATTATCTGCAGCACGGGCAGGAGCTTCCGTACAACTCATCGAAGTCGCAGGATGCTTGGGCGGTGTGTGGACAGTAGGATTGCTTACCAAGATCCTCGACGCAGGCAACAAACGCGGGATCATGACGGAACTACTGAAGAAATTCACTGAACGCGGCAGCAAGGTTGCCGTGGAATCCAACGGCACGGTCTATGATCCTGAGATCGCAAAACTCGTGCTGGAGGAAGTGTGCATCGAGGCTGGTGTGAAAATCAGACTTCATACGAGGGTCGTTGGCGCCGTTCTGAATGACAACCAACGCTTGGTCGCAGTCTTGACCGAATCAAAATCAGGTCGGGAAGCTTGGCTAGCGCAACGCTTCATCGACTGCAGTGGTGATGGCGACCTGGCTGCCCATGCTGGCTGCCAATTCGATGTGGGAACTGGCTCAGAATGCACCTGCCAGCCTATGTCGATGCTCGCACTGCTAACGGGTCTAGATCCGAATCAGGTACGACCGTGGATTCGAGAAACCGGATCATCCGCAAAACGACGCTTGCTCGAACTAATGGAAAAACATGGAATCACCCCCTCCTACCGAGCACCGACACTGAGACACCTGCACAGCAATGTGTTTTCGTTAATGACCAATCACGAGTACGGTGTAAGTGCCTTTGATGCAGACGCAATCACGGCAGCCACGCTCCGAGCGAGACGCGAAATCCATGAGATTGTTCAGGGACTACGAAGGGTCGGTGGACCTTGGAAAAACCTCGCCGTGGTCGCAACGGCCGAACAAATTGGTATTCGTGAAGGTCGTCGCGTACGCGGCCGCTACACCCTGACAGCTTCCGACCTTGCCAGTGGGTTGAACCACACACAGGCCGTCTGCAAAGCAACCTTCCCCATTGATGTGCATGCCCTGAACAATTCTGGCAATAAAGAAATCAATCGCGATTTCAAGACAGGTGGCATGAAGCCCTACGACATTCCCTACCCTGCATTGGTGGCTGCTGATGTTGAGGGCCTGTTGATGGCAGGACGATGCATCAGCGGAGATTTCATCGCTCATTCCAGCTATCGCGTCACCGGCAACGCCGTCCCGATGGGTGAAGCCGCCGGCTTGGCCGCCACCCTTTCGATCCAGCAACAGGTGATGCCCCACGAACTTGAGTGGAAGGCACCCGGTACCTGATCTGAACGTCAAATTTTCAAACGTTACGCGTCCAGAATCCACATTCCAAAACAGAGGGGATGCTGCGTGCCTGACGCAGGCTGACTTGCCCCGCTTTCGCCAGCCGTCTTTGACTGACCAAGATGCACATTTCCCTGCTTTCGTGAAACCGCAATTCAATCCTGAGCACAATCCCAATTGTCGATTCTTCGCCGACCACTGCGGCAATTCGTCACCTCCTACAAACAATGCACGAAGAAGTTCCCGACTGCAGGTAACTGATTTTCATCGCGTGCATCACTTTTTGCTTTCTTTGCATGAAACGAAAGCAACTTTGGATTGTCTTTCATTCTGTAATGTAAAAATGCGCATGCGAAACCTGATATTCACCACCTCACCATCTCACCACCTAACTCACCTCTCGCTCGATTACGGGTTAGACTGGGAAGAGCACATTCCGATTTCCTTAGATGCGATTCCATGACAACCCGATTCGAAAATCACCGATGCAAACTGGTGAGTATTCTGCCGCACACCCAGGCGATTCTGCCCTGTGTGTTTCTGATTTTGGTGACCCATGCTTGCATGGCCAAGCCAGGCTT
>JBPCVE010000212.1:0-5882 GCA_051010795.1 Rubripirellula sp.
TCCAAGGGCACCTCGACGGTGCAGGAGCGGATACAGAAAAATTGTGAAATCGGTGATGAATCAGAAGATTCACACACCTCCTTCCGATCTCAAGAGTATACCAAGGAGATCGTTAAGGCCAGTGAAACCACGACAACGCGTGGCCCAAAGCCGAGTGAAGGCATCGGTTGGATAGACGCATCTGCCCCAGAGAGGTTCGTCGAAAAATCAGAAAAATCTTTGGCAAGGAGATTTCAATGGTCCAAAACGTCGAATTGACAGCCCTGGGACGGCGAGTCTCTGCAGGCCTGGCTGCCACAGCTGATCTCATTTGGCCGCCATCTTGCCCGCTGTGCAACCAACTGCCACCGGCTAGGCAGGGCGCCGCAGCCGATTTTTGCATTCCCTGTTCAGCGGCACTTTCGGAAAATGAAAAGCTAACCCGAATCGCATGCCGTCGTTGCGGTGTGCCCCAAGCCCAAACTTTAAGAGTGATCGAAAATTCAACATCGCAAGGCGGTCTCGACCTGCTAAAGTTGGAGAAAAATGCCGAATTACCACTAAAAACCAGCGAAACAACCCGAGGCGATAAGCCCCACCCACTCACTTCGAATTCAGCCATCGAGCCGAACATTTTCAAGGCTGGGCCTGACAACGCACATCCCGCCAAGTGTCCCCATTGTTACAGCCAGAAATTTCGGTTCGAGGAAATCTTTCCCCTGTGGCTCTATCAAGATCGAGTGCGAGAGGTTGTTCTGGCCGCGAAAAACGCAAATCACACCGCACTTAGCGCGACTTTGGGCAGGCGTTTAGGGGCGAGAGTTCTTGAGACGCAAGGATTGACGCCCAAATTCGACCTCGTGACCTACGTTCCCTCCCACTTCACTCGGCAATTCGCACGCGGCGGTAATGGAAATCAAGTGATCGCTGAAGAAGTGGGCAAGACTCTTGGGGTCCCCTGCCGCCAACCACTTAAAATCACTCGGAGAATCAGCAAACAAGCTTGGTTGGGTGATCAAGCCAGGAATAGAAATGTAAGCGGTGCGTTTTGTTTAAAAAAAAGCTATGCTTGGGGGAGGCTTTGGGATGTAAAGGCGAAATGCATCCTCGTGGTCGATGATGTAATGACGACGGGAGCGACGGCGAATGAGGTCTCCCGTGTTCTGTTGGCATCTGGTGCACAGAGCGTCTGCTTGGCAGTAGTTGCCCGAGCATTACGCTCCTAATGGACAGCATACGATAATTACCCAGATGATGAGTCCCGAACAACCAAAGCCAACATTTCCTGAGCGGCCTGATTCTATGGACCAATCGAGTACTTCCCAAAGATGAAATCTTTTTTTAGCACACGCTGCATTCACCTGAATTCATCAATCTGCCAACGGCCATGATTAAACCTGCCCAAGCTCGTAACTGCTGATCTCGCAAGATCAGCACAGTGCAATGAAGACAAGCAGACCGCTACATACCGCATAACGAAAACACGATGGAATCGAATAGCAACAAGGCGAAGAGCACTTCAACGCGTGCTGGCGGTTCGCGACGTGCGATCCTGCGCGGACTCGGAGTTGTCCTACCACCGCTGCTGACGATTGTTGTCCTGATCTGGGCTTGGAACACAATTGAAAACTACGTGCTTCGTCCGATCGAATCCGGTGTACAACACGCCATTGTTTGGAGTATTCCAGACAAAACATTCAGCGATCTTCCCAAGGGTGCGATTGCGAACAGCACAGGCAAAGGTAATGGTTTTCTGTACCAAGGCACAGAATACGTGCCTGGACCGACAGGTCGCCGTTATTTGCCTGACTATGTCAAGAAGTTCGTCGATGATAAGAGCGACTACTCGCCGCCGCCGACAAGTGCCAAGTCGTACTGGGATCGCTACGTTCAACTGAAATACATGCCGCGCTGGCAAGTTGTCCCAATCTTTATTTGCGTGTTCACGATCGTTCTGTACTTCTTGGGGCGATTGTTCACACTCGGAATGGGCAGATGGTTCGTCAAAGGCTTCGATCATGCGATTCTGAGCATACCTGTGGTCAACAAGGTCTACGGCAGTGTCAAACAAGTCACAGACTTTGCTTTCAGCGAACGAGAGATCGAATTCAATCGTGTTGTTGCCATCCAATATCCAAAAGAGGGCATTTGGTCGCTTGGTTTCGTGACGGGAGATAGCATGCGTGAAATCGCAGAAGCGACAGGCGAGCAGATGCTGAGTGTTTTAATGCCCACCAGCCCAATGCCGATGACAGGCTTCACCGTGACAGTGAAGAAAAGCGAGGCGATTGATCTTAACCTGACCGTCGATGAAGCGATTCAATTCGTTGTCAGCTGTGGCGTGGTCGTTCCCAGTCAACAGCGTGTCGATACGCTGACTACGAACCCCAATTCCACCATCGAGGCACCGGGAGCAATTCTTCCGCCAAGCATCAATGACGACTTCTCTGAACCTACCTCCCAACCACAGTCCTGACTGAAACCGCTGTCCTGAGTGTCTTCAAGGTCTGTCGCACTCACCCCCCCCACTGCACGGATACAGCTCGGTGGCTAGAGCACCTCATTAGGCGAGTCGTTGGGCGGCTTGCGAGGCTTCATGAGTTGGGAATCAGGGCCAAGTGACCAGCGACTCTGGTCTGCGACTCTGCACGTGGGCTGTACGGGGGCTGTCGACAGAGAATGTGGGGCAATCCGCCACCCCCTCTAAATGCCCTAGATTCCGCTTCTCCTAGCTTAGGCAGAGAAGAAGCCTACCCGAATAGCCATGTCAGCGGGTATTCTATCGGTATGTCGGTAGACTTGAACGAAACGATCCTCTCCCCCAGCGTGCTGCTCTGGCTTGGCAGCGTGCTGATCGCTGCGATCCTGATGTTGAGTTTGATGAATCGGCGTCGCACTAATCTCACTGACAGCCTTCGTGAGTTCGTTGACAAGAAGAACCCAACGGCAGGTGATTCACCATCCCCCGAAGATGACACGTCAGATTGACCGCGACGTGACCTGCAGCACTTAAGACTTGTCCAACGGAAAGTTGGAAGAGTCCCTGTATCAATTGCTTGAATATGGAACAGATGAACAAACGCGTATACATCAAGACTGTCGGTTGCCAGATGAATGTTCTGGACAGCGAGATGGTCATCGCTGACCTGAAGCGACATGGCTACACAGTGGTCGACACTCCCAAGGAAGCGGACTGCATTTTTTACAACACCTGCAGCGTTCGCGAGCACGCTGAGGAAAAAATCTATAGCGCACTCGGCAAAATCAGACAGACCAAAGAGCAGCAACCTGACAAGCTGATCGGTGTCATGGGTTGCATGGCTCAGAAAGATCAGGAAATCGTTTTCAAGCGGGCACCTTATGTGGATATGGTGATTGGCCCTGGTCAATTACATCGCGTGCCCGACTTGATCGAAAAAGTTCGCGCAGGAGAAGGCCGTCAGATGGCCGTCTCGCTGAAACGCAACGAGGGATCTCAAGCTGTGATCGCCCGCAGTCACGAGACGTTTGATCCACTTCGTGACCCTTCCATGCGTCCTACTCCCTTTCAGGCTTATCTACGAATTCAGATCGGCTGTGACAAGTTCTGTACTTATTGCGTCGTTCCGAACACTCGGGGTCCAGAGCAGGGCAGGTCGCCCCAACAAATTGTTTCAGAAGCTCAGATTCTTGCGGAGCAAGGCTGCCGTGAAATCACGCTACTGGGACAAACCGTCAATAGCTACAAATTCAAGAACGAAGACGGAACAACCACAGACATGGCTGATTTGCTTGAGCAATTGCAACCCATCGAAGGGCTCGAACGTATCAAGTTTGTCACCAACTATCCCAAGGACATGACGGAACGTTTGCTGTGCACGATACGCGACTTGCCCAAAGTTTCGCCGTACCTTCACGTGCCGGCACAAAGCGGCTCGGATGTAGTCCTGAAAAGGATGAAACGCGGATACACAGTTTCAGACTATATGGAAATGTTTGAAAGAATCGAGCGGATTCTTCCCGAAGCAGCAATTAGCAGTGACTTCATTGTAGGTTTCAGCGGTGAAACGGAGGAAGACTTTCAGAAGACGATCAAATTGGTGGAGCGGTGCCGGTTCAAAAACAGCTTCATCTTCCAATACAGTGAGAGACCTGGCACAAAGGCTGCGGATCGCCTGCCCGACGATATTCCCAGAGAAGTCAAAGTCCGGCGTAACAATGAGCTGTTGGCTGTTCAGGATGCAATCGCCAAGGAAGACAACCAAAAACTGATCGGGCAAACCGTCGACGTTCTTGTGGAAGGGCCCAGCAAGAAAGGCCTGAAGTCTCAGGAGGGGGCCGTTGTTCAAATGACCGGTCGCACCCATTGCGATCGCATCGTGGTCTTTGATGGGAATCGGCGACAAGCAGGACAGTTCATGAAAATCCACATCGACGATTGCAGTAGCCATACGCTGGTCGGCCGCGTGGAAACGGTCGACGTTGTAACCATTGGCGGGTTGGCATAAGCACAAACTCTCCACGTTTGTTGCTAAGCTGCTGTCCAATCTTGCACCCCAGATTAAACACGCGATTTTGATTCACACCGAGAGCGGAGCCTGCTCTGAATACCACAACCACTGCGTCGCCCATCAAGTGCCACTCACTCTCCAATGGATTGACAGTTCTTGTTCAACCCATGCCATGGCTGCGGACAGCGGCACTTTCCTTGAACCTGCACGCTGGCGTGCACCGCGAACCAACTCATCTTGGTGGGCTGAGCGGCATGGTGTGCGAAATGATCCAGCGAGGCGCAGGTCAATACAGCAGTCGCGACCTCGTCGCTGCTCAAGACAACCTCGGCATCGATCGCAACTCGGGTGTCAGCACCGCATTTGTCTCATTCGGCGCCGCGATGCCAAGCGAGTCTCTGCAGGCCGCGATTTCGCTGTATGCCGACATCGCACGCAACCCCCATCTTCCACAGGATCAATTGGATGATGCCCGCATGATGGCGGTTCAGGAATTACGTGCGATGGAGGACGAACCCACTCATCGGGTCATGCGTCGCTTACGTGAACTGCACTATGGCGAACGATTGGGTCGTTCCAACTATGGCACAGAAACAGGAATTCAAGACATCACGCAGGAAGACATCCGTGATTTTTATCAAACCAACTACCACGCAACTGGTGGTATTCTCTCAATCGCTGGCAAGGTAGACGCTGCACAGGTGATTGACTGGGCCGAAGCAGCATTTGGTGACTGGCGCACCGGCAAGCTCGAGGACCTACCGAGTCCCACCGGAGCTGCCAAGTACGAACATTTCGAATCAGCATCCAGTCAAACCCACATCGGCTTTGCCTTTGACGCAGTTCCCTACAGCCACCCTGAATACTTCAAACTACGGGCGGGCATGGGTATCCTGAGTGACGGCATGAGCAGTCGACTTTTTGATCGTGTTCGAGAAAAGCGAGGCCTGTGTTACACCGTCACTGCCAGTTGTCATTCGTTGAAAAATGGCGGAGGCGTCTTTGGCTATGCAGGTACAACACCCGAACGTGCCCAGGAAACACTGGATGTCACAATCCACGAGATCGAAAGTTTGCTGGACGACCTTGAATCCAGCGAGCTCGAGCGTTGGAAAGTCCGCATCGAAAGTGGCTTGATCATGGAGCAGGAGTCAAGTGCTTCACGAGCATCGTCGATGGCTTCCGACTTCTACCAGCTAGGTCGCCCCATGACGACCGCTGAACTTGAAACCCTTATCGAATCGCTAACACTGGACGACATCCGCGATTACTGGTCGGCCAATCCTCCCAAAGATTATCGAATCGTAACGCTCGGCCCCAACCCGCTGACGATTCCCGAATCCTCCGAATCCACTGCAGTTTAAAGATGCCCGAGTTTCGCGAAACTACTCTCTCCAATGGACTGCGTGTCGC
>JBPCVE010000213.1:0-47980 GCA_051010795.1 Rubripirellula sp.
ATTTGTCGCGAATTCGCATTTTCAGCGCTTCGAACAATTCCATGGGGCTGCGGGAGTCTCGGAAATGCCCCACCATTTCATCCAGCATCTCGGTTGGAGATCCACGGTGGTTGCTAAGTCGATCGAAGATGTTGAGATTTGCAGTGGTCATGAATGAGCGATTCATTGTGGGGCGGTATTGGATCTTCACGCGGGTGGTGTGAGTATCCAATGGTGGACAGGAATGAAATTCCTGAGCGTCTGTCACGAGGCTATGAGTTTGATCCATTTTGACACCGCTGAAAAGCGTAGAAGGATCCAAATCTCTGTCAGTTAGCTCGCTTTCCATGCTCTGCGTACTTCTCAAGCTCAGTGATCATCTGGCGAAGCTCGTTTGCGGCTGCAGGGAGCAGTAATTCGCAGTGTTCCGCGACGTCTGCAAGCGGTCCCAGAAGCTGATCGCATTGATGAGAGATTTCAATCGACCATGACTTCGCCTGCTTTTGCTTCAATTCACAGTGTCGCAGCCGAAGCTCCGTCTTTTGCACCTTCCTCGATGCTTCGGTAGCAGCTGGGCGGTCACCCGGCCGAGTCGCTGCTCGCTTTTGAGCCAAATTGTCTTTGGCTTCGTTCACCGCACGTTCGGCAAGCTGCGTTTGTTGCTGCCAGTAACGTGGGCGATCCTCGCTAAAGTGCGATGCTGCCCTTTGGACAAGCATCCGTATCTCTTGGATTGATTTCTCCCAGTCACTTGAAAGACGTGTTAGCCCCGTATGGAAAGCTTCCAAGGATTCGATGCTTCTGACGTTGCTTTTGACCACTGGTGTTAACGCCCCAAGTAAGCGTCGATTTGCTCTGCTTTGCGAAGCAGGTAGGGAACGTGTTCCTCACTGGCCTTGATCAAACGTCCCATTTGCTGCATCTGGGAATTGAAGTCATCAGCGAATTTACGTTGCTGCTCATCTCGCCATGTCTGTTCCAGTTGATTCATGTGTCCAGATAAATTGCTCGATAGATTCTTGATCTCTTCTGTGAATCGATGCAGGTGTGCAGCAAATTGGCGAAGCTGTTCGGGGTCGGCGATGGCTTGGTTCATGGCTGGCTTCTTGTGTGTAAAAGGTTGAAATGATTGCCGGCTACTTGCTTGACGCAATGCGTTGCGCCAGCTCACGCTCTGCTTCAGCAAGATGTTGTTTGTATTTTGCCAGCGTGAGAGCCAGGCCAATTTTTTCGGCTGTTTCGCATAGCAGTTTCAATGCGATAAGTCGAGTTTTAAGCGGTGCAACGACCGCTCGTCGCAGAGCGACAGCTCGCAAAGCCACCATCGCTTGAAGGTGGTTTCCGGATGCGAGTAAACAGCGGCCTTTGATCAAGTATGCTGTTGGCGACAGCTCGTCTTGATCAAGAATTTCATCCAGAGTTGTAATGGCATCCTCATGCATCTCAGCATCGTACATGGCTTCAGCCAACGCAATCTTCAAGTGCTGCAGGCTTGGGTCCCGAGTAAGCCTCGCTTTGCACACCTCGATGCGTCGCCTTGCCCAGTCGTTCTGACTACGTTTCAGCTCTCTTTCTGTTTCAAGAGTATCAAGTCTCGCAGCCAGGTCACTGACTTCACGATACTGCTGCAACGATCGCGCGAGAACGGCTTCTTCGTATTCCCAAAGCAACTCCTGCTCCTCGGGGAAAACCTGCCTTGCCTGTTCAAAGATTCGTTTCGCCTCGAGCGGGCGATTGTCCGCTCGATAAATACGCCCCAGTTCCATGAACCCATCAAGATCTGTTGGACTCCCTTTGAGATGGTGCTCCAGTTGCTGACGCCTTTCAAGACGTGCCTTTGGATGGGGAGTTTCGGCAGGCTCGGACGTTGTTTTCGGCTCGTCGGCACGAGGCTCGTCCATAGGAGAATTGCTTAGATCCTCAAATCGTACCTGTCTCCAACAGCCACCCTCGCCGTGTCCGGCGTGGGATGGTGCGAGAACGGATGGAGAGGTTCCTTCGGTGGCGGAAGACATGACGGGATAGCACCTCGCTGGAGAGGATGAAAAGATGAGTGCGGGACCTCCTGCCCTCTCCTATTGTGGCTGACTTCCGCTCAAACCGCAAATTTGCCCAAACATGCTGCCCGTTCGCTGTCTGCCAGGTTTCTCAGGCTACCGACTGATAGAGGTCCTTGACGCGTTTCGCATCCAGCGGAATCGGATTGAATGTACCTGTCCATTGTTTCAATGCGTCCTCGGTGAATTGCTCAATCCCCTCCTGTGGGACCGATAATTCCTCAAGCGAGGTGGCTAGATTGGCCTCTTTGAGCCATTGCGTGAGCATCGTAGCAAGTCGCTCAGGGCCGTCTTCGACACGCACGCCGGGCTCGACTTCTCGGACCAGTTCAGCGTACCAAGGAGCATGTTCTACGCCATTCATTCGGACAACTGCAGGTAACATTAGCCCGACTGCCTGACCATGAGTGATCCCGTGGTGCGCCGTCAAAGGATTGGCTGTCGCGTGGGCCGCCCCCAGCATCGATGTTTCGATCGCCATTCCAGCCAGGCAAGCACCTAGTTGCATACAACTGCGCGCTTCCAAATCATCTGGGTGCGTAAGCACGCGGGAGAATCCTTCGGCCAGCATGCCAAATGAGCGTCGGCTATAGGTTGTTGAGATCGCGTTGCGTCGTTTCGTAACATAGGTCTCGATCGCGTGTGAGATCGCATCGATGCCTGTCAGGGCCGAAACTGCGGTTGGTTGGGTCAGGGTCAACTCAGGATCCAGTATCGCAACACGACAGGCGGCACGGGGATCACCACAAGCCATTTTAGTGTGTGTTTCAGCATCGCTGATCAAGGCAAACGACTGGGCTTCGCTGCCAGTGCCGGCGGTTGTCGGGATCGCAATCATGGGCAGCATATCACAGGTTGCTTTACCAACGCCGTGGTAGTCATGAATGGTGCCTCCGCACGAGTAGACAAAATTGATGCCTTTACAGCAATCCATGCTGCTGCCTCCTCCCAGACCGACCAGTAAATCAGGTTTCACCTCTCTGGCTCGCTGTACCCCTGCATCGACCATCGCTGAGGTCGGATTTTCGGAGAAGTCGTGAAATGATGCCACCTCGAGTCCAGCCTCTCGCAATGAACTGAGAGCGGCAGTGTCATGACCAGCCTCCATGATCCCACGGTCACTGACCACCAGCACGCAGCGAGGCTTGTACTCGCGGGCGAGTGCCCCGAGTCCGGAAATCGTACCCTCGCCGAATATGAAACGGGTCCGACTTTGTATGTCAAATGGCAACATGGAGGGTCATCGATGAGGGGAGATCTGATTCAGCGGTAGACGCTGAATTTCGAACGCAGGAGGGTGCAATTCACGATACTTTACGGATCTGGCCAGTGGAGACCAATAGGAAGTATCGATCTGTCCGTATGCAGCGTTAGAAATTCATTGAGGTGCAAGTGCACTGAGATCCAGATCGTCGTTCATTTTTCCCTGTAAGGCAATCAGGCGGTTGAACATATCGGCAACGACAGGTTTCATTTTTTCCTCCTGAGCTAGATCGTGCGTCTCGGTTGGGTCCTGCTGGAGATCGTACAACCGCAGTACCTTCGCATCTGGGTAAGCCATCAATTTGTATCTATCTGTTCGAATGCTGCGCTGTTTCGAAAGGTAGCAACCATAAATGCTGTCGTAGGGACTGGAGCCACCCTTAAGCAGAGGGAGAAGGCTGTTGAATTCAACGTGTTCTGGCAGCTTGACACCGGCAAGTTCCAGGGTGGTTGGCATCACATCCTGAAGATAGATCGGCTCAGTGATTTTTTTAGCCGAGGACACTCCAGGGCCAACAACAATGAACGGAACACGGACACTGTGGTCATACATGTTTTGTTTTCCCAGCAGACCGTGCTGACCCACTGCTAAACCATGGTCTGCGGTGAAGAAAATCCATGTGTTGTCAGCCTTGCCTGATGCCTGCAGGGCTTTGAGGATGCGGCCAATCATTTCATCCATGTGTGTGATGATCGCATAGTATTCCTGTCGATGGACTTGAATTGCTTTCGGGGTGCGCGGAAAGGCAGCAATACGCTCATCCCGTAATCGGGTTCCGCAGCCAATCTCGTTAGCATAAGGATAGCGTGGCTGGAAGTTGTCTGGAATTAAAATGGAATCCGAAGGATATCGGGCTACATATTCTGCGGGTGACTGGCGAGGATCATGCGGCGCGTTGAATGCCAAATACATGAAGAAAGGAGAATCGTTCGCGGCAGCGTCTTTCATGAAGTCCTGAGCATGGTTTGCTACCACTTCGCTCCAATGGGTGCCGCCTTCCCAGAATCCACCAAATTTTGGATCTGAGGGAGACCATGGGTCCGAGCCATCAGCAGCAGGCCGGTTGTAGCCAGTCGCCGTCGCTTTGGGCATGCCGGGGCGGATATCGCGGGCTACATCAAAAGACTTTTCTGCACTTGCTTTGCAGTGCCACTTACCGGTCATGTAAGTTCGGTAGCCGGCCCGTTTCATGTATTCACTCCACCAACGGCCTTGTTGTCGCTCCTGTTCAGATTTTGAATGAACGGCATTAGCATTCCATACAAAACGCCCAGTATTCAACATCGTACGACTGGCAACACACACTGCCCCACTCCATGAACCCATGTTGAAGGCATGTGAAAATGTGGTTCCACGCCGCGCCAATTCATCGAGGTTTGGTGTTTGTATCTCGGGGTTGCCTAACTGGTGGATCGTCTCAAAGCACTGATCATCAGCAAAAATGAATACGATGTTTGGGCGATCGTCGTTTCCGAAAGTGAATCGAGCGTTAGGACAGAAAAAGACTGCAACGGTCAGCAATGCGTAGAGACGAATCATCGTTTCCTCGAACCTGTGGACTATTCTTGAACAGACCCTAAGTTTAGCAGTCGAGGTCAATCAGGATGCCATGGTAGATACAAATCGATTTGGGATTCCCCAAAGATTCGATATTTGGCACGGTGTCGCCATAATTCAAAGTAGGGAGCGAGCGGATCAGCAAGTCCGGTAGCGTTTGCGTAAAACGGCCACATCAAGTAATCGCGAAGCATGGCGTCGCAAGCTGTGAAGTAATAGGCAGGTCTCAAAATGGCAGGTAGTGGCCCTGCATCAACCTTTTCAACTAGGTGAGATGTGTCCTGCTGGACCGCCTTAAGAAGATTCGATTTCTCTGCGTCGTCTTTTGGGTGCTTTGGTGGAATACCCTCCAGTACTCGCACTTTGACATCGGGTTGCAACGCATCAAGGATCGTTGAAACATTCATGGTCTTCGCGAATTGCCGGATTCCATCAAGCCACTGTTGCGTAAGTTCGCTGGCCACTGTGGGGTCAAGTGGCTCTGGTTTGCGAATCACAAAATAAGCGTCCCGTCCCCCTTCCGGACGGCGATCATTGCCCGCGGCGATGAATAGATTGTCGAGACGGGTTTGCAACTCAGTTGCGACAGGAATGCCGTCAAAAATCCCCTGCAAGGCCAGACCGTCGGGACGAAAAGACTGAAAGAAACCAATCAACGATTCACCGTTAGATGGGTCTGCATCTTCTGGAACTGAGCCAATCAGATCATGGCAACGTTGGATGAGTTGTTCGGGTGTCATTGACTTCTCATGAAGGCCGATGGTTGGTGTGAGACCGCTTTCCGTAGGCTACACAAGTTTAGTCATCGGACAAGAGACCCTGCTATGACACGCCGGGAACCTCTTTTTTCCGGACTCGTCGCAATGCCAGAAAACCTGATGCGACGCGTAATGTGTTCCCACTCCTACCGTGGAAAGAGGCCTGCTGTTCCACCGCGTGGAGGCAGAACCAAGGTTGAGGCGGAACCGATGTTCGTCGTATCGGGAACCGATATCAGGGCTTGGACGGGGCCGCAGCCGGAACGTTTTCCGGAAGAATGTCTTCCATGGAGATCGTTTCAGGCTGCTCATTAAGCACCATGAGATGAATTGCGTGTAACAGCGTACCCTGCTGGTATTGCACGTTTTTCGTCGAAATTGCATATTGCGAAAGCGACAGATAATACTTGGTCTGGGCTTCACTGGCACGGCGTTGGGCGTCGAGCAATTGCTCCAGGCTGATGGGCAGTCCATTGCCGCGATTGGTTTCCATCCCTTTGAGAGCGTCAGTGGCTGCTAAGTACCGATTCATGTTCGTTTGCATTTGCACGTAGGCTCGGTCGCACTCAACAACGTCATTGGTCAAGTCACGCAGGATTCGCCGCTCCTGCTCACGCAGTAGCGTGTTCTGTCGTTGTACTTTCAGTTGTGCATTGCGGACCGCCGCATGGGCTTGACGGAATCCCACGGGCATCCGTAGTTCGACGGCTGCTTCGTATTCCTGGTAATCGCCTGACCCAAGTTCGCCGAAGGCACTGTCATCGCCAGCTAAATGCTTGCCAAGGCCGCGAATACGATAGGTCGAAACAAGATCCAGCTCCGGCATCAGGAAATTTTTGGCAGCGAGGACTTCCATTTGGCCGCGTTTGACCTTCAGACGCGTTTGCTGCAATTCGCTGCGAAGTTGAACCGCTTCAATTGCAATGGAGTCCCAGTCAAATACCAGTGGCGCTTCGTTTGGCTCATCAGCAGGCCGTATCAATACCCCATCCGTGATTGAAATGCCGATCAGCAGTCGCAGGTTCCGTTCTATGGTTTGTACACCAAGCTGCCCAGAAATCGCGTCATTGACGTCTGACTTGAATCGGTAGTACTGCTCACGTGCCATCGCCTCATCGGTACCGGTTCGGCGGTTGTTGTTCTTTAGAGCTGCAAAGCTTTGCCAAGTCGCTTGGCTGCGTTGCAGGGCATCACGTTTCGAGTCCAAGGATCGGTAGGCAAAGTAAAGATCCCAGTAAGCGGTGATTACATCGCTGATGTAGTCTCGCAGTTGTTGTCGAAATTCCGCTGCTGTCAGGTCGTTGTTGACTTTGGCAATCAACACTCCGTTGTAGTTTCCTGGAACCGAACCCGGGCCGGCGATGCGGTTAAAAGTCAGACCGCCGCCTTGCAGGAGGGGTTGTCGCATCTCAGCTTGGAACTGTGTCTGCCAAGCACTCGGCGTGATGTTGCCCGTTGCGTTATTGGCGTCGTAGTCGGTAATACTGCGGATTGCCAGTTGTGCTCCAGTCGCGGTGTATTTCGACATTTGCAGGACGTAGTCGTGGGTGTCCTGCTGAAATGCATTCGCACCGCCACTAATGAATTGGTTGTTGTACCGGCGGTCGTTATTCTGCCATTTACCAAAGGCATATAAATTGGCATCGAATGCTGACAGTGCTGCTTCGATACCGGTTTGCGGATCAGTGACTTGAAGCGGGATCGTTTGTTCGGTGTAGATTCGTTCGGGATCGGTGAGAATCATTCCTCCCAGCTTACGCAAAACCTCTCCATTTTCGATCGCCAGCCGAATAGCCGTGTCAAGTGTCATGTCTCGGTAGGTTGCTGCGTCGAGATCCTCTGGCCGCTTCAGGGTGAGAGGTGCAGCTGGTAGTTCAGTGATGTTCTCTGCGGGCGCCCCAGCATCCACACGTCGCATGAGATTGTCGATTTTGTCTGTACGATTCCCTATCGTTTCAGGCAGATTGCGGTAGCTACGGCATCCGGGCAAACCAGCGAGAGCCACCGCGCACGCGAGCACGGCAACTGGCGTTTGCCACTTTTTGCGAGGTTTCGGCGGTGTTGGGATTTGGTTCACCGAGATTTCAAGCCGTGCTTTACTGTTTGGGGTGCGCATCGGTGTTCTCTGCGGCTGCCTTGGTAGACGCAGCTATCGATTTTTTCGTACCAATCGTTGCAGGCAGTCCAATCAAAACCGTTGGAAATGCGGTAACTTCTAAGGAACAGCGTGAAACAAATGATGTTCCACGATGGAGTTGGTCGATGCCCTTAAAATCGGGGATTAGCTTCACCAACAGTACCGGTTTCCTGATGTAAATTTGTCAACGAGTTTCCATGCCAGATCCAACTCATCGCAACGAAGGCATTTGGAAAGATGCCGAAGCATTGATCGAGCGAGTGGAGGCGGCTGCGCGCGGCAGTTCCGGGGCAACTTTGTTTTTCGATGATCTCGTCGGAGGATTGCGGCTCACGACGCATGCGGGTGCTGTTACCCTCTCTGTCGCGCGGGGTGAGGAAGTGACTTTGTTGGCCCGCAGCGGTGTTCAGTTGCATGCGGCTGAATCACCTGGCGTACCCGCCACAGGGATGGACTCTGGTTTTACTTCTCATTGTCGTTGGTTTGATGATGAACACGGATCCCAATTCAATGTTTGTCAACGCTTGCAAGCTGACCGTTGGCTGCAGCTTGATTTCTGTTTTGAGCATGCATTGGAGTTGAGTCTCCGAGAACCCATCGGTGAATTGGCAGAAGTCCTACTTGATCTCACGGCGCCGGTCGTTTTGCGTGATGAGTTGGACGAGTTGCAGCAACGCGTGAACACTCGTACCGATCGCGATGATTTAATTCGTGGTTTAAATCAGGGAATCGGTTTGAGTGATTCCTTTGGTTCGATCGCGACGACGCTGGCATCCGCCTGTCAGTTTGATCGGGTTAGTCTCTTGCAACGTCGTGGAAAACGATTTCGGCTCGTGACAACATCTGCTCGGCAAAAAGTGATTCGACGGGCACGTCAGATTCGTTTATTGGAGCGACTGGTTGGGGTCGTGTTGTCTGAATCAGACTCTTTCGAATATCAAGTGGGTAATGCTGCAGACTTGGATGTCGCTGTTTCGGATGCACTGGAACCCTATTGCAACCAGTCAGGATTCCGTGAAATCTACATGCATTTGATACGTGATTCACTAAGTCACAAGCCAGTTGCTGTCATGGTGGTAGAACGTTTTCAGGCTGCAGAGAATGAGCTTGAGCGAATTCAACCAAAGATGCAAACTTTGCTTCCTCCGCTTGAGGATGCAGTACGAGATGCTTTGAAGCGAGAGGACTCTGGGTGGGGCCTCATTGCGTCTCGCGTATGGAGTCCTGCAAACCGAAAAAAAATAGCAGGGTCGACCATCGTTCTGGTCATTTTAATCGTCGCCGCGCTCTTTGTTCCCATGGAGTTGCGATTGTCCGTGGAAGGCCGTGTCGTTGCAACTGAGCAGAGTCGGTTGTTTTCACCCACTGAAGGTGTCGTTTCGGCGATTTTTGTGGCGAACGGCGAGAGTGTAAGCAAGGATGCGGTGCTGCTTCAGTTGCGTAGCCCAGCACTGGACTTGCAGCGTCGAACTGTCGAGGGGGCTCTGGCGACCGCGGAAACACGCCTCGTTTCGTTAACTGCGATGCGATCCCGTGGTAACGCGATTTCCAATCGTGAACGCGAAGCTGAAGTTGCTGCCGAAGAACGTGTTCTTCGAAAAGAAATCGAAGGGCTCAACGCTCAATTGGTTCTGCTGGAAAGTCAGCAAGCCAATTTGACCATTCGCACTCCTATGGATGGCTTGGTGGATCGATGGGATTTGACGCAATCACTGCAGTCCAGACCCGTGACGCATGGCCAGTATCTACTTGATGTTATCTCTGAAACGGATGGCTGGACAATTGAGTTGGATGTCCCGGAAACGCATGTCAATTATGTTTTGCAGCAGCAACAGTTGATGCCATGCCGCTGTTCGTTTCGGCTTCGCTCGGACCCCACGCGGACCTATCAGGGAGCAATCACTGAGATCGCGGGAGTCGCGAATCTTGAGCCGTCGGGTAAGGCAGTCGTCCCTGCTACTTTTGCATTGAATACCGAGCAGATTGGTGAACTGAGGGATGGGGCCACCGTGGTCGCGCAAGTTGAGTGTGGTAAGTACCCATTGGGCTTTGTGGTGTTCCGAGGGTTGATACAGTGGTACCGGAGTAATCCGTGGTTTTGATTTCGTGACGAGTCATTTATGAAAAACAACATGAGCAAATTCGTTTTCGCTTTTCGAACGCTACTGTTCTGCCTTCCGTGCACGGCACTTAGTTTGATCGCGGCAGAGCCGATTGTTGTGAATGAGATGCAAGTGGTGTTGATTGACTCAGTCGACGTTCCTGCGTCGCAGGATGGTGCCATCGCGGTGCTCCCTGTTGATGAAGGCAAATCGGTGAGTGTTGGGGATGAACTGGCACGATTGGATGATCGCAAAACCAAAATCGAGCAGGAACTTGCGCGGACACGTTTGGAAATAGCGAATGAGAATGCTCAGAGTGGATTGTCTGCGGAACTTGCTGAAAAGAAGTTGGCGCAGGAAATGCAACTTGCGAAGGAACATGAGTTCAAAAAGCAAATTGCTGACCGAAAGGCGGAGAATGATGTCAGTGTGCAGGCGTCAAAGAAGGCAGAATTGGTTGCTGAAAATGAGCTCAAACGCGCAACCGAGGCGAGGCGGCAATTCGTCGATAGTGTGTCTCAATCTGAAATCGACAATCTGCGTTTGAGCTATGAACGAACGGTGCTCGAAACCAAGCAAGCTGAATTCGAGCGTGTGATTGACGGGTTGCAGGCCGAGGCTGAGGCTGAGGCTGCCAACAGTCATCAGCTAGGCGTTGACAGGTACACACTGGAATTGGCTCAGGCAAAAGTAGAGCAGCGGGTCCAGAATCTGCAGGCAAAGCTGCAATTGCACCAGTTGAGACTTGCTGAGTTGGCATCGTCAATGCAAGTTATCCAGTCACCTATTGATGGTGTGGTCGTCGAGAGGTACCGGAATCTGGGCGACTGGGTCAAAGCTGGCGAACCGGTGATTCGTGTGATCCGCTTGGATCGCCTTCGAGCGGAAGGTTTTATCACTGCTGATCAATTGGATCGTGTTGCCGTCGGTCAAGAAGTGCAATTGACGATTGAACGCAGTGAAAAAAGCACTGTCCAACGTGATGGGGTCGTGAAGTTTATCAGCCGCGAGTTGGAGCCAGTGAGCGGCGAGATTCGGTTTTGGGTTGAGTTTGACAATGCCAATCTCGATGTTTTGCCAGGCATGCGTTTGAGTTTGAGTGTGAACGAATGAACGTCACGGCTTCCGAATTAATGTTGCGTCCCGATCTGATCCAGAAAGCGGTGTGGATGGGGAGTGAACGTATGTGGGTGGTGAAAGATCCCCTGTCTCGTGCTTTTTCCTATTTCAGTGAACAGGAAAGGGAAATCTTGATCTTGGCGGACGGAAGTCGGTCAGTCGCGGAAATTGCATCCGAATGTAATTCACGTTTTGCCCCTCAGTATCTCTCAGTTGAGTCGATCGTGCGTTTTTTTGCTGACGCACGACGGAAAGGTTTGTTGCTGGTTGATCGATGCGGGACAGAAGAGGGAATTCCCGAATCAGGTGTGCGTCGAGCATGGTGGAAAAATCCTTTGGCTATTCGAGTGCCAGGTGTGAATCCTGATCAAATATTGGATTCAATGGCACACCATGTTGCCTCTTTTTTTTCGCCTTTCGCACTGCTGCTGGCCTGCCTGCTCATGTTGTTTGCAGCGTGTGGTGTGGTTGTCAACTTTGGTGAACTGACTGGGCACCTAGCGGTAGCGACAGGGCGTATGCAGTCGGGGACAGGGTTGATGATGTTGTTTGGCGTGCTGTCAATCACCAAAGTCGTGCACGAGTTTGCGCATGCGATTGCCTGCAAGCGGTTTGGTGGCGAGTGTCGTGAGATTGGAGTCATGTTTCTTGTGGGAGTGCCATGTCTCTATTGCGATGTGTCCGATGCTTGGATGTTGCCGCGTCGCTGGCAGCGGATTTTTATCTCCGCCGCTGGCATTCTGGCTGAATTGACGTTGGCCTCGATTGCTGCCCTGATCTGGTTTTTCACTGTCGATGGTCCTGTCAGGGATGTGTGTGCGACCGTCGTGGTTGTGTGTTCGGTGACAACTGTGCTGTTCAATGGGAATCCTCTTTTGAGGTATGACGGCTACTACATGCTTTCTGACGCGGTTGGAATTCCCAATCTGTCGGCGGAAGCGATCGGGATTCTAAGGGAATGGGTGAGGCGATTTCTGTGGGCATCATCGATCACCAATACATACCAATTCACAACACGTAATTTGCTTGTGGCCGGTTACGGACTCTTGAGTGGTTTGTATCGCATCGCAATTTTTGGCTTGATCATGCTCATGCTTTATCGCTTTGCTGAGGGCTATGAAATGGCGGATGCAGTTGGTGTACTGGCGTTGACTGCAATCGCGTGGCTATTTTTTAAAATGATTCGATCTGTGTTAACACCACCTGTAAATCGGGGAAGACAAAAAAGTTTCCGATCACGACGTCCCATCCTGGTGGTGACTGCGATAATTGGAAGTGTGGCGGTGATCGGGTTGGTACCTATGCCACGTACCACAACCGCATTCATGACGATTCAACCTGGAGATGCTGAATCAGTCTTTGTTACCAATGAGGGACGGTTGGTCGGGTCGGTAGTGAATGGAACTGACGTGAAGGCTGGTCAAGTGGTTGCCACACTGGTCAACGAGTCTGTCGAGCTTGAGTTGTTGCAAGCTCGTGGGCACTCTGAACAATTGGAAGTTCAATTGGATGGATTGAAAAAACGTCGACTGACGAGTCGTGAGGCTGGGTTGCAGATTCCAGTGATCGGGCGGTCTTTGAGTGAGGCAAAGAAAGAGCAGCAACTGCGTGAAAGGCTGGCAGGTCAACTGGTATTGAGTGCGCCTCATGATGGGCGCGTATTTGCCGTTGGTAAACGAGCGAAGTCCACGGCAGAAGAACGAGAGCCAGGGTATTGGTTCGGGACGCCACTAGATCCTGCCAATCTGGGTGCGTGGCTGGAAGAAGGGACGAAAGTGTGCGTGATTGGAGATCCAAAAACGCGTGAAGCAGTGCTGTTTGTTTCCCAGCAGGATATCGAGTTAATACGGAAGGGGCAGCGAGTCCATCTGCTTTTAGATGATCACGCACAGGGTGAGGTCCGTGGGCGGGTGTCAGAATTGGCAGCCTCGCCCAGTCGGGAGATACCTGATGAGTTGCATCGCAGCGGCAGGATCGAAGTCCCTGATCTTGATCTTGAGTACACTCCCTTTTACGAGGTTCGAGTTGTGCTCGAGCCAACAGCATCGCCGCTCCCGGTTCGACTAACGGGACGAGCCAGAGTTGATGTGCAGAATGCTTCGATTTTTCACCGGATCACGCGTTTTCTGCGTGATGCCTTCGCATAAGTAGGCAGGTCAGTGTTCTCTCGCACGCGTCAGGTCCAAGAAGATCGCTGGTTTTGAAAGATTCGTAAGCGTTTAAGAAAATGAGTTTTGGGCGTGTATCTTGCGCTTGAGTGCCGTCTGGTACAGACTTCTGGCACCTTATTTGCGGCCCCATGCTGTTGAGACGAGGATTTAGAACGGCATTGGGTTGTCGAAATCTCGTCAATCGGTAGTCTTTAACTTCCCAGCCGTTTGGCAGGCAAGCGGCAACCCTTGCACCGTTTTTTTAGAGTGGTGTCCGTGTGATCGTCGTGATCTTTCACTGTCATTATGAGCGTGGTGGAGTCACGCAGGTGGTGGAGAACCACGTGCGTGCTCTTCGCGAGAACGGGCACTGCGAAAGGATCATTTTGGCCTCTGGCGACCGTTGCAGTGGCCTTTCGTCAGAGACTCTTCATTCGGTTGAGCTAATCAACCTCGAGGGGTTTGATTATGATTCTGAAAAATTGATTGTTGCGGATTTGGCACTGCGTCAGCAACAAATGCTGCGTGAGTTGAAAGACCAGTTTGCTGCTCAAGGGGTGAGTATCGATCAAGCTTTATTGCACTGGCACAACCATAGCCTTGGAAAGAACACGGCTGTTCCAGGGGTAATTCAATCACTGGCCAGTGAGGGATGGCGGATACTGTTGCAGGTGCACGATTTTGCCGAAGACAATCGCCCCGAGAACTACGGACGGTTGGTCTCCGCAATGCAGGCTGTGAGCAAGCAACAGGTTGACCAGTATTTGTATCCCCAGCATGCACTTATTCACTATGCAACGCTGACGAGGGCAGACGCGGCGGTGCTGGGAAAAATTGGTATGACGCGAGACCGTCTTCATTGCCTTCCAAACAGCGTTGCCGTGCCGCAGGGAGAACCTTTGTCTAAGGAAGGCGCCAGGGAAAAAGTGCTGAAAGCCCTGCAACTTCCTGATGAAGCGCGTTGGTCGCTTTATCCCGTCCGTGGGATACGCAGGAAAAATATTGGCGAACTGTTGTTGTTAGCGCGGTGGGGGAATGACAATCGTTACATGGGTTTGACATTAAGGCCGACAACGCCCATGGAGCAGCGTTCTTACGATCGTTGGAAATATGTGGCTGCTGAGGTTTCGAATCGAACAGTGTTTGATGCAGGTGAGAGTCCAGAACTTACTTTGCGGCAAAACGTTTCAGCTGCAGACTATGTGGTTTCGACCAGTGTTGCAGAAGGATTTGGGATGGCATTTCTTGAGCCGTGGTTGCTTGGACGAGGAGTGATTGCTCGACGCTTGAACACGGTGGCAGATGACTTCGAAAACGGTGGCGTTGACTTGCAAAGCTTTTATCACTCGATTCCCATACCAGGAAATAAATCGTGGATTAATGAATGTCAGCGAGAAATTCTGGAAGCTCAAATGCAAGCATGGAGGCACTTGCCAGAGGCTTTCCATCCAAGGATTGACAGATCTGCCAGTGAGGCAGGCGAAACGCTTGATTTTGCCAAGCTCACCCCGCAACGGCAGATCAAGGTCTTGCGGCGGATGGAGAATGATCGTGGTTTTGAACTTGCTGCGAAAGAGTTTTCAAGACCATTAGTCAACTGTTTAAACCAGGATTTTGCTGATTCGGTTCTGGAATCCAATGCTGAGGTTGTGACTGAAAGATATGGTTCCGCTTGTATTGGTGAAGCATTGTTTCAGCTTTATCAGCAGCTAAGTAAGACGCAATCTGGCGGCAAGCAAAGTATCCATTGCATCTCCGAGGATCGGCTCCTTGACTCAGGCACTGGCAGGGGACTCGAGTCACCAAGCGGAATCGATCTGATCAATGCCTTTCGCCCCTTCTTTCCGTGTCGCACCGAGGTTCTTTGATCATGGGAATTGAATCTTGGGTCGATGGTATCTTGCACCACCGAACTGAAATGCACCCGGTGGAAACGCACGTTGAGCCAAGGCTGCAGCAACTCCCCGGCATGAAGGCGGTTGTGTTCGATATCTACGGCACTTTGGTCATCAGTGGCAGCGGTGACGTGGGTTCGGCTGATACAGTAGGGCGTGACTCTTTTGTCCGTCAAACGCTCGTGGAAGCAGGGTTGCTTGGGAAGTTGGTGTCTGTACCCAACGCGGACTCTTTGCAACAAAAAATTCAACAGTTGAATCGCGAGCGATGCGATTCCAGTTGCCCTAAGCCAGAAGTTGACATTGTCGAAGTTTGGCGTCAGGTGCTGGCGGAGCATGGTTGGTTGGCAAGTCCGCCAGAGATCGAAATGGTTGTGAAATTAGCAACAAGATATGAAGCGTTAGCGAACCCAACGTGGCCAATGCCCAACGCGGCAGACGTGCTGCGGCAGTTGAAGCAAGCAAAGTTTTCCATGGGAATTGTTAGCAATGCACAAATATTTACACCATGCCTGGTGAACAATTTATTAGGCGAGGCTCATCTGGCGGGTGGTGGATTTGACTTGGATTTGTGTGTTTTTTCGAATCGTTATCGACAGGCTAAGCCAGGCCCCCGGTTGTTTGAGGTGTTGCGCTTTGGCCTCTCGAGTTGTGGGATTCTTCCCAACGAAGCTCTTTATGTTGGAAATGACATGCTAAACGACATATGGGCAGCAGCCCAGGCAGGTTTGCGAACGGCTTGGTTTGCAGGCGATCAGCGGAGTTGTCGTCCAAGGCAGGACGACACGCGATGTCAGGGGGTGACTCCAGATCTCGTGCTTACGAACTTGATGCAGTTGCCAGAATGTCTGTTGATCAGGTAAAAGCAATGCAATGAAAAGCGATGCAGTCGCCGTGCGTTCGTAACGATGGAGCGAAATACGGCGGTTGATCACAGAAACAGAATAGACTTTCAGAACAGGTTTGATTGGCTCCATGGGCGTCCAGATTGGGTTTGTTGGTACACGGTTTTCTGGCACTGATGGTGTGTCCTTGGAGAGTGCTAAGTGGGCGCAAGTGCTCTGGGATCACCGGCATGTCAGTCATTGGTATTCGGGATTGAGTGACCGCGACGAGGAGGCGTCGATGGTTGTTCCACATGCCTATTTTGGTCATCCTGATATTGAATGGATCAATCGCCGAGCCTTCGGCACACGCACTCGCACTCCTGATGTGACACAACGGATTTACGCTCTGGCTGACTATCTCAAAGGTACGCTTTATGAATTCACGCGTCGATATAACCTCGACCTGTTGATTGTCCAAAATGCGTTATGCATCCCCATGAACATTCCGCTTGGTGTTGCCCTGACACACTTCATTGCCGAAACCGGCTTTCCAACAATCGCACACCATCATGATTTTTATTGGGAGCGTGACCGTTTCAGTGTTTCGGCAGTGACGGATTTATTGTGGATGGCGTTCCCGCCTGCGTTACCGCAGATCCAAAATGTCACAATCAATTCATTCGCGCAGGAGGATTTGGCACACCGCCGCGGTGTGTCATCGATCCTTGTGCCAAACGTGCTGGATTTCGAGAATGAGCCTGAACCGGCTGATGATTATGCCAGAGGATTTCGCGCCGACATTGGGCTCAGTGAGGATGATATTTTGTTCTTGCAGCCTACTCGAGTCGTTCCGCGGAAAGGAATTGAGCATGCGATTGCTTTGGTCTCAGCGCTGAAAAATGACAAGTGCAAATTGGTGATTTCCCATGCCAGTGGCGACGAGGGGAATGAGTACCTGAGCGTTTTGAGGGAGTTGGCCGACGCTCACGGGGTTGATCTTCGACTCTGCGATCACCAAGTCGGTGATCGTCGTGGTTTGACCGAGGAAGGGCGCCGAATTTATACACTTGCTGACGCATATTCGCAGGCAGATTTCATTACCTATCCGAGTATCTATGAGGGATTCGGTAATGCATTGTTGGAGGCCTTTTACTTTCGAAAACCAGTGCTTGTGAATCGTTATTCGATTTTTGTCGCGGATATCGAACCTAAAGGGGCAAAGGTGATTGCGATGGATGGCTATCTGACGAAAGATGTGGTCAGCAAAGTTCAGCGAATCATTGATGATCGAGAGTATCGTGAAGAGATGGTTGATTTCAATTATGAGATTGGCAAGGCATTCTTCAGTTACAGCGTGTTGAGGCGGAAGTTGAGGGCTCTCGTGACCAATTTTACTGGTCAGGACCATTTGTGAAGTGAGAGAGTTCTGAACGCAGATTGATGTTGTTGTTCCTTTCACGATGTGAATGTGATGAGAGTCACTGTTCGAATCGTGTTTGGAGTGTTGGATTGATAGTTGCCGGTCGCTTGGCATTCGTGTCATCGAAGGGTAACGCAAACTTCCTCCTCAAGATGGCATGCTTCGATGGAAATGGACTCAACGACAATAGAACTGATTCAGCAAGTCTACGGTGAAGTTCCCGAGGTTTTGATTCAGGGACTTGAGAAACTTTCGGCCGAACGTGAATCCGCAGGGCATGATGAACTTTGGTCCGAACGCGATGTGGTTCTGATCACGTATGCCGATCAGGTTCGATCCTCAGGGCTGACACCATTGCAGGCACAACGGCAATTTCTGCTCGATCATGATTTGGAGCAATTGATCCGATGTGTTCATTTGTTGCCCTTCTGTCCCTTCACCAGCGATGATGGTTTTTCAGTTGTTGATTATCTCGCCGTGGATCCCGAAGTGGGAACGTGGCGTGACATCGCGGAACTCGGGCAGGACTTCGATTTGATGTTTGATTTGGTCCTCAATCACGCTTCGCAGAAACATGCCTGGTTCCAGTCATATCTGCAAGGCGAGGATGGCTTTGAAGATTTCTTCATTGATCAGGATCCCACTGCAGACCTGTCAAAGGTGGTGAGGCCAAGAAGTTTGCCATTGCTGACACCGTTCGAATCAACACGTGGGACACGAAATGTATGGACGACCTTCAGTGCTGATCAGGTCGACTTGAATTATGCGAATCCACGAGTCATGTGCTTGATGTTGGAAACACTTGTTGAATATGCCCGTCGAGGTGCCAGAATCATTCGTCTCGATGCGATCGCTTTTCTATGGAAGGAGGTTGGTACTGAATGCATTCATTTGCCCCAGACACACGCGGCTGTCAAATTGATGCGGCGTGTTCTTGATAAAGTCGTACCAGGAACCGTGATTCTCACTGAAACAAATGTGCCGCATCAGGAGAATATCAGCTACTTTGGTAATGGCGATAATGAAGCGCACATGGTGTATCAGTTCAGTTTGCCGCCGCTGCTGCTTGATGCAATTCACAATGCTGATACAAGTGTATTGCGAGATTGGCTGTCTACGATTCAGCCACCTAGTGAGACAACCACATTTTTTAACTTCACCGCATCACACGATGGTGTCGGGGTCAGGCCACTCGAAGGTATTGTCCCTCTGGAGAGGGTGGGAAAGTTGGCCGCGATAGTCAGGTCGCATGGCGGGCGAGTGAGTACGCGTCGCCAATCAGATGACTCGGACAGTCCCTATGAATTGAATATCACTTACTTGGAGGCGGTTGCGGACTCGAGCCAAGTTGAGCCACAGGATCATTCGAGATGCTTCCTTGCGACGCAGGCAATCATGTTGTCACTACCTGGGATTCCTGCCGTTTACTTTCACAGCCTCGTGGGGTCTCCGAATGATCTGGAAGCGGTGAGTGAAACAGGGCAGAACCGGCGCATCAATCGCCACAAGTATGATAGGCAGAGGCTTGAAGACGTGATTGCTGAGCCGCAGAGTCTGCAACGTAGAGTCTTTGAGGGTTATCGCCGATTGTTGTCCGTGCGCATCGCACAGCCAGCTTTTCATCCCAAGGCGAGGATGGATGTTTTGCCCTTGTCTGGTGATGGCTTGCTTGGTTTTATCCGGACAGCTGACAGTGGTGAACGGTTGGCTGTGCTCGCCAACCTGACACACTGCCCACGTGTGATACCAGGCGATTTGGTCGATTCAACACTTGCCTATGATGAATTGGCGTTGGAACGCATCTGGCAGGGAGATGGGATTCCGATGCGGCCATTCCAAGTGCGTTGGTTGACTGCCAACTAGGTTGTGATTAACTCACTGCCCTGCCCCACTGCGAGTCCTGCCCACGATTTCCTTTCGAGATACGACTTCGCCCCGAAGCCAGTTTGATCTGGCAGTCTACTGGGGCGGAGGCTTCGCCTTGTGGGGACGTTTGGACGGGACTGGCAATTCAGGGGTCGACTTTTTCCAATCCTATGGCTTGGTCGGTGACGCAACGCTTTCCAGATACGCCAAAACCTCGAACACTTCATCTTTGGTGTATTGGTCCATGAGTGCTTTTGGCATCATCGAAACTGAAGAGGGAACCATTGCTTCTATATCATCCTGCAAGATGACGGTGGGTTCTTTTGCCTCGGGGTTTGATAGAAGGGTAACTTTGTCGTCATCTTCACTGAGCAAAACACCTGTTACCGTACGTCCGTCAACGGTCAAAATCCGTTGCATGATGTATTTCGAGTCTACTTTGTGTGAGGGTTCCAGCACTTCTCGCAGGATGCCCACGCGATCACCTTTCCAGCGCGCGAATACATCGGTGAGTTCTGGGCCAATCTCGCCGCCTTCTCCCTGCATTTTGTGGCAGCCTGCACAGGAGGCTTCAGCGAACAGTCGTTTGCCGATTTCAGGCGAGCGACCACGAATGCCAGAGTCAAGTTCATTCTTCAGGTCGTCGACCTTCCATGCTTGTACGAACGAACGGTTACTGCCGATGGGATTGGCCGGCTCCACCGGATGCTTCAACCAGTCATCAAGGTCGTCCACCACGACCATCACTCCGTACATGCGATACCAATGCTGCGGAAAGGTGCAGACATAGGGATACTCACCCGGGGTGGTGGGAGCCGTGAATGTTAGTGTGGCTTGTTGATCCGCTGGCACCATTGCGGTCGCGTGTAAAACCTTGTCAGATTCCGGGACATAAGGCAGGTTTTTCCATCCATTGTTGGGGCCTACCTGCAGTCCAAGTTGAGCGACTTCCTTGAGTGCTTCAGGAACAGTAACCACAAGATTGTGTGGCATCAGGTCGTGGTTTTCGAGCACAATCTGGACAGACTTTCCCGCTTGAACTGCAAAGTAGGGCATGTCATACCTCATTTCCTCCTCAACGGTCTTGATGCGGATGACGCGGACCGTGACAGCATTGAGTCTTTTTCGAAAGTTCCTTGCCTGCTTGGAAGGGACGATGGCAAGCAGCTGGTCAGCAAGTTGCATGGCATCGATGAAGGCTGCTGTTGTCCGTTCCCGTGCCGGTGTTGTTTCTGCGAGATTCACGAGAAAACTTGTGGCGGCCAGACTCGCGTCTGCCTCACGTTCTTGCATCGGAATTGTCAGCAGAGTGCGAATGGTGGTTGCGCGGAGTTTGTCGTTGGCGATCAGAGGAGCAAGGCGTGAAAACGAATCCGCTGCTTCTTTCGGTATGAAGCCGAGAGTCCGGATAGCGGCATTGGACAAGTCAATGCTCTTTGATGAATCAATTAGGCTTACCACGCGTGATCGAAAAGAGCCTCGCTGTGTCGCTTCAGGAAGCATTGTGATTGCTTGAAGGAATGCGAGCTGTCCAGATGAGTCTTCTGTCAGCTTGTCGAGTTCTTCTTCAGATTGTCCGGAATTCAATAACGCTGCTGTCGCGATCGCTGACGCAATCGCATTGTCGCCTTGAGTCGTTTCACGCAGTACGGCGGCATTGGCCTTGAGTTGTTCGGTCCTCATGCCGAGCAGCATCTTTGCCAATTGCATGGCCGTGCGGTTTTCGTCTTGTTTGGACGCATCCAGTTTGCCAATGGTGGCGATCGTGATGTTCACTGGATCGCTGTCTTGCAGTTCTGCTAAGGCATTGATTGATTCGAGTCTGAATTGGGGGGACATCCCGACTCTTGCAAGGATGGCCTCGTACACTGGAATGTATTTTGCGTCAGTTCTCTTGCGTTCAACCATCAGCAGTCGTTGATTGTCCAGCCTTTTTAGCTGGTAAGCAACAATGCGAGGGCTTTTGTCGAGAAACACCTTTGGGGCTTCGACTGTTTTACTGGTCGTGTCCGCGGCTGCATGGTCGTGCTCCTGTCCCCAACTGGGAATGGTAATGAGGGTTGTCAGCAGGTAGCCGAAAGCAAAGTTGCGCATGATATTGAATTTGTTACGTTAACGCACGAAAACAGGCAAACACATTTGAGACCGAGCGTCTGCAGCTGTCCGTGACTTGAAAGTGGAGGAGTGCAATTCGAAGTATCGTCGGCAGAATGCATGCACGCTGCCGACGATGTTTTCTGAATCGAAAATAGGTTCGTGTTACCGGTTCGTGGTGGTTGCCCGGCGACTACTGCTCAGGACAGCTACTGCTCAAGACGACGCATCGTCTCGTCGAGGGTGAACTGGGTGTAGTCGTCGACATCATTTTCTAGAACACCCAAGGCGAGCTCAATGGCTTCGTCCCCGCTTAGGAAACTAACCGCACGAACACCTTCGAGTCGAACTCTCGGATGCTTGTCAGCGATGCACTTTTCCAACAGTTGTTTGTGATTTGAGACGTCCTCAAGCCAGAAAGAAAGAACGCGTGTCGCCGCAGCTCGTGCGCGGTGATCCTTTGCGGTAAGAAGTGTTTCGAGCAATTGCTGGTTGACGACGTTGTGGGTTTGGTGCATCCAGAGTGATTCGAGTAGATGATGTGTGTAATTCTCATCGGCCTTGTCCAGATTGGCAGTCCAATCTTTTAAAGCCGACATCACTTGCTCGGTTTCACGTGCGGCCAATTCACGTTTTGCCCGATATCTTGTGCGATCCTCCGGGACTTTCAGCAGTTCAAGAAGATCCGCGATTGGCTCGCCATCAATCTTGGCTGGTTTGACCAATGGTCTCGTTTTGTGCTTCACTCGCCAGATTCGCCCATGAGAGTGATCTCGATTGGGTTCTCGCAGGTTGTGTTGCAAGTGGCCAATCAAGGCGTTGTGCCAGTCCACAATATAGAGAGAGCCATCAGGTGCGATTTGAAGATCAACGGGACGGAAATTCCCGTCTTTGCATGTCACGAGCGGGGCCACTTCTTTGCCCTTGAATCCGGAACCCTCCTCAGTGACTTCATGATTGAGGACACTACGGTCTCCAATGCAGTTCGTCACAAGGAAGTTGCCCTGCATTTCCGGCGGAAAGTGCCGACTGGAAACCATGGCGCATCCAGCCAAAGGTCGTGTTCGCTTCGGATAAAAAGTAGGGAACTTGTAGGTGGGATCACCGCCTGTGATTTTCGCGATGCGGCGATGCTGACTGCCTCCCGGGTGTTTCAGTGGATGGTCAATTCGACCACTCAATGGTGCAGCCCAGTAGCTATTGCCGGGGGAAGCATCCCCGATAAAATTCTGCCCCCAGCGATCAAAGACATGACCCCATGGATTGGCAAACGCAAAGTTCGCAAACACACCAAACTTTTCACTCTTGGGGTGGTATTTCCAAATGCCGGCTTCGCTGAGACGCGTCAGGCCGTAGGGGCTTTCAACTTGCGAGTATTTGAAGGTGCCTTCTTCAAAATACAGATTGCCACCAGGCCCCCACTCAAACGCAGCTATCCCGTGATGTGAATCTGCGGTGTCAAATCCAAACAGCTTCCGCACTTTGGTGTCGGCAACATCATCACCATCTGTATCCTGCATGAACAGAATGTCGGGTTGTTCAGCAATGTAGGCTCCACCATTGCCCAGTTCGAAGCCGGTGGGTTGATGCAGTCCGCCGGCAAAAACCTTGCACTCATCAGCGTCTCCATCTTGATCTGTATCTTCGAAAATAAGAATCTTGTCGTCCATTTTCGATTTGGGCTGCCAATGTGGGTAGGATTCCATGGTTGCAACCCACAGCCTTCCCTGATTGTCGAAATTCAGAGCGACAGGGTTTGCCAACTCAGGAAATTGCTCTTCGGATGCGACTAGTTGAATCTCGAATCCATCGTGCATTTCAAAGAGCTTCGACTGCTCCTCAGCGGTCAAGTAATCCAATGAACCGAGTTTGCCTCGCTTCGCATTGGGATCATTTGGCCCGCCCACGTTGGTTTTTGGAGTGATGAAGGGCAGCGTGTTTGAGTCATTGATGGGACCGTCTATGTTCTCCCCACTCGCGACTGCCCAGATCCGGGCATCACGATTGGCTGTCATCTGGTCCAGAATGGTCCGCTCTCGTTCCATCACATCCGTGTTGTTGTACGTTCCGTCACTACCAGCTTTTCCGCGTGCGCCGTAAATCGAAAATCCGTTTACTGCACGGTATCGATGCCACCAATGAAAGCTCTTGTCATCCACTGCTGCCTTGACGGCAGGGTCCACCAAGGTGGGGCCGCCTTCACCAAACAGTGCCGTATCCAAGATGGGTGCCAGTTCCGCGTAACCGGCATCATTCAGGTGCGAACCATTCAATGTCAAACGCTTTTCACTTGTTTTGAATAGCGTCAGTGTGGGAGTGAAGATATCTACAAAATCGGCATCAGTTTCTTTTGCGACGGTGGCAAGTGCCTGAGTGTATTTTGCCAATCTCGCGTTGTGTTCTTTTCCATTCGGCAGGTTTGGGTCACCTGTGTTTTCAAATGCGATGGGTGAAACGAGCACTACCTGAGGCTCTCCTTTTCCAAAGTCCTTTGCCTTGGTCTCCTGAATCAGTTTCTTCATCTCAGCGCTGAATTTTGCTAACCCAGCGTCACCATCAAATGACTCATTGAACCCGAAAAAATACATGACGACAGAGGCTTGGCTGTGGGCCAAGTGCTTGTCCGGGTCACCAAAGTTCTCGGATCGAATCCGTTCGTACGGTTCGTCGCCGGGGAAACCAAGGTTTCGTACGCTCAGTTGCAACTCAGGATAACGCTGTTGTAAAAGTGATTCCCAGTAATTGTGGTGTTGCATACGCTCGCAAAGAGCGTTGCCAACCAGGCAGATGTGGTCGCCCTTCTTGAGTTCAATGTCGGCTGCAATGGCCAGTGAGGAAATTAAACCAGTGGCGAACAGGATGGCAGCGCCGAAGAATTTTCGTTTCATGAGAACTTACTGCGAGGGGTCAAGAGAGTGGCCGAAGCGAGGCAGGTTTGACTCGCGAACGGTAATCGAGGTGGTTGGTAGGCAACGCTAGCGAGTGCATGTTACCAGCGTTGGTATGACTATCCAGAATGCCGGCAGTCCGGGGACGTCGCCGTTTGCTGTGACAGTGCAGGTATCGTTGTTTACCGAGATTTCCTTACAGGTTACCAGCAATCCAAAAAGAGCGGATAAATTGTCCTTCCAGAGGCAGCTTTTCCTGAAATCGTGGTCGGGATTACTCTGTCTTTTCCTTTTTCACGCAATACAGTGCGGCATCACTTCTTAAAAATAGACGGTTGCCAGCAATGGCGGGCGTTGCGTTGAATCGTTCTTCCGGATTTCCAAGCCGATTGATCGAAATTTCGGTGTATTCCGGGCTTGCAGCCAGAACGAGAACTCCTGCATCACGTGTGGTCAGGAACAAGTGGTGCCCATCGCCAACGATGGATGCATAAACGCGACCCCGCGTGGGCATGCGTTCCCGGAACATTTCTTCTCCATCGGACGCACGAAGGCAGAGTGCGATGGCCTTGTCGTGAGACCAATACAAATAGCCGTCATCGAGAAGAGGGCTCGTTACATTGGCACCTCGCGAGACATCCCAAAGCAGATGGGTTGCTGTCACATCACCGCGGCCGCCAGCTCTGACGGCAAAAGTCTTGTTGCTCCGACCACCACTGCAATACAAAGTGTCATCGTTGGCGACTACACATGGGACAACATAATCCTGAATCGCGTCACAAGACCAAAGCTGTTTTCCCGTTTCAGGGTCCAATCCCAGAATGGCCCCTTTCTGGTTAAGAACCAGCTCTTTCTTTCCATTGGGTAGGTTGACTACCGTGGGTGTCGTCCATGCTCGGTCAACGCCAGCGGTCCGCCAGCGAACCTTCCCTGTTGCTTTGTCCAGTGCATACACTGACCCATCTTCGATGGATGCGTTCATGATCAGGATGTCTTCGAACTCAATCGGGCTTGCTGCAGCGCCGAAGCCAGCGGTGTTGGTGCCCACACTGGTGCGCCATTTGAATTCGCCATCATGTGTCAACGCCACCACGCCCGAAGGCCCAAAGGAAGCAAAAACAAATTTGTTGTCCACGCAAGGAGTTGGGGAGGCATAACCGTGGTCGGCAACCCGTTTGGTGACCGCTTGTTCTTCCTCTGCTGCATCCAGTTTGTAATCCCAAAGGATGCTCCCATCCGTCACCGACAGGCAAACGACATGAAGTTGTAATTGAGTTCGGTCCCCCGGTGACTCGACTGCTTGTCCGTATCCCGAATAACTCGTCAGGAAAATCTTATCTCCTTTGATAACTGGGCTGCTGGAGCCCTTGCCGGGCAAGTCTGTTCGCCATGCCAGGTTTTCTGCATCGCTCCATGTGGTTGGTATTTCTTGCCCAGCCAGACCTGTGGCTCCGCTGCCGCGAAATCGTGACCAACCTTCTTCGGACAGAAGAGTTGACGAGATGCTGAGAAAAACGACAGCTAGAATCAGTCTCGTGCCATTTATCGGATAACGAGTCTTCAAAAACATTGGCTTTAGTAACAACCTTGTCTTCGTGTGCATGGACTCAACGTACAGGGCGTGAGAAGGAATCGGCTGGAACACCGTTTGTGCTGATCGCCAGTTGTGAAGATTATAACGGCCTATCCTACTTTCTGAGCGAAATTTTTTTTAGGCTGGTGTGCCTTGCCAGACCCCCAAACAAAGTGAAACGCGAATATGCAAATCACCACCAAACGAGTTGATTATTTGAATCCTGAGGATTGCCACGATTTGATTTGCATGCAGAGTGAATACGCCAAGCATGAAATGGGGCATGATCCACCAGAATTAGATCGATTGCCAGAAAGACTTGCTGAGTTTTCGACTGCATTCAGTGTTTTAGCTTATGAACAAGATCGAAGTGCACCCATTGGATTGATCAACTGTTTTTTCGGATTCTCAACATTCAAAAGTCGGCGTCTGGTGAATATTCATGACGTCATTGTGACGGAAACACATCGCGGTCACGGTGTATCAGCGGCACTTCTTAACGCAGTTGAGAAGATCGCTGTCGAGCATGATTGTTGTCGTTTGACACTCGAGGTTTATACCGATAATGCATCTGCCCGACGTGCCTATCAGAAATACGGTTTCACGCGTGATCCAGAGCATCCCGATGTAGATGTTTGGTTTCTCCGTAAACCCTTGGGATGATTGTGACCCGTGATCCACCATGGTGGATCACAGTGAATCTCAAAGAATGGGGCTGGTCAGTCGCGCCACCGCTGTTCCCAACCGTTCGTACCACCAACGCAGTTTTTTAGCTGACCGTTGTGACGCCAGTGCAAAATCTTCATGCAGCATTGTTTCGACTTGCGATATGAACTCAGAGTCACTGATGCCCATCATGATTTCAAAGTTCAAGTGCAAAGAACGATTGTCAAGGTTGGTTGATCCAATCATCGCGAGTTGATCATCAACCAAAATGCATTTCTGGTGCATGAATCCGGCGTGATAACGATAAACAGAAATTGAGGCTTCTGTAAATTCGTTTTCGTAGTGAAAGCCTGCGAGGTAAACGAGTAGGTGGTCTGCTCTATCGGGAATCAGTAAACGCACATCCACGCCGCGGGCTTTGGCCATATGCAAGGCGACGATGGATGCCTCATCAGGTACCAGGTAGGGTGTGGAAATCCAGAGTCGGGATTTTGCCGAATTGGCGAGCGAGCAGTACATCATCGATGCCCGCGGTCGGAGGTCTGCCGGTCCGGTAGCGCAGCAAATGGAATTCCTGTTCTGTGGGGAAATTTGCGTGAGGTCAGACGCTGAATTCTCTGTGATAGTCCAGTTTGCCTCAGGAAGAGTTTCTCTGGCGGCCCAGAAATAGTCGCCAGCAAAGACAGCTTGTACTTTGTGTGTGACTGGTCCAGTGACCTTGATGCCCGTGTCCCGCCATCGCGATGACTCATCTGCAGACCCCAGGTATTCTGTTCCGATATTCAAGCCGCCGATAATCGCGGTTTTTCCGTCAACAACTACCAGTTTTCTGTGGTTCCGGAAATTGATCTGGAATCGGTTGAACCAGCCTTGTCGTGTATTGAATGGATTTACTTCTACACCTGCTTTGGTCAGGCGTTGCAGGTACGAATTAGAAAGCCGAATGCATCCGACCTCATCGTAAAGCATGCGGACTTTCACGCCCGCTTGAGCACGTTCAATCAGGCACTGAGCCAGTTGGTTTCCAATCTCATCATCGCGGAAAATGAAGAATTCGAGATAGACATACTCCGTGGCCTTCGCGATTTCTGCAAACAAGCATTCAAAAAATGCTTTGCCGTCGATTAGCAGGTCGCAATCAGCAGCAAGGCTCAGAGGCGTATCCATGACGTCAGCGACTTGCTCAATGACGGAATTCTGTGAGGTGCTGCGTGTGTAGCTTTTTGTTCGCAGTTCTGTCTGGATATTTGAGACCGAGTCACGTTGGCGAGACTCCACTTCTCGGATCACCTCGCGGTAGCCATGGAATCTGTTTCTTGCCAGTACCCAGTAAAGTGGCAAGGTAATGATCGGCAGTGAGATCAAACCCACGGTCCACGCAACAGTTGCCTGGGATGTCCTTACGTTTACCAGAGCGTGCGAGATGGTATACGCAATCATGATCATCAGCGCTGCTGTGGCAGTACTGCTGATCGCCAGCCAGTGATCGGAGAGGAAAACGATGATTTTCAGATCATTCATGCTGAAGCCGTAAGGATTTGCATGAGTCTAGCAAATCCCGCGACGCCACGGTTCACCTCAGACCGTGTCGCCCTAACAGATTGGGTCACAAGAGGGCGTGGCCGGATCGAGCCACGTGCTACCAAGTATGCGGTCCGTTCGGAAAAATTAAAGCGCTAGCAGCAAGCGACTCGGGGCTTCCAGGTATCCGATCACATCGTTCAGGAATCGAGCCGCAGTGGCGCCGTCTACAAGCCGATGGTCATAAGACAGGCTTAAAGGCATCATCAGGCGGGCCTGAATGGAATCATCAGGCATCACTACGGGCAGCTTGCGACTTCGTCCTACAAGCAGGATCGCGACTTCAGGGACATTCACGATCGGTGTTGAATATTGGCCGCCAATGGTTCCCAGGTTACTGATTGTGAAGGTGCCGCCTTTGAGGTCCTTTACCCCAAAATTGCCTCCCCTGACTTTTCCAGCCATTTCAGCCAAGCCACGGGTGACTTCTGGAATTCCCATCGCATCCGCATTGTTCATGACGGGAACGACCAGCCCACGGTCGGTATCTACTGCGACGCCGACATTAACATAGTCCTTGTAGATGAGCTGCTCATTTTCCTCATCGATCATTGCGTTGATCGCCGGATTATGGCGTAATGCCGTCGCGACAGCTTTGATGAGGAACGGCATCGTGGTGAGTTTGAGTCCCTGCGCCGCATAGTCTTCTTTACTGGATTGCCGCAGGTGTTCCAAGTCTGTGATATCTGCATCATCGAAGTTGGTTACACGTGGTACGGTCGACCAACTCGCATGCATCTGTTTGGAGATCGTTTTGCGGATCTTACTCATTCGCTCTACACGAATGGGCCCAAAGTCGTCGACGTCGGCCGTCCCTGGTAAGCCCGCTGCTGCCGCGTCGGGTTTGGATGCCGCTTTGGCTGCACTTTTCGCAGCTGGTGTGGTACTCAAAGTCGCCGAGGTCGCACGAGCGGACTGACTCGCGGAGCGAACGACTGATAGCACGTCTTCCCGTGTGATGCGTCCGTCGGCGCCACTGCCGGGCACTTGGCTGAGGTCAACTCCGACTTCCCGTGCGAAGCGACGAATTGCCGGTCCGGCTGGGATCACCGTTGTTGAGCTTGCAGCGACGACAGGCTTTGTGGCAACTGGCTGCACCGCGGGTGATGGTGTTTCGGCAGGCGGCTGGCTTACCGGTGCTGGGCTCGCGGTTACGGGCTGCGCCGCAGGAGTCGGTGCAACAGGAGTCACAGGCTCAGGAGTCGGGGCAACAGGAGTCACAGGCTCGGGAGTCGGTGCAATAGGAGTCACAGGCTCGGGAGTTGCTTCAGCCGCTGCTTCAGCCGCTTCCACTTCCAAAATGGCACCGCCGATAGCGATGGTGTCACCTTCATTGACGAGAATCTTTGTGACTTTTCCGCCAACACTTGCTGGGACAGGAACGGTCGCCTTATCGGTTTCCATCTCGACGATGTCTTGGCCTTCGCTGATGACATCACCAACGGCAACAAAGATTTCAAGGACATCACCTGACTCAATACCGTCGCCAAGCTCGGGCAGGTTTACTTCAGTAGACATTAAGCTTTTGGGATTTCGCAGTGGGAGTGTTGGTCGGAAATTCTGAGCGGTGTGTAGTGGCCTACACAGTAATCATCAAGCAAAGTAGGGATCAGTTTTCTCAGCATCGTAGCCCAATTCGCTGATCGCATCCTGAACATCTTTTGGAGTCAAAACGCCAGCTTTCGCAAGTCGGCTGAGGGTCGCAATCGTGATGGACTCGGCGTCGACTTCGAAGTGCCGTCGCAGCGCCTCACGCGTCTCGCTTCGCCCCATGCCATCGGTTCCCAGAACGTAGTAGTCACCAGGAATGTAAGGTGCCAGTTGTTCGCCCAACGCTCGGACGTAATCACTAGCTGCTATGAACGGCCCCTCGACACCGTCAAGTACTTCTTCGAGGTAACTCTTGCGTGGCGTTTCGGTGGGGTGCAACAGGTTCCAACGCTCGCAAGTCGCGGCATCACGCCGCAGTTGCGTGTAGCTGGTCACACTCCATACATCACTCGCGATCTGGTACTTTTCGGCAAGGATTTCCTGAGCTGCGAGGGCACTGTTGAGGATCGCACCGCTACCGAAGAGTTGTACTCTTGAACGGGCGTTGTCCACATCGCGTGACTTGTATCGGTACATTCCCTTGATGATGCCATCTTCGCATCCCTCGGGCATTTCAGGATGATCGTAAGGGTCATTTTCCGACATCAAGTAGTAGATGCATTCTTCACCTTCCTGATACATCTTCTTCAGGCCTTCCATGATGATCACCACCACTTCATAAGCGAAAGCAGGATCGTAGGAGCGGACCGTTGGAAAGGCGATGGCGTTTAGCAGGCTGTGTCCATCTTGATGCTGAAGACCTTCACCATTGAGTGATGTTCGGCCGGCAGTTCCACCAATCAGGAATCCCTTGGCTCGCATATCAGCGGCCGCCCAGATAAGGTCCCCAATGCGTTGGAAACCAAACATGCTGTAGTAGATGAAGAACGGGATCATGTTGATGCCGTGCTTGCTGTAAGCCGTTCCGGCCGCATTGAAGCTGCTCATCGAGCCGGCTTCCGTGATCCCCTCTTCAAGAATCTGTCCATCCTGGGCTTCCTTGTAATAGGTCACCAATTCGGAATCGACTGGTTCGTACAACTGCCCCGAGTGAGCATAGATGCCAAACTGTCGGAACATGCCCTCCATGCCAAACGTCCGAGATTCATCCGGAACGATCGGCACCATGTATTTGCCAATTTTCTTGTCACGGCACAATGCGATAAGTGTCTGGACGACCGCAAACGTCGTACTCATGTTTTTGTTTTCAAGTTTCTTGATGACTTTGCGATAATCATCCAGAGTTGGAACTTCCATCGTCGGGTGCTCAGTCGGACGACTGGGGACGGGGCCACCTAGTAGCTCACGCCGTTCCTTCATGTATTTGACTTCCTGACTGTTCTCTGGCGGCTTGTAGAAGGGAGCCTTTCCTACTTCTTCATCACTGATTGGGATGCCAAAGCGTGTACGGAACTCAAGCAGTTCCTCCTCGTTCATCTTTTTCTGGTTGTGTGCAACGTTGCGACCTTCGCCTGCTTCACCTAGGCCATAGCCCTTGACTGTTTTTGCAAGGATAACGGTCGGTTTTCCGTTGTTCAGCTCTGTCGCTGTCTTGTAGGCAGCATAGACCTTCTCAGGATCATGTCCGCCACGACGCATTTTCTCCAGTTTCTCGTCGCTGTAGTTCTCAACAAGCTTGAGCAACTCCGGGTATTTGCCAAAGAAGTGTTCACGAATGTAACTTCCGGGCATGCCGGTGTACTTCTGGTATTGTCCATCGACGACCTCGTTCATCCGCTTGGCCAGAAGACCAGTGGTGTCTTTCGCCAGCAGGTGATCCCAGTCATCTCCCCAGATTACCTTGATGACATTCCAGCCAGCTCCGCGGAAGATTGATTCAAGCTCTTGAATGATTTTTGCGTTGCCGCGTACCGGTCCGTCGAGTCGCTGCAAGTTGCAGTTGATCACGAAGATCAGATTGTTGAGTTTCTCTCTGGCTGCGAGTCCGATCGCTCCGAGGGTTTCGGGCTCATCACATTCACCATCGCCCAAGAAAGCCCACACTTTTTGTCCCGATGTGTCTTTCAACCCGCGGTCCAATAGATATTCATTGAAGCGAGCCTGGTAGATCGCCATGATCGGCCCCAAACCCATCGAAACCGTTGGGTACTCCCAAAAGTTTGGCATCAACCAAGGGTGCGGGTAGCTGGACAGCCCACCACCAGGTGATAACTCGCGACGGAAATTTTCAAGGTTTTCTTCCGTCAACCGGCCTTCCAGAAAAGCTCGGCTGTACATCCCGGGTGATGCATGACCTTGGAAATAGATTGTGTCGCCTGAGTAACCATCCTCACCACGACCCTTGAAGAAGTGGTTGTAACCAATCTCATAGAGTGTCGCGCTGGAAGCAAATGTGCTGATGTGACCACCAACGCCTCCGCCACGATTGGTTGCTCGCACGACCATCGCCATTGCATTCCAGCGGACGATGGACTTGATACGCCGTTCGATTTCACGATTGCCAGGAAAAGCCGCCTGATCCTTGACTGGAATCGTGTTGACGTAAGGCGTCTTGGTGTCCTCGGCGGATTGGATTCCCTCCTCAGCCGCGCGATCTCGCATCTGTTCGATCAGGAAACGCACTCGGTCGGGACCCTTGCTCTTCAGGACATAGTCCAAAGAGGCGAGCCACTCACTTGTCTCGGTGACATCGATGTCGACGTCGGTTACTGGTTTGGTGAGCTCGCCCAAATGTTGCTCTACTTCTGCTTTGGCAACAGTTTTCGATTCTGACATACTCTGGTTTTTCCTCGCGTGATGCGTGGCCGCCGATAGAAGCGGTTGATAATTATGAATAAGTTCGGATCACCCATGCTTGGACTGACTCGCCGACTTTCCGCTCATCGGCCTAAAACGGCTCGTGCGGAACACGCAACGAAAGGTCGATCATCAATCGAGCCGAGTCTACGGTCCGAAGTGTCGCAGGGACTGTTCGGCTGCATGCGCTGCAAAGCACTCATGCGACGAGTCGACGAGTAAGGAAAAATAAGTCCAAACGGGCGTTCAAAGGTAATTTTTCAAGCCTCTAGGTTAGCCTTTTTGCATAGAAATCAGCAAGAGCGAGCCGCCAGTGGCGTTTAAATTTCCGTTAGGGGAGTGGTGAGGCGTCAAAATGGACGGTTCGCGGGCGTCTCAACAGCTGTTCGGGGGGGATTTCCCCTTTCGACCCGACCTGCCGAGCTGTTGAACAGCCGCAAAGTTTGACGTTCCGCTCTCGATGCCGCTTCCGTGTACCTGTTCCTCCTCCCTATCCTGTTATGGCAGCTTGACCATCAATTCCCAGATTACAAAGGTAGCAACGTGGACGATCAAACAAAAAACAAAGCCATCATCGACGAGCTGATCAAATCCTATTTCATGGAGTTGGAGACCGTCGTTAATTACCTCGCAAACAGTGTCAACTTGGATGGCGTGCGGGCCGAAGAAATAAAAAAATCATTGAACGCCGATGTCACCGAAGAACTCAACCATGCGACTCAACTGGCGAATCGAATCAAAACGATTGATGGAGTCATCCCTGGCAGCACGAAGTTTGTCCCTGTCCAGACATCTCTGCAGCCCCCAGCCGACACGACTGATGTGGTCGCTGTTATCAAAGGTGTGATTGATGCTGAAGAGGCGGCCATCACGCAGTACGAAAAGATCATTCGTTTGTGTGACGGTTTTGACTTTGTCACGCAGGATTTGTGCATCACTTTGCTTGCTGATGAGCAGCAGCATCGACGTGAGTTCGTCGGCTTCTTGAAAGAGTACGAGAAGTCTTGAGCAGTGTGGTGAGCACGACATTTGATTCGATCACAATAGCATGCGACTTGCGGCATCTCTCGCAGCTGCAAAGAAAGCTTGGTGATTGAGAGTTGACTTGAAATCGATCACTTTCTCGTTAAATGAGACGTTTGTGTCAAAAGCATTTCACGCCACTAAAGCTGTGGTTACTGGTTCATCCAGCGGAATCGGGAGGGCGATTGCGATTGCGCTGGCGAAAGCTGGCGTCGAACAACTGGTGGTTCACTACCGTTCCAATGAATCCGGTGCTGTCGAAACTGCTGATACCTTGCGAGAGGTTGGTTGCGAGCCTGTTCTTTTGGCTGCTGATCTCGCTTCAGCCGAAGGGCGGCAGGCTCTTGTGACAGGTGCATTTGCATCACTTGGTGAGGTTCATACTTGGGTGAACAACGCGGGTGCTGATGTGTTGACCGGCAGTGCGGCTGCAATGGATTTTGAAGGGAAGTTGCGACACTTGCTTGATGTCGACGTCACCGGAACCATTCTCTTGTCACGGGCGATAGCAGATCGCTTGATGGATCAGTTTGAGCAGACGCCCAGCTCGCTTCCCGCATCGATGATTTTCATCGGTTGGGACCAGGCACCTGCGGGGATGGAGGGGGATGCCGGACAGATGTTTGGTCCGATCAAGGCAGCCGTGATGGCATTCGCCAACAGTTTGGCTCAGACGTCCGGTCCCCGTTTGCGAGTCAACACGATCGCGCCGGGCTGGATTCGAACCTCGTGGGGCGAGTCCACCAGTGAGTATTGGAATGACCGCGCTGCGGGACAGTCGTTGATGGGACGATGGGGCAGCGTCGATGACATTGCCAAAGCAGTGATTTACGCTGCAGATCCCGCCAATACCTTTCTGACGGCTCAGACAATCCAGCTCAATGGTGGTTTCAGTCGACGTTTCTAGGATCGCCTGAGGTGTTGGAAGCGTTCTGGAAGCAAGTCAAGGGAGTCTTGGTTTGCCAAGCATCAGCTTCCGGCTGTAGACGCGTCCACACGCCGAATCGTCATTTCGATCGCTGAAATCAGCGCCTTCGCTTTGTTCAAAGTTTCTTCGTATTCAGCGGTCGGATCTGAATCAGCGACAACGCCACACCCAGCTTGTACGTGGACCACCCCATCCTTCACTACCATGGTCCGCAAGGCGATGCAGGTATCCATGTTGCCTCGATAATCGATGTATCCTACTGCACCTCCGTAGGGGCCGCGGCGGTGCGGTTCAATATCATCGATCACTTCCATCGCTCGGACTTTTGGGGCACCTGATACAGTGCCAGCCGGTAGGCAGGCTTTGAGGGCATCGAAGGAATCGACGTCTTCCCGTAATTTGCCTTGCACTTCACTGCTGATATGCATCACGTGACTGTATCGTTCGACCACCATGATTTCAGTCAGATCAATGGTTCCGAATTGAGCGACTCGACCCACATCATTCCGTCCCAGGTCGACCAACATTACATGTTCCGCACGCTCTTTGGGGTCAGCCAGTAGTTCGTCTTCTAGAGCCTTGTCTTCTTGTGTGGTTTCTCCTCGTTTGCGTGTGCCGGCAAGTGGCCGCACCGTGACGACTTGTTCATTCACTCGGCACATGATTTCAGGTGAACAGCCGACGAGCTCACAATCAGGGGTTCGCACGTAAAACATAAATGGACTTGGATTAACGACCCGCAGCGAACGATAAATTTCGAAAGGGTCAACGTCCGTGCGTACAGAAAGTCGCTGGCTCGGAACAACTTGGAAAATATCTCCTGCTCGTATGTATTCCACACATTTTCGTACAGCTTTTTCAAATGAATCTTTTGAAAAGTTGGATGTTATTTCCAGTGGATTCTGCTCACTGATCTTTCGCCACTGGTCAGGATTCCATTCAGATCTTTGTTCGGGTGCCGCGTGTGACAATTTTGTGATGGTCTGGTCAACCATTTTCATTGCATGTTGGTAAGCCAGCTCTGCTTCAGATGCTGAATCAATCTCCCTGCAATCCGCTAAGGAGACAACGGTGATTGTTTTTTCGACATGGTCAAACACGCAGAGCGTGTGGTAGAAGGCGAAGTCAAGGTCGGGCAAGTCGCGGTCATCGGCAGGTGGATTGGGAAGATTTTCAACGTACCGGACCACGTCATAACCCGCATACCCAATGGCACCACCGACAAAGGGTGGTAGCCCCTTCAGTTCTGCGACTCGAAAGTGAAAGTGCGTACGAAATGCATCGAGCGGATCTTCTGCTGTCGTTTGTGAGCAAGTGCCGTCGGTCAGTTCGGTGACTTCGATTTGATTCCGCTTGGCAGAGAATCTGCGAATGGGGCCTGCAGCTAAAAAACTGTACCTGCCAACTTTTTCACCGCCGATTACGCTTTCAAACAGGCAAGCCGGACCGCCATCATCCAGAAGCTGGAACGCCGTCACAGGTGTGAGCGTGTCGCTTAAAAGGCGTCGGTAGACCGGTACGAAGTCATTTTTCGTCGCAAGTTGGGCAAATTGTTCTGCGTCAGGGATATGCATCAAGGACCAATGATTCGTGCGTGCTGGGTGCAAGGAAACTGCGGATTCGAGCTTCGTGACAAGCTGACGCCGCCTAAAGTTTATCTTCCGCATTGAGCGGCATTGAGTGTAGGGGAGGACTGGCATCTATCCGGGACTGTATGCTACTGACCGTAGTCCAAGCCGGTTCTACTGGATTGTGAGTTAACGCTGGTTGCGTTGACACCACCCTTGGCAGCGATAGAATCCCTCAGGAGGGACGCTTACTCCTTGAAAACACTAGGTTTAGGGCGATGACGGCAATCAGGAAACTAAGATGAAGTGCCAATACTGCGAAAAGCCCGCAACATTCCATATCACCGAGTTGACCGAGCCTGATGGGCCTCAGGTCATGCATCTGTGTGAAGAACATGCACGGGGATTTCTGCAAAAAGAGGCTGCGACACCGGCAGCTTCCATTGCCGGAGCCTTGGCAAAGCAGCTCAATTTGGGACAAACCAAGCAGGAGCTTGCTGAACTGGATCAGAAAGAGTGTCCGGTATGTGGCATCAGCTTTTTTGAATTTCGGAACACGGGAAGGCTCGGCTGCCCATTCGACTATACCCATTTTTCAGATGATCTGATTCCTTTGTTGACCAACATCCATGATTCAGTCGAACACTGCGGAAAACGCCCTCGCCGTGCCGCTGCGGCCGATTCGCACGCCGAGTTGATTCAGCTTCGCCGAGAGATGGAAGAGGCGGTTGAGCGGGAAGATTATGAAAGGGCTTCGGAAATACGTGATGAACTGCACCGTATCGAAGAGGCCGGCAGCACCGAACAACATGCCAGCGAGGAAGAAGAGTGATTCGAGATTCGGATTTTGATGACCTGGCGCACAAGTCGGGCGAGTGGTTACGGGGTACAGGGCCCGAGTCAGATATCGTGATCAGCAGCAGGATCAGGTTGGCTCGAAATCTTGCTGACTTCCCGTTCATTCGCCGCTGCAGTGATGAAGATCGGATCAGCATTGAGCGGACGATCCGAGCGAAAATGGACTCCATCGATGACTGGCGGGACGTCCGTTATATCGATCTCGAGCAACTGTCAGAGATTGATCGACAGTTCTTGGTTGAACGGCAGCTGATCAGCCGGGAAATTGCTGATGCAGAAGGGTCCCGGGCCGTCGCCATTGATCCCCGCGAGCAATACAGCGTGATGATCAATGAAGAAGATCATCTCCGGATACAGGTGATGCATAGCGGTTTGGATCTTAAGTCAGCTTGGCAAAGTATCGATGAGCTGGATGACAAGCTGGAAGGGGCGATCATGTACGCATTTCATTCGCAATTCGGATACTTGACCGCATGTCCTACCAACGTCGGAACCGGCCTGAGAGTCAGCGTGATGCTGCATCTCCCAGCTCTGGTGATCACGCGGCAAATCGACAAGGTTTTCCGTAGCATGCAACGGATTAACGTCACGGTACGGGGTTTGTACGGGGAAGGGTCGCAATACACTGGCGATTTCTATCAAGTAAGTAACCAGATCACGCTCGGGCATCGGGAACAAGATCTCGTTGCACTTGTGGGAGATGATGTCGTACCGAGAATCATCGAGTATGAGCGCAAAGCAAGGGATTTTCTGGTCAAACAGGGGCAGCAGGATCTTCACGACGATGTAAGCCGTGCTCTTGGTATCCTGAGTACGGCCAAGAAAATCAGTAGCGAGGAAACCATGCATTACCTGTCAAAGGTACGAATGGGAGTCAATTTAGGACTCATTGAGGATGTGCCTGTCGGTACGATCAACAAATTATTCATCCATACGCAGCCCGCTCACCTGCAAAAACTGCAGGGTAGATTGCTGGGGTCCTCTGATAGGAACGTGGAGCGAGCGACTTATTTGCAATGTCATTTGAGTGAGAAGCTCAGCGACGGTGAGTTGAATTAGCCTGTATTCTCGGCCTTTTGCTGGTTTGGGCCGTGTGGGGGACATAGCAGTGTGTGTCGGGAAGGTTGATCGTCATTACTTGTCAGGCTGTGTATAATCGGCGGACTTGCCGTGTGCTTCCAGCAGTGTGACACACGGTCTTTTTGAAGATCCAACGCCTTATCGCCCCTCTGCTGGAACCGTCCTTAGGGTCGGAATCGTAAAATTCGTTAGGGTTGTTCGTGTCGATGACCGTTATTTGGCATAAGCTTTGACGTACACCATTCGTGACTCCGAGAGACTGGCGTGAGCGAAGAGACGCAGCTGATTGACCTCGCCGTGCAAGGTGATCGCAGCGCATTTACTGCGTTAGTGGAAATGAATCAGGAACGCTTGTTTGCTTCCATGATTCAGGTCACAGGGTCTCCCGATGAAGCCGAAGATGTGGTCCAAGAGGCGTTCATTCGCGCCTTTCTCAAGTTGGATACCTTCCAAAGAAATAGCCAGTTCTTTACTTGGCTGTACCGAATTGCTTTTAACAGTGCCCTGACTCGAAAACGCCGCAACCGAGCACGCGTATCTCTCGATCATTGGCGAGAAAGCAAAGGGCTTGAGGTCACTGATCCCGCAGATGCGGTTGATGAGCCCATGTTAAGGCAGGAACGGGTGAATCTCGTACGATCAGCGATTCAGATCCTATCGGAGGATCATCGTGCGATCCTAGTGCTACGGGAAATGCAAGAACGGTCATACGAAGACATCGCTGAAATACTGGAGATATCGATCGGCACGGTGCGCAGTCGATTAAGCAGGGCTCGTAATCAACTGAAGGTAACGCTTGAAGCGATGGAAAATGAAGAGGAAGCGATGCCGGAATTTGATTCACCAAGTTGACGTTGTTACTCGATTCGCGGACTCAGTAGCACGTTGCGATAGCGAACGCTGGTGTGGTCACCCTGCAGGTACAAGGGACCGTCACGCATAACGTCTCCAAATAAAGCCCCACCTGTCGCACCCATGACGGGCTGATTGTCGATGACAAGTTTTCCATTCAGACGTACAGTCATGTGACGGTCGACAAGTGTGAGATCGTAAGTCTGCCATTGACCGCCGGGCAAGCCAGCGTTGGTAGCAGGTGCGATTCGACCAAAGATCGCCCCGGGACCACTGATCCCTTGCATATGACTGTCTCGGTCGACAACTTGTGCTTCGGAAAGACCACGGACATACACGCCACTGTTGCGTTGTTTTCCAATGTTGAACTCAATATGAACCTTGCAGTCACCAAAGGTACGAGTGGTGCGCAGGTTGCCAAATTCGCCGTAAGCACTGAAGTCAGATTTCGGTGTTTCGTTTATCATTTCCCCGTCCTCGACTCGCCAGCCATTTTGAGCATCCTTAGGTTGCAATTGCCAACCGCTGAGGTCGTCTCCATTGAACAGTTGGACCGGCTTGCCAAATTGAACTTTGGATAGATCTGGGCGGGAAGGCATGGGAGGGCATCGACGTCCTTGGCCGGACTCCTTGTTCGCATCGGATGTGACGGTGATGATCCCGTCCTTGACGGTTGCAACGTACTTCGTTTTCCTTGACTTGCGATTGCGTGTCAGAACAATCGCATCATCCCGCAGGGTGACTGTCCCCACTGGCTTCGCGGATCCGACACGCCACATCAGCGTAGCTGCTAGTCCCTCTTGGTTCTCGGTGATATCAAGCCAGCCCCCATATCCATCTTTGAAATCGAGGAACCATGTCCCGAGAAAAGTCGCGACCTTGTTGGAGTCTGTGGTTATTTGAGGCTTGTTGCCTTTTGATAGAAGTTGTCCTGGTTGACCGTTCATGAAAGCTATCAGGTCTCGCAGTTCCCGATCTGTCAGCGTGTCAACAAGGCCCTCTGGCATCATGGAAGTATGCAATTCTTTTCGTTCGATAATGTTTTCGGTTTTGAAGACGCGTTCCCTGCCAGTGTTGTCACGGTAAACTTCATTTCCCCCGCCACCGTCGCGAAGCATGATGCCGGTGAAAATGTGACCATCATCGGTCACCAGCATCCGTGGGAAATATTGTGGATCGACATCTCGGCTTGGTTGCAGAATTGAACGCAGTATTCGGTCCGGTGATCCCGCATTTGATACGGCAGACAAGTCAGGGCCAACAACACTTCCTCTGCCTCTGTGGCGATGGCACTTTGAACAGGTGCCAACTTGCGAGTGATGGAAAATTCTGCGTCCAGCTTCAACGTCAACAGGTTGCTTAATGTCTTTGAGTCGCTGTTGCCAGGCTGCTGTTTCGGAGGGGGCAGGACGCCCTTGCCCAATCTTTGCTGGTTGTAACGTAGCGTTCATCAGGTCGGCAGACTTGGGGTAGCGTTTGCCGATTGCTTGTAATGCAATGCGCTGCTTTTCATTCAGTTTGCAGTAACGAAGGGAGCGTATCGCCTCCTCGCGAAGTGCGTGGGACATTGACTCTGCAAGTTCGATTAAACGTGGGATGTTTTCAGTCGATGGCTGCGCCAGTCCAGCGATCGCATCCGCGCGTATGGCAGGCGGGATGCTTGGGTCCTCAGCCAAATCAAACAGCAGTTTTCGAGCATTATCTGTTTGGTTGGCAGCCAGCGCCCGAGTCAGTTCACGCAGAATCTCTTTGTCACCCGTGGCTATTAGTGACTGCCAAAGTGGTTTCTTGAATTCACTGCTTCGGGGGTCCAGTAGACGCAGCGCGTACGCTCGCACTTGGGATGGTGCATTTGTGTCACCGATCCGAGCAGTCAGCATGGCTGGGTCAGCGACACCTGCTTGGGGGTTTCCCGCGAGCGTGTTGATCGTTGCCAAGGCTGCTTCAAAGGTTTTGTAGTCAAGTTTTGGATTTGAGGCCATCGTTTCGACCGCGTCAGAGAATTCGTTTAGGCGAGACTCCGATATCCATCGCAGTGTCTCAAACCGTATCTCGGAATTGTCTTTCCCAAGGAAATATTTGACCCACTTTGTGTTGGTGGGATCGATTCTTCGAAGTGCAACCAGTAGCGAAATCTGATCGTTCGTTGATAAAGTGCTTGCTTCGGCATGGCTGATGGAGTCAACCTTTTTGCCAAGCGCGTTGATCGCTGCATGGGCCAGGAAACGATCTTCGGAGCGACAGATTGCGAGAAGTTCCTTCATTGAAGCCGAGTGTTCGCCGTTCAATAACTTTTCGGCGAGCGTCGCTTGTGAAGTCTTTGCGCGAAGTTCCATTGGACCTAGCCACGCGGCCGATTCTGGGATGATTTCCAGTTTCCAGACGCGTCCACGTCCATGGAGTTGATAGGATCCGAAGACCCAGTCGGTGAGGTAAAAAACGGTGGGGGTCACTTTCGTAATGCACGTTGGCCGGAAATTTTTTCCACCACGAATCAACGGTATTTGCTGGGTCGTAAAACTGGCTCCCGCATCTTCCAGTGGGTAAAAATCAATGCGGTGATCTGTCCATGATGGAACAATGAGCCCATTGCCAAGTGGTGCGATACCGCAGGGTGCTTCAGCGATGCTGTGAAGCATGGGGAGTGTTCCTCGAAGTTCGCCATCCCAGCATACAAAGGGATGGAATGCAGCATTTCCGTAGTGACGCTGATAGCCATAGTCACCACCCTGCACCACATGAAGTAGTCGGCAAGGAGGCCTCGCTCCCGGATCGTTTTCTGCAGCAAAGATAGTGCCGTCCTCTCGTACGCAAACACCAAACGGATTCCAGAACCCTTTGGCGATACGGGCCAGTTTTTTCCCTTCGGGCGTGCAGCAGAAAATTCCGCCCTCGCCCGTTCCAGTGATCGTTTTCTGATCTGCTCCGTTCAGGGTCCACGACTTCCAGAAATTTTCGCCTAAGGCAAAAATCAGGCGGCCATCGGGGTGCCAAGCCAGTCCGCTCAAGCCGTTGTGAGGATATGTTGCTTCCGTCTGTAGTTGAGCGAGAACTTCGACTTTGTCTCCCGATCCATCGTTATTGGAATCTCTGACCCGTAGTATTCTGTCTCGCTCTGCTAGGTACACCCAACCGTCAGGACCAAGTTCCAAGTCCATGGTAGCTGTGGTCTGGTTGAAAAATACGGAACGCGTGCCATCTGGTTGAAGCACGACGATTTCATCGTGTTCCGGGCCTTCGTAGTCTTCCGGACGAAAATGCGTATGACTACAAACCAACCAAATGTTTCCCTTTGAATCAACATCCAGGCCTGTCGGCGTGACTACATCAGGGTGCTCAGCGATCAGAGTCAGTTTGACACCCTTTTCAGTCAAGCTGAGTTCAGGGTTGAGTTCATTGGGTGGACCCGCAGCTTGGGCACAGGTTACCAACGGTAGCATGGATATCAGCAACGCAATTGCAAGTAGTTTCATTGGAGTCCCAAATGGCATGTTTGTGTGCGAAATGATTTTGCTGATGTTCCCGTGGGGCCAGTAGTCGCATCTTCGGTGTTGTCCGTGGCGACTGATTCTTCCGCCATAGGAAAGCATTCTGTCAAAATGCTCCTCGCGTGCTTTTGTATTGGAGGTGCGACTCGCTGCAAAATGGGTTGCCGAAATTGTTGCAGGTGGGCCAGCGAGGAATTGATGCTGGAGTGATTCAGAATCGATAGGTCGTGGCATGAGCGATTGTCTTGAAGTCGAGGCTGAAGGTTGGCTGGCGGCGGGCTGTTGGGAAGTGGCGAGCTGTGCCATTGATGCGCGAGCGATAGGTCAGTGTTGGGCCATTGTGGGACCTCCTTGACCGTACATCGGTACCTAAATTGTAGTGGATCATATTTCAATTGTTTCCAAGAGATGAAAGAACAACGCATTATGTGTAGAATCAACCGAAACGGTACCTTCACACTCTCTCCTGCTGACACATCCACCATGACACGATTTACTATTTTGCTGGCGTTGTTTTTTGTTGCCTCTTTGTTGCCCCAGAATACCTTTGGTCAGGCAGCTGCCGAGGGAGAGTGGATTCAGCTTTTCAACGGAAAAAACCTGGACGGTTGGACCCCGAAAATTCGTTACCATGACCTCGGTGAAAATTATGGAAATACATTCAGGGTCGAGGACGGGTTACTAAAAGTTGGCTATGAAAACTATGACGGCTTCGGAGAACAGTTTGGGCATTTGTTTTTCAAAGACAGTTTTTCAAATTACCGAATGCGGGTGGAGTATCGATTCGTAGGAGACCAGTGTAAGGATGGCCCAGGTTGGGCGTTGCGGAACAGTGGCGTGATGGTTCACGGCGAGAAGCCTGAAGGGATGGCGAAAGATCAGGATTTTCCTGTCTCGATTGAAGTTCAACTCTTGGGTGGAGATGGCAAAAATAAGCGAACCACATCAAATCTTTGTACACCTGGCACAAACGTCGAAATGAATGAAAAGCTTTTTAAACCGCATTGCACCAAATCGTCATCAAAGACTTATCATGGTCCACAGTGGGTGACTGCGGAGATTGAAGTGCGCGGAAATGAGGTCATCAAGCATGTGCTTGACGGAGAAGTCGTGCTTGAATACACCAAGCCACAGTTGGACGATCGTGATGCACACGCGAAGACGCTTGCCGAGAAGGCTGGTACAAAAATGCTGAGTGGAGGTACGATTTCACTTCAATCCGAAAGTCACCCAGTGCACTTTCGCAAGGTTGAACTGATGGTGCTGGACGGTAAGTAAAGCTCGTGAACCGTCAATCTGATGCGTGATTTGGCTGTGGTGAACTCTCGCGTTGGGTATTTCGGTCAGCATTAGTTCTCTGCTGCCTCGTGTTGCCGTGTGCTTGGTGCGGCCGTGGTTTTCAGCAATGGATTGCAAGAAATAGCGTTCAACTGAATTTGCGACTTCTCTTTGCAAACACTCGTTTTCAGAAGTGTCACGATGGGTGGTTGGATCCTGCGGTTGCATGCACTCATGCATGGTTGTGGAACATTGTTGGCGGCCATGCGTAGAATCAAAGTATCAACTCGACTTCTGTTGGTTTAAGTCGGGACTCGTCAGTACTTTTTATGCATTAGGGGCAAAGGTACCATGTCGCAAGCGTTGATTAGCGTAAGCCCGATTGATCGAGAGGTCCTTTGGCAAGGAGTCGCTGCTGGTGAGTCAGAAGTTCGTCAGTGTATGGGAAGAGCAGTAGCGGCAATGGCGACTTGGCGTTCCATGTCGATTGATGAACGCATTGAGATCGTGAGACGTTTTGGTGCGGAATTAACTGCGCGACGGACGGAAGTTTCGACATTGATTAGCCGGGAAGTTGGCAAGTTGGCATGGGATGCAGATGGAGAGGTCGGGGCAGCGATTGCTAAAGTTGAAATGTCGATCCTGGCTCGCGAACAGCGAGCGTCTGATGTGCAGCTTGAGGTCAGTCAGACTTCAACAACGACGATCCAACGTAAAATCCGATACCAGCCAGTTGGGATAGCCCTCGTGTTGGGGCCGTTTAACTTTCCACTGCATCTTCCGGGGGGGCAGATCATTCCGGCATTACTTGCTGGGAATGCTGTTGTCTTCAAACCAAGTGAGCAGGCAATGGCCGTTGCTCAGTGGATGATTGATGCATGGTATCGCGCCGGGCTTCCTCGTGAAGTCTTGCAGTTGCTGCCGGGCGCGGCACAAACGGCCAAGTTGGCGATAGACGCGCCCGAGGTGTCCGCAGTTTTTCTTACAGGTGGACGGACGGCCGGTCATGCGGTTCATCGACAGTTAGCTGGTCGACCGGAAGTTCTGCTCGCTTTAGAGTTGGGGGGGAATAATCCAATCTTGACCATGGATTCTGTTGATCCGGAGGTTGCTGCGAACATTGTTTCGTTCTCTGCGTTTGTTTCAGCTGGGCAGCGTTGCACGTGCGCTCGCCGTGCCTTGTTTCTTAAATCAGCAGCCGGTCAGAATCAAATTGATACCTTGGTCAATCTGGCTCGGTGTTTGCGGAGCGGCATGCCGTTCAGTTCACCTGTTCCACAAGTAGGCCCACTCGTCTCTGAGGCCGCGGCCTCAGGGGTGCGTCAAGTCTATGAGCGTCTGGTCACGCTGGGTTGCAAACCGTTATTGTCACCAGCTGTTTCTCAATCCTGTAGTTCCCTGATTGAGCCGGTGATCGTGGACGCTACTGGTATACCTTTCGAGTCAGTCCGCGAAATGAATGAAATGGAGTGGTTTGGACCACTTCTAGTGATTCAGCGGGTGGATGACTTTGAGACTGCCGTGGAAGCAGCGGCTCAGACTCCGTATGGTTTGTCGGCGGCGCTGCTCGGAGGTACAGAGAAGATGTTTGAACAATTTGTTGATTGTGTTGGAGCCGGGGTTGTTAACTGGAATTCACCGACAACGGGAGCCGCAGGTGCGTTGCCATTCGGTGGATTGGGAGCCAGCGGCAATCACCGTCCAGCTGGATTTTTTGCGATCGACTTCTGTTGTGATCCGATTGCTTCTCTCGAGCAGTCAGTGCCAGTAACGGTGGATCCGTGGGGCGTCGCGAAATGACGTTCATCGACGCACAGATTGACCGAATCGTCGGGCCAACGCATCACTTTGGTGGCTTGGGCGTTGGGAATGTTGCCTCGCAAATGCATGCAGGGCAGACTTCCAATCCACAAGCGGCAGCTCTTCAGGGACTCGATAAAATGCGTTTGGTGGCGGGATTGGGTGTGCCTCAGTTGATTTTGCCACCTCAGCCGCGACCAGACTTCGGTTTGTTGAAAGCTCTTGGATTTACAGGTGCCCCAGCGGAAATGCTGCAGTCAGTCCTGAGCACGGACCCGGTGATCCTGTCGGCCGCAGCGAGTTGTTCCGCAATGTGGACAGCTAATGCTGCCACCGTGACGCCCTCTTGCGATAGGGATGTTGGGTCTGCTGTCATGACGGTTGCAAATTTGAGTGCCAGTTTGCATCGTTCGATTGAGGCGACGCATGCTCAAAGTGAAATGGCGTTGTTATTTCGAAATGTATTTGACGTGCGTCAGGCGTTGCCTGGTGGCGCACCATTGCGAGATGAAGGCGCAGCAAATCACATGCGTTTGTCAGGGACCGATGGCCAATCAGGGTTGAATGTGTTTGTGTATGGTGATGGTTCGCCTGAACCACAACATCATTGGCCGCGGCAGACAAAGGCTACCGGTCAGGCGATTGCCCGAAGCCACGGATTGCAAAAAAGTGATGTGTTCCATTTGAAGCAGCATCCCGATGCAATTGATGCCGGAGCATTTCACAACGATGTCGTGGCTATGAGCCATCAGGATTTAATCATTCATCATGAATTAGCTTTCGCTCCTGAAAGTTATCAGGAAATAAAACGGCTGCAACGTCGATTCGAAGATGTCGTACAAAGCCCATTGAGAGTCCTGAGTATCAGTTCGAGAGAACTGACGTTGGATGATGCGATCAAGACCTATTTTTTTAACAGCCAAATTGTCACGGCGTCAGAAGCAGGAAAGACGACATGGACCATTCTTTGCCCAGTTCAAGTGCAGCGAAATCCTGTCACGCATCAGTTAGTGAAGCGTTTGTGTGCTGAGCAAGTTTTTCATGCGGTTCACTTTGTTGATCTTGGGCAAAGCATGAATGGTGGTGGTGGGCCGGCGTGTTTGCGATTACGAGTCCCGTTATCAGAGCAGGAACTCGCGTCTGTGCCTGCTTCGGCACTCTGGACGGAAAATCGGGATTCGGCTTTACGCGACATCATCAGTGACCGTTATCCCAGTGAGTTGAAGCTCGCTGACCTTGCCAATCCTGAAATCTGCCAGCATGCTCTGGAGACTCGGGGATTGATCGCGAAATGCTTGGGACCAAAACCTGCGAGCGGTTAAGGGTTTTGCTGGCGAGTCGTTTATTTTATAGGGATCAGTCGTATTCTACGTTTGCGATTTGAATTGCAATCACGAGGCAGTTACTACTGCGGGCACACACCATTTCACTTCAGTGTTGCCGCCATGAATCCGGCCGCTAATGCAGGCGGTTCATGTGTTATCCAGAGGGGTGTCCCGTGGTTTTGATAAGTCAGCGTAGAATTCGGTACGCCGATCATTAAGTCGATGAATTACGTGTTTGCCGGGGACGCGTTCAATTCGCTTATTTCTTGCCAAGTCGAGGTTGATCTCAGCTGTTAGGGCTTGCTCGTCCGACCTGTCAGTACTGGCCAACACAATTCCATCGGGACCGCAGATCGAACTGCAGCCACAAAAACCGAATCCATTCTCTTCCCCGACACGATTGGCGGCAGCGAAAAAAAGATGGTTTTCCATGCTGCGTGCTGGTGGGACGACTTCTGCTGTTCGGGACGCACCATTGGGCCAGTTGGTCCCCAAGGTGATAATGTCTGCTCCCTCGAGAGCGAGTAGACGCATTGGCTCCGGAAAAGAACAGTCGTAGCAAATCGCCATGCCGATATTTGCGGACCCAGCGCGGTGAATCTGATAAGGAATGTCACCTCGGTCAACAAATCGGTCGATACCCAAGTGGGGAAGATGAATTTTGCGATAGTGGCCGATCATGCCCTCGGGGCCGAATAACGCGTAAGCATTGAACAAAAGGTCGCCCGAGCGTTCCAGAAAACCGAGTGTGAGCGTAAGTTCATGCGTTGCGGCAGCTTTGATGAAAGGATCAAAACGCGAGTCATTCAGCTCCATTGCATGTGGCAAAGCCTCATCCCGACTGTCGTACGCGTACCCAGAAAGCATACACTCTGGGAATACGACGAGATCTGAGTTTTGCACTGGTGCGGTATCCAACCAGTTCAAGACACGCTCGATATTTGCAGGAATATCAGCAAAAGTAACATCGGATTGAACGCAAGTTAGCAACATCGCAATAGCCGTTATTGTCGCGGAACTAATGAGGGAAGCAAAGTATTATGAACGATTCCATGTTCGACTACGACCTGCTTGTGATTGGAACAGGTCCCGGTGGGGAGGGCGCAGCCATGCAAGCTGTCAAAGGTGGGATGCGTGTTGCCGTAGCTGAGCGTTATCGACAGATTGGTGGCGGTTGTACGCATTGGGGAACGATACCCAGTAAGGCGTTGCGGCACACGATCACTAGCACCATGAAGGTGCTCAATAATCCTACTTACCGTGAAATGGGGATCAACACCCGCCCAACATTGGAGCAGTTGAAACGCGGGACTCAGGCAATCATTGGGCGTCAGGTTACCATGCGACAGTCATTTTATGATCGCAACGGGGTGCCCGTATTTCGTGGTCAAGCAAGATTTGTTGATGATCATGCTATTTCAATGGATGGTGATGAGCCCATCCGTGCCAAACATTTTGTCATCGCGACAGGCTCGCGGCCCTTTCACCCGAATGGTGTCG
>JBPCVE010000214.1:0-3943 GCA_051010795.1 Rubripirellula sp.
CTTTCATCAGTGACAACTGCCATTTGCCCGCAATCGCGGTGCGATACCCACACCTCTTCAGCACGGACCCCAATGATGTCGGCTCTTCGTCTCGCGGAAACGAACCCCACTTCGCGTTAAACCGAAAAGGATACTTCCCCGTCATCAAACAAATCCGAGAGGGATGACAAACAGGCATGCTGAAGCAGTGACTGAACCTCATTCCATCCCGCGCCAATGAATCGATATGCGGTGTTTCCCAACGTTGACCACCGTAAATGCCAATCGGTTCGCATCCCACGTCGTCTGCCATGATGAGGACAATGTTCGGCTGCGACCGCGCCATCGAAAGCGTTAGGACACAAAAAACTCCGGCGATCAAAATCCGCACCATGGTACGCTGCTCCTGAGAACTTGGACAACTCATTCCGTTTGCTGACACCGCGGCCATTGAACTGCCGGCGTACAAGATCTGTACACCACCAAGCAATCGAAATCACGTTAATAGAATATTTGATTCGCTAAACAAATAACAGTCTCTTACGGCGGTATCCTTCAAGACACGTCACAGGCAACCGTAATCAACTCGTTGGTGTTCCCCGCCATACCAGTGGCATGGGAATTTTCAACGAAAAGGCACCGCGATTTTCCTGTCACCATTTTGTTTGGGTTACATAGTGCTGCACGCGATCCAGCAGATTTGCAATGCATTATGCGACGGGTGCTAGATACTTTGAGTAGCCTGCGTAGAGGACAAAACACAAGCGAAGCCTCAACTGCCCTCCCCCATAGAATTGCACCAGATTGAGTGAGAGAATCTTGATCGGGCGGACTGCCCGGAAAGGACTTTCAGAATGCCTCAGAAACGTCACACAGTGGATCAGATTGCTGCCAAGCTGCGCAAAGCGGATATAGAACTCGGTAAGGGGAAGAAGGTGCCCGAGATTTGCAAGTTGCTAGAAGTCGTTTCCTGGAAATCACCGAACAGACTTATTACCGCTGGCGGCAGAAGTATGGTGGCATGAAGCCGGAGATGGCCAAGCAGCTTAAAGCTCTTGAGAAAGAGAATGCACGGCTAAAAAAGATGGTTGCCGAGCAAGCCCTCGATATGGAGGTCCTCAAGGAGGCTGCCAAGGGAAACTGGTAAGCCCTGAACGCCGTCGCCGCACAGTATCTACCGTGCGTAGCCGTTTGAGGCCAGAAAGAGTCTCGGAGCGCCGTGCCTGCTGCGTTCTGGGTCAACCACGCAACACCCAGCGATATCAGTCGCGTCGGGCGGACGATGAATCGCGTCTACTCAACGAGATGCGTTTGCTGGCTCGTCAACGCCCTCGCTTTGGATCAGGACGCATTTATCGGTTGTTGACGCAGCGAGGTTGGACGGTAAACGAGAAACGGGTTCATCGACTTTGAAAGCGAGAACATATGCAAGCCCCGCGGAAACAACATCGAAAGCGACGGTTCCCTGGCGGAGATGAGATTGGTTGCGTGCGTCACCGTGCCCGATACAAGAATCATGTGTGGTCTTACGACTTTGTGACAGATCGAACCGAGGATGGTCGCCAACTTCGGTTGCTGGTGGTGATAGACGAGTACACGCGAGAATGTCTGGCGATAGAAGTAGGGCGTTCGTTTACCGCTCAAGATGTGATGGGTGTGTTGCAGTACCTGTTCGCCGTACGCGGCACCCCCGAACACATTCGCAGTGACAAACTTGGCAATGACACCGGCCCAGAGTCTGTAGCTTTTTCTGCTGCTTCTAAAACTACTTGGTTATTTTGCCAAATATTGATGACCTTTGCCGGGTTTGTTGCCCACGACTCTACCGTTGTAGGCTCCGTATCGTTTTCATCAACACAACCGCTTTACCAACCCCAATTCTCTCACTCAACCTGGTGCAAAGACCGCGGGGTAGTCATTCACGTCCGCACGCCGCACTACCTGTCACTTCATTCGTGTCAATTTGATCTCGTCGCTAACCCAGTCCGGATCCTCCTCACGATTCGAGCTTCGAGTGTTATGGAATTTGAAGGTCATGGTGTCGCCATCGATCACGCGAGTGAGTCGTGCCATAAAGGTAGATCCATCTGCACCAGTACCTTCTCCGCGAGTCACCATCGTTGCCTTTTGACCATCAAAAGAGATCGACTCCACGATAGCCTCATACGTGAAGCCCGTTCGAGTGGCTCCTCGAAAAATCAAAGTCCGTCTTGTGGGATCCCAGGTAATGACAGCCTGAGCGTGCTGAATCCACTTCCCATCTTTGTTCTTATGCTCTTCGGTAATTGCTACCGCTCGTCCATCAAGAATCGTTTCAATACGATCCCGCCGCATTTCACCACCCTCGCTTTCCTGCACCCATGTGCCAAGATGATCGAATCCCTTTAATTCGCTGGCAAGCGGATTTGAACGCGTCGACTCCATTACCCATGGCTCACTTCCATCTACTGGTGCGACTGTACGCTTCAACAAATTCGGATCGATTTTACTGACGGTGATCAAGTACTCCGTCGTCTTACCCCGACTCGTCTCACTGTGCTTCCAGTGTTCAGTGTTCGATTGTGGATCAAGCCCCAGATACTCGGATTCACCGTGATAGGGCTTGCCAAAATCGAATCCAGAACCCGTGCTCCGCACCTTTCCTGAGTCGGCATCCCAATAAACATGCCCCCCTCCACTGGAAATGATTTTTCCATCCGCAGCCTGCATTGAGTAGTGCCGCACAATTCGGGTCTTGGTCTCATCAATCTTCGAGTGCCCGGTGGAGGTGAATTCAACTCCCGCCGGAATACCCTCCCATACTGAACCGGTCACGCCTGACGAACTCCAACTACCAAGGTCAACCGCTGACGCAACAAATTCAGCCCACGACTCAGGAAGCTGGAACTCTGGCTTTGCCTGAGATTCTTGCGCAGATACAGGCCTGAAACTTGCCGCCATTAACACGGCGACCAACATCAACGCGGACCGAAAAACCGGTGCACTTGAAGCTAACGTCATGACTTGATTACCCCTGATCAGATTGATTGATTCAAAAACACAGCATTCCAAAGCAGCTGCAGGATGCACGAATCGGCACCCATTCATTCATGCGAAATTGAATGAAACGTTACCCATCGAAATTTCTACATTTATCACTAAATCCAAGGTCAAGTGTCTTTAAAATCCTTATCAAATAGCTCCGTTTCTAAAAACACGGCCTACCCACCTCCACAAGCAAACGAAACCTGCAGAACTCTAAACGTTGTCGTCTCATCCTCAATCAAAATCCATATATCGCTGATCAGCAAGCCACGTATCCGCAAGCTTTTCGTGATCGCATGCGATACCATGGGACAGTGCTCATACCTCGCAAGTCCAAGCCTGCCTACTCCATAGCGACATCACTGATGCACTAAAAAGCTTTCACCGCTGCACTGCTCAAGTATCACGAATGCACCATTTCAATCGCCCTCATGTCTTGCTCAGGTGATTCACCAATCGCTCGCAGGGCAGGTAAAGGGGTTACCTCAAAGGAACCAGCGAGAGGATTTACATGGCATTTCCCCGCATGTTGGATCTGTTGATTCAACGGACCTGGATCACATTTTGATGGCCAGCCACTGTAAACTTCACCCTTGGCATGGCTCACCAAGCAGGAAAGACGCTCCGAATATTAACACTGCGAAGATTGGCAACGACTTATCGATGTAGATAAGTCGTGAAACCTCGCTTCCCTTCATTGGATTCAAGTTTGCTATGGAATACGCAATCATTGGTGCTATTGTCGTGATCGCAATTGCAGTCGCTGGCTACTACATCCTACGTTTCATGAAGGGAAAGATTGAACTGCATGTAACGAATAGCTCCGCAGCATCTGGCGAACCAATCAAGGGAAGTGTCAGCGTCGTTGCTAAAAAAGAATTACAAGGCAGACTGACCGTCTCGCTTGTCTGTACGGAGGAGTCCCGCAAGGAACGGCAGA
>JBPCVE010000215.1:0-3285 GCA_051010795.1 Rubripirellula sp.
CTGATGGGTGAAAGTGAAACTGGATTTGAAATTCACCAATTGCAATCTGTGTACAAGTGCCCGCTTGAAAGTGTGAAAGGTCGAGATCGCTCGGAACACCGTACATACTTGAATGCGTAATTGAGTAGTCTGCAACAGAACGGCTGGGTTCACCGGGCCGCGGCGAACAACATTGATTTCCAAAGCCGCGCGACCGGCGGCTCCGTGTGCATCCCATTGTTATCCGACGAGAAGTTTGTGGCAACACCGTTCATCTCATCGTCAAGTAAAAGTTAAAAATACCTTGAGACTGTTTGCAAAAAGGCGAATTCGAGAGTTGAGGACTGGTGACAAGCCTTCCAATTCTTCAGTTGTGACAGCCAAGAACTCAGGCCCGTTAATCATGTAGATATCAAACAGGAATCCAACAGCACTAAGATCGTGAATCTGATGAATCACACCGTCGGCAATTACTCGTGTGCCGTCACAAAACAATCCAGAAAATTCGTTGTCCAACGGAAGGTTCGTCTCAACTTCAGTTCTGCCTTCAAGCTCGTATTCAGCCGAAAATGTTTCGCCTAACAAGCGATCAACTTGCAAGGGCTCGCCAACGATTGTCGCACGAATTTCCTGCATGCCGTGTTTAACGACACATCGGCGGCATTCTGAATGCCTCGCTTTGATCCAGTTCAAGCAAGAGCACGCTCATCAGGCAGTCAAAATCGAGTTGTCGGATAACGTCACCATTCACCGAGCTGCGGCGAACGACATTGACCTCGAAAATCGCGCGGCCTGCGGCTCCGTGTGCAACGGATTGTTATGCCACGATCTGAGTACGGCATTGGCAAAGGCGACCAACCGAATCCAGCCAATTGAAAACGCAATGAGATCGATTTGCACAACACGTTCTGTTTGTTGCCCTGTTAACCGAGCTTCGGTTGCTGCCAAGCAGAGTGGATGTTGTTGTGTTCAAATGAAGCTTGATTCAACGCTTCATCGATAGAAAGGTGGTGCGTGTCGGTGATCACGTTCCAGTCCGCATCACACGAGAATAGATAGAATGATTGCGGAGTGCCGCCGCCATCACAGATTGCAAGCGCGCTGATCGGCCCGGCAGGACGACCATTGACAGTGTGAATTGTGTTGCCGGTGGCAGCGACCTTCGGACCCATCTGTGCGAACCGAAGAACTGGCATCTCGCAGATTTCGCGTGGTGGCATTGCGTTCATATCAATTTCGCACAGTGGCATAACGCCCCACATCGCCGGGCGGCCGCCAGCGACATGGATTTCAGAATACGCACCCAACGGCCGCTCCGGTGCATGTGATTGTTATGCCTATTTGGCATCACTGCGTGACGGGACACCCTCATGAGGAGGCGGTCCGATCAGGACGGCCACATAGGCCATCGGCTTCTCGCCCTGAACCAGCCTTTTCTCTCCGCCAGGAGAACGACTTAGCGCAGGCTCAACGGCTCGAGTGCCTGGTTCATCCGCGAGCGTAACTCGTGCTTCAACCCCGCCTGGTGACCAGCCGATAACGCTCAGCACCACGCGTCCGTTGTGGCGTTCAGGAAGATCTCCACCGACGGGGCAAAACGAAGCGTTGGCAAGACTACCATCCCATACCTCATTATCCACGATATCGTCTGCCAGCAGGCCGTCACAAACAGGCACCCAGTTCGTGACAGCGAAATACCCGGATTTGCCCAGTTGTTTGAGTTCCTCTGCTACCCACGCTTCAATTCTGGGGCCATCCTGTCTCGGAGTGTGCGCGGTGACGGGCATGATGACCTTGACGAACACCTGATTGAACTGTCGCCGCGCGATCGACTCCGGCGTCGGATTCTGAGCGGATGGCTCGGCAGCAAAGCACGTGAGCGGGTGGAGAACCAGCAGCAAGGCGAAGCTAAGACATCTCATTCTGGACCTCGCAACGAATCAGTATTTGGCATAACGACAAAGTTGACCGAGCCGACGGTCAAGTTTGTAGTTTGATAGATTCAAGGACCAACGCTTCGCGATACCGGCTTCGGTACAACGTATTGTTATGTGTCGACTAGTAATTGTTAAGGCGTCTTTCTTTCTTCAACACGCTTTCGGATTTCCCGGATCAAGCCTTGAAGTGATGTCAGTTGGTTGTTGTTCGGCAACTCTTCGATCCATTTGAATCGGCGTTGATACATATAGAGACAACCACGAAGTTCACTTAATGTCAATTCACCAACGCGCTCGCACATTTGGTCACATTCAGTCACCGAATCGGGACACGAACGTCCATCATACGTAAGTGCGAACCGGCTAATCGGTTGCCAATCAGTGTCCGGAGACGGAATTTCCGACAAACTCAGGTCTTCGTTTGGAATCGGGTTTGGCAAATACATTTGACAGCGAGAAGTTGGCGTGTCGAAAAGACACATAATGACCAAGAAAACCGGGCGGTGGCGATTGGCTTTCGAGTTCAGAACCGACACCGACCGCCGCTCCGGTGCAACACCTTGTTATCCGACATTTGCGTTATACCATTGGCACAGATTCTGAACCATTACATTCATGAATTCCATATCGTCCCTGCGGGAGATGTAGTCACTTGGGCCACAGGGCAGCTCATCCGAGAAAAGATTTTTGCGATGTTCGATTGCGTTTAACGCCGACAACGCCAAATGACGAACGAAGCTGTCAGAATCGTGGAGCAAATCAATCAACAAGTTAATTGCGTGTACGTCACCGAGCCAAGGGATCTGATACATATGTGCTGCTTTGAGTATTTCGTCATTCGATTCCGCCATATCGCGGAGACATGCGCGGAATATCGGATCCTCTGTGATCTTCCAGAGCGCTCCGGCAATGGATAAACGACGACTCGGGTTGGACTCGCGCGCCAACATGTCTTGTAGTTGAGGTACTGCTTCGCGGTCGCGTAATGCCGCCGCACCATCAATGATGTGCGTGTAGTTAAGTTTCAGGTTGCGCCGAATTAGGTCCTTGGCGATCGCGCTTTCTCCGGGCGTCAGATCTTGCAGGAAGCTGAGGTCAACTTCGCGGCGGCTTAGCCCTATCGAATCGACGAAAAAGTGGCGGTAGAACTCTCGTAACGCGCGAGATCCGCCTTTGCTCTGGCGTTTTGCTTTGGCGGGGAGGTCGTACTCGGTGTTCAACATTCGCGTTTGTTCTCGTCGGATAACGTTCAGGATAACCGGGCCGGAAATTGACGTGAACGAGCGAATGCGAAGCCGCCCGGTAAACCCGGCTCCAGTTCATCCGTTTGTTATCCGACGTCTTCTGCGTTAGATGTGTCGTAGTGGTC
>JBPCVE010000216.1:0-13960 GCA_051010795.1 Rubripirellula sp.
CCAGCGCCCGCCGGTCCATCGATGGTCACAATCATGTTGTTGGCTTCGAGCGAGAAGATTCCTGAATCAACACGTCGATATTCTGTGACAGGTCCCGCAATGCCTGATCAATCGACTCCCGTGAAGCAGGAGCATCTACAATCTCTGTGCTTGAATCAAGATCGGATGAATAGGTTTCCCCGCCAGACTGGGCGGTACGGAAGCGTTTGACGTAAAATTGCTCCGTAAGAAATGTCAGTGAGTCTTTAATCTTGGCTGTTTGTTGTCGTGTTGCCACTTCAGATCGGCATGCGTCAAACTCAAGCAGCACTTCCGCGGGCGTTTGTGATGCACCACGTGTGATGTCGATTCGGAGCAACTGGTCAAGCGTACGAGCGTAAAAGTCGATGGAAGGGCGCATGATTTTGCGTTCCCGTTTGCTTTGCATCCTTCGTTTGATCCATTTGGGTAACGGTACGCGGAATAAAGCGACAGCGAACAGCGTGAGGATGAATCCAACGATGGCAGCTGGAACTGAAAAGATGCTTGTGTTTCTTCCATTTTCAGAAAGCAAGGTGCCATTGCGAACTTTTTGCATGGTGCTGCTAAGCCACGCAACAAATCTGTCATAGGAACTGTTCATTGGGGTGATGCCTCGGCCCATCAATGACGTGTTTTGACGCGTTTGGTCCATGTCGACGACGTAGTCGTCCCAAACGTTTTGCGCCACATCCAAAACTTGAGTGACCCGACTGGGTGGGTTGGTGCTTGCGCTGGACGCGGGTGTTGGATCGAGGCGAAGCCAGTATTGCTTGGAAGCCGGTTGCCCAAAAATGTTACGATCGGGATCGAGCTGGTCACGATCAATCAGAGCCTCAACCCACGCGTGTGCGTGTAATTGTCGGGCAACGTATTGCTGAGAGAGGTCGTTGTACTCGTTGGTTTTATATCCCACGACAAGGCGAGCTGGAATTCCCTGACTGCGTAGCATCATCACCAAAGCAGCTGCAAAGTACTGGCAGTGCCCACGCTTATCTATCGACAAAAACTGTTCGAGGGGATCAAGACCAGGAACAGACTTCGCATTCAAATTGAGCGTGTACGAAAAATCCGGTGAAAAGGAGAGAAACCGCTCGAGTGACTTTGCAATTGAGTAATCGGTGAGATTTGGATCGTTAGCCTTGTTGCTAAAGGGCTTGGAAAGCAACGCGGCGCTTGGAATCGCGTCTATGTCGTAATCCAGCAGGATTGACTCGTAGTCCTCGATCTGACTTTCCGTGAGTGCTGATTCATCGGACGTTCGGCTGATTTGCTTGGGTTGCAACGCTGAATCGCCGGTCGCAAAGCGAGCAAGCAGGTCGCTTTGCAGACCTTCCTTAAAAGCATGGCTGGCGAATTTGTAGTGGATGCGAGGGTACTGCTTCAAAACGGCCTTGGATTTTCGAACCAAGGTCCAGCGATCGGGTAGATGGGCAGCCTTTGGATTGAAGCCCAATCGGTGGTACGGCGCTGGAGCGAACAACGAAGGGGATCGCATATCGCTACAGGTCACATCAAAATCAGTTACGTCGTAGAAGTTTGTTTCGTACGTTCTCGTGGGAGTCCATTCGGAAGGAAGGGGTTGCCCACTGGCCAGACGCCCCATCGGAACGGCTTTCCAGTAAGCAGAATTCACACCACGTCGGATCGGCAGGACGTCATAGCGTTCCAATACTCTCCCGCGAAAGTACACGTCGCCGACAATCTTATAGGGCCTGCCAGTTCTGGCGTCAGTGATTTTGGTTCGCAAGGCAATTGCGGGGTTCTGCTGCATTTTGCCAATCTGCTTCAGATTCACCTGGTCGTTGAAGCCAACCAGTGCGTTTCCTCTACTTGAATCGCGAGACGCGTTCGTGGTCCGCGGTAAAAAGTAGAAAAAGACAGCCGCCAACAAAATCACTGAGGGACCTACACTTAGAAGCGCGACCGCAGGCAGGCGGCCCGCGGCACCCGCCAATGACTGAGCGGCGTCGTGGGAGGTGACGGTGATACTCTTCTCTGTGACACGCGCTGGGCTACTCTGGGAACGGGAACCGGTAGCACTGGAACCTTCAAGGCCACTGGAACCTTCAAGACTGCTGAGCCCTTCGGATGCGGAGACCACCGCCAGAAGCGACAATGCGAATGCTGCGATCACGCACAGCGGAATCATCAAAATCCCGAAACCGATGGTGTTGCCAAAGACAGCAGCAACAATCAGGTCCAGCAGGCAGAAGACTCCTAGTTGTTCGAAGATACGCCGGTTCTTTTTCTGCAACATCAAGATGGCCTGTACGAAGACCAATAGCTCGGCAACAGCGGCCAGAGTTGTGTCCGTATTGGCGGCAACGCCACTTTCTGTCGATTTGAGCGGAAGCAGAATATCGGCCGTACAGTAGACGGCTGTTACGGCCATCGCGGCGTATGCGATGATCGGTGGGAGCGAAAATAATCGTAGCCAGTCCACAAAAATGTAACCAAAGATCGCGAAAAAGATCGCGATTATGGGCGTGGTGTGATTCTCGGTGGACAAAACCAGCACCAGCCCGCCTAAGCCCGTCAACAATGCAAAGCAAAGCTTCAGTCGCTCGTAAATTTTGTGATTGACATCTTGGGACGCCAACGCAAGGGTTGGTGAAGGGTCACTCATGAATCACGTTGCTCCGTCGGGTCGGTGAACGTGCCACCATCCTCCGGTCCAGGATGGGAGTCGATGCTAGGTGTTCCCGCAACAATTTCTGCGGATGAGTGCTGAGGCACCGTGGGTGCCTGGTTCCGCTCTTTCTGGGTGGTCCGTTGAGTCGACTTGGAAGCTTCTTTGCGCGGTGAATCTATCCATTGCTCGATCTCACGACTGCTGACATTGATCCATCGAAAGCTACCGGTTCGCATCCATGGGGCGAAGTGTTTCAGTAAAGCATCGTTCTCTCCGCTGGCCTCTGCCAAAGAACGAGGACTGATAACCAAGAGATCCTGACCGCGTCCGACGATCTGTGTCGACTTGGTAAGTGCGGCTTGCAGGTCTGGCTGTTGCGAATGTTCGAGTTCCGACAGTAGTTCCAGCATGCGGCGTTTTCCGGCGGTGGATCCTCCACCGACGACAGCGCCGGATTCCGTGCCGGCACACGCGAGTACCATGCGGTTGGAAGGTGACGACGACAGATGTGTCAGGAACGTAGCAGAGAGGCTGATTGCCAATTCAACGCTTTCATCGGAATCATCTTGGTTGCAAAATGCGTCGACCAAAATGCAAGTGTCAAATCGTCGTTGTTGCTCGAATTGGCGTACTGCTGGTTCGCCCAAACGAGCTGTGGTGCGCCAGTGGATCCATTTGCGGCTGTCTCCTGTCTGCCATTCCCGGAGTCCAAAAAAATCGCCTTCCACCGAGCCGCTCTGTCGCGCTGTCGTTGACTCACCACCGCTGCGGCTTGCGAGCCGTGTTTGCCAACGGCTTCGAAGTTTAAGAAGCGACGGAAAGACATGCAGCTCGGCTGTGGCATCACTGTATTGCCGTGAACTGAACAACGAGAAGGGGAAGGTTGTCATCAATGCGATCGGGCCGAACCGATAACGACCGCGTCTGGTGAACAAGCAGTCGCAGTAACTGATCAGGGTTTGCTCGGGATTTAGTCTGCCCACCCCACTGATGGCAACACTTTTGGCATCCCCGGTGAGTGATTCGATCTCGTCTTCAACGCGTAAGGTCCAGATCGCGATCAAACGGCTTACGTTCGTAAAGCGATAACGCACCCGAAATGGCTGTCCAGCGAACGCTTCACGGGGGAAGCGGCGACGAATGCCGACACACTCGGCTGATTTGCGGGACCAACGCCATTGCATCAACAGAGCACCAAAAATCAAAGCAGCAAGAATCAACAGTAGATTCGAACTGCGCCATGCACCCCCGAACATCGCGAATGCACCAACGAACAGGAAGTGGAACCCCAGTTTCGTGAGGCGATGTTTCCTTTGCGTGTCGCTCTGGGGTGTCGCTGGCAAACACTTCTCCTTAGGTGTTCAAGCTGTTGTTGGGTGGACAAAGACTGAATTGACAATCACAGAGCATTGTCAATGATGATTAAATAGGTACTGGAATTTGTTGGATGACGTCTGATAACTCGGACTCGACTTCACTTCGGTTCGCGCCCTGGAAGATGCCGCGAGGCAAAATGCGGTGCGCAAGGCAAGGAATGGAAAGCACCTTCACGTCATCGGGTGTGACATAGTCGCGACCCTCTGTGATCGCTCGGGCTTGGCATCCACGATAAAAACTGAGGGCTCCGCGTGTACTGACGCCCACCTGAAAACCTTCATGTTGCCGCGTTGCTTCCACAATATTAAGCAGGTAGTCAACTAACGTTTCATCGAAAGTCACCTCACGAGCCGTGTGTTGGGCTGCCAGTAGCGCGTCCGTGGTGACCACCGGTTTCAGTTGGTCAACTGGTTCCCCGTCGCGGTGCGTCTGCAGCACGGTCCGTTCGATCTCCCGCTTGGGATATCCAATGGAGGTTCGCAGCAGGAAACGGTCCAGTTGGCTCTCCGGTAGCGTGTAAGTACCCTCGTATTCAAAAGGATTTTGTGTTGCAACAACGATGAACGGTTGTGGCAATTCGTGCGTAGCTCCGTCGACAGAAACACGACCCTCACTCATGGCTTCAAGCAAGGCGGATTGGGTACGAGGCGGGGCGCGATTGACCTCGTCTGCCAGAACCACATTCGCGAAGATTGGCCCCGGGCTGAATTCAAATTCGCGGGTGTCACTGCGGTAAATCACACTGCCCGTGATGTCACTTGGCAAAAGGTCCGGTGTGAATTGAAGCCGTGCGAAGTACCCTTCGATACTCTGCGACATCGCTTTGGCTGCAAGGGTTTTGCCAACGCCCGGAACGTCTTCCAATAACACATGCTCACCGGCAAGCAAGCAGGTTACCAACAGTTGAACGATTTCCGGTTTACCAAGTACCACACTCTCAATGTTACTTTGCAGCAAACGCGAGGTTTCAAACGCATCCTGCGACATGATCAAATCGAGCCTGTTCGAGTAGGTAGAGGAGTCGGTGAAATGAGGGCCACAGTTCGCACTGCACGCGTCGCGGTCATTGCTGCCGAGACTCATATCGTATCGAGTGAAGGACGCTGGTTCTATTGGGGGATGCTAAGGACGGAAACCTCGGACGGCCGAAGTAACTTTGCAAATGAGCTTCGAGAATCCCCGCCAAGAAAACCACGTCCTGAATGCATTTTATCAATGTTTTCTGTAACGAAACCGCTTTTTTGCGGGTTACAGACATTCTGGTCCAAAAAAATGAAAATGAGGTTGCCGCACCTTCGCAACCGGTTGCCTGCTGTGATGAAAAAATTCAGCGGACTGTACCCGGCGTGCCAGCAAACCTCTCCGAGCCGCAGACAGGTCCCAAAACAGCGTTTTGACGCGCAGGCTAGGGGGTCGCAGTTCAGGGGGTGCGGTGCACCGGGGGGGGAGTCTTTGCTTCGCAAAAGCTTCTGCATCTGTCGCAAGTGGTGAGCGGACGAACTGGTCCTGCAGAAGTACGGCGTTGTTAAAGCGGCCCCGTTCTCAACGGCGGAATTTGAGCCACCGTCGTATCAGACTCGCAACTCGTAGCGTCAGACGGGTGCGATTGAATTGGTCACCCAGTTTTCTCAACGCCTCTGCATGGGTTGGATAGGGGTGGATGGTGCTGGCGATTCCTTTGAGTCCGATGCCATGTTTCATTGCGACGGTAAGTTCGCTAATCAAGTCGCCTGCTTGGGGTGAGACGATCGTAGCGCCAAGAATGGTGTCTTTGCCTCGCGGAACGATCACACGAACGAATCCCTCGGTCTCACTTTCGAGGATCGAGCGGTCCACGTCCGAAAAACGAACTTCATAGCAGTCCGTCAGGATGTTTTGAGATTCAGCTTCTCTGGGATACATGCCCACGTGTGCGACCTCCGGTGAGGTGTACGTCGCCCACGGAATCAACAGCGAGCTCACTTTCTGTCGCCCGAGGAATAGTGCATTCTGTATCACGACTCTTGCCATGAAGTCAGCTGCGTGCGTGAATTGGTAACGTGATGTGACGTCACCTGCGGCATAAATATTTTGGTTCGTGGTTTGTAGTTTGTCGTTGACCGTAATTCCACTGGTGGGGTCATAATCAATCCCCGCTTTCTCCAGTCCCATGCCATTCACGTTTGGTGCACGGCCGACGGCACTCAGAATTGCATCACAATCGATTTCACGTTCGCCGTGTTTGTCTTTGATTAACACCACTTTGTGATGACCATCCTGAGACAGGCCGACAATCTGAGTGCTTGTGCAAATTTGCACTCCGTCACGCTTCAGCGATTCACCTACGAGGGAGGACGCATCGGCTTCTTCACGAGGCAAGATACGTTCCGAGCGTTCTAGCTGAGTGACATGCGACCCGAACTGCGCAAAGACTTGTGCAAGTTCACACCCAATGGGACCGCCGCCGATCACAACCATCCGCGGCGGCAGTTCAGTGAGAGAAAACACCGTTTCGTTGGTCAGCACATCTGTTTCTTCGTAACCGGGAATGTCGATTTTGGCCGCTCGCGCTCCACTGCAGATCACCGCTTTGCTAAAGCAAAGTTTGGTATCACCCACCTTGATTTCGCTGCCACTGATGAATTGGCCGTGTCCCATGAAAACGTCAATCCCGGCCGCACGGAAACGTTCGGCTGAGTCATGCGGACTGATCTCTGCACGTAGCTTGCGAAGCCGTGCCATGATTTGTGGGAATTGGACTTCTGGCTCCCCGGACAGTCGAACGCCCAGCGATTCGGCTCGGCGCAGACTTTGCACGAAGCGGCCAACACTTAGCAGTGCCTTGGATGGCACACAGCCCACATTCAAGCAATCACCGCCCAGAAGCTCTCGCTCGATCAAGGCAACCTTGGCGCCAAGTCCCGCCGCACCCATGGCCGAAACCAGACCTGCAGTCCCACCGCCAATGACAACCAGGTTGTATCGCCCACTGGAAGTTGGGTTTTGCCAATCCTTGGGGTGTACATTGGATTCCAATGCTTGATTGAATTCGTCGTAGGGCTGCAGTTGGGCGAGCTTGGACATGTTGGGATACCGGCAGGGTAGGGACGAATTCAGCGGAAAATTTCAGAACGTGAAGCTGCGGGCGACGCTCAGCGGCTTGAGGGTGTTGCCCCTCGACCGATCCACTTCATGACCAGTTTGACGAGTAGTGGAAAAATGCCTAGCAATGCGAAAGCAATGAAAAGCTGGAGCAATTGATGGGGTGACAACACCGCTGCGGCACCCTGTTCTGCAAGTTGGCTCAGGTTAGGCACACTGGACCCCGCGTAAACGTAGACCGCCGTGCCTGGCAGCATGCCGAGTTGACTGACCCACCAGTATGTTCGCGTTGAAAGAGGCGTTAGCCCCATGACCAGATTGATTACAAAAAAGGGAACCACAGGAATCAATCGCAAGGTGAACAAGTAAAAAGCACCCTCGCTCTCAAGGTGCTTGTTGAAGGTTTGCAAGCGGTCGCCAAACTTTTGTTCAATGCTGCCCCGCAACAGGTAGCGACTGGTAAGAAAAGAAATGGTTGCGCCAGCCGTGGACGCAAAACTGACCAGCACAAGTGTCGGAGCAAACCCAAAGTACCAGCCGTACAGAAGTGTCAGTGGCGCCGCTCCAGGAAGAGACAAACCTGTCACAAGTACGTAAATACAGAATGCGGCTCCAAAAACTAACACTGGGGACTGTTGCTGGAATTCTCGGAGCTGGTTTTCCTGAGTGGCCAAATAATCCAGCTGCAAGTACTCACCAAACTGCCACGCTAACCCTGCGGCGATGGCGGCAACGACCATCAGAATGAACAGTTTGCGGTACTTTCGCCAAACTGACTGTGACGCGACATCCAAGGCTGTGGCATTCTCTGCATTTTCAGCACCAGGCAGGACGCGATGATCAGCGTCACCGGCTGTATTGTTTGGGCTGTTGGCAGCTTCGGGGCGGTTGGGTGTTCCCTGGGTCATGCGGGCCTGTTGGGGCGTTGGCTGGTTCTTGGCTACTTCAATGAGACTTGCGAAACTGCGGCCCGAACTTCGATGACTCTGCGACTGAACCAGTTTCCTGAGAGGTGTTGAGATCGTACCATCCGGCAATCGTGCAGTCACGGGAAATTGTGGGTTACTTGCATGCATCAAGCAGGAAAGTAATCGACCGGTATGTTGCAGGGCAAGTGATGACTTTAGGTCCGGATCAACGCTGACGCGTGTGCATGATCAGTACGGCGTCATAAGGACGTCCGCATCAGTCACAGGGTTTTTACAGATTCAGTGTGCAGGTCGTGGAATCTTCCGTGTGCAAATACAGGAATCGGAATCGTCATCAGTGAAATGAAATAAGTGAAATGAAAAAGGGAGCTACACGAAACGTGCAACTCCCTCACGTGGGCTGCGCTGTGGTTGCTTGAAAGACCGCAGCGTTTTGCGACTTGGTCAATGTGGACCAGTTACGCCTACCAGATCCGGACGCGATCTTCTGGTTTCAGGTAGAGAGCGTCGGTAGGTTTGATTCCAAACGCTTCGTACCAGGCGTCCATGTTTCGCACGATTCCATTCACACGGTACTCACTTGGGCTGTGGGGGTCGGTTACCAAACGCTTCAGCAGTTCTGGCTCTCGGTAGAGTCGTCGCCAGATTTGAGACCAGCCAAGGAAGAATCGTTGATCGCCAGTGAGTCCATCAATGACGGGTGCTTGCTTGCCATTCAAGGACAATCGGTAAGCTTTGTAAGCAACGCTGAGACCACCAAGGTCGCCAATGTTCTCGCCCAAAGTCAGCTTTCCGTTGACGAAGTTACCTTCGACGGGCTCGAATGCGTCGTACTGGGCAACCAAGCCTTCGGCTCGACGTTCAAATTCTTCGCGGTCGGTTTCGGTCCACCACTTTCGCAAGTTACCGTTACCGTCGTACTTGCTTCCTTTGTCGTCGAACCCGTGGCTCAACTCGTGGCCAATGACAGCTCCGATAGCTCCGTAATTCACGGCATCGTCAGCTTCCATGTTGAAGAAAGGTGGCTGCAGGATCGCGGCAGGGAAAACAATCTCGTTCATGACGGGGTTGTAATAGGCATTGATGGTCTGTGGCGTCATATGCCACTCGTTGCGGTCGATCGGACCACCAAGCTTCTTCAATTCTTCCTTGGTTTCAAATTTCGACGATGCCAAAATGTTGGTCGCAAGAGTAGGAGATTGAATCGTCAGACCTGTGTAGTCTTTCCATTCGTTTGGGTATCCAATCTTGGTGGTGAACATCGACAGCTTTTCCAGTGCCTGCTTCTGAGTTCCCTTGCCCATCCAGTCGCGGGTGGTGATTCGCTGAGCAAACGCTTTCTTGAGGTTCTCAACCAACTCGTTCATGCGTTCCTTGGCGGCAGGCTTGAAGTACTTTTCAACATAAAGTTGACCCACTAACTCACCCAGCACACTGCTGGTGACATTGACACCGCGCTTCCACAAAGGTTCCTGCTCGGTGACGCCGCTGATCGCTGTGGAGTGGAACTGGAAGTGTCGCAACTCCAACTCTTCGGTCAGACTGCTCGAGTAGCCGTCGATTACTTGCAGACGCAAATAGTTTTTCCATGTTTCCAAATCGACCTCGGTGAGCAGCTTGCCCAGTTGCTCAAGGTAACTGGGTTGACGGACCACAAACTCTGTCTGCTCCCTCAGTCCGGATGCTTTTGCGAAGGTAGCCCATGGGAATTCACCCAACAAAGCCTGCATCTGTTCACTGTTCTTTTTGTTGTAAGTTTTCTCTGGATCGCGGTTCTCAGTCTTGGTCCATTGCTTCTCAGCAAGCGTCCGCTCAAGGTCGTAAATCGCTTTGGCCGAGGGCTCGGGATTTTTCGAGCCTGCAGCAGCAAGCATGTCAGCAACGTACGCAAGCAACTCAGAGCGAAGCTTCTTGTAACGTTCGTCGTCTTCGAGGTAGTAGTCGCGGTCGGGCATGGTTAACCCGGACTGAGTGACATAAACGGTGTACTGATCACTCTTACGTGCGTCCGCATTGATGTACGGGGCGACAGGACCGTAAACACCCGACTTTATCAAGAAACCGAGGGTCTTTGCTAAATCTTCTACCGACTTCACCGTGTTGATTCTTCGCAGTAACGGTTGGATCGGCTTGATACCTGCATCATTACGAGCCTTCATGTCGAGAACTGACTTGTAGAGGTCACCGACCTTCTGAGCGGCCGTGCCGGGCTCCGCTTTGGATGCTGCTGCTTCCTCAATCAATGCTCGGACCTCCGAGCGGGTCTTGTCATCCAAAACCGTAAAGATGCCGTAATTTGATTTGTCTCCTGGAATGTCAGTTTTGTTCAACCATTCCTGATTGGCGTACCAATAAAAGTTCTCGCCCGGTGTGATATCAGGACTGAACAGGGCCTTGTCGATGCCCGAGATCTTGCCTCCATCCGGTTTGGGGTCTGCCGCTCGCGACACAGTGGGTACCAGTAAAGTCAACAAAGCGACAATCAGGAAAGAATGTTTGAACACGATGCTTCAATTGGGTTGAAAGGTCGGTTTTGAAAGTTCTGTGTTGAAAGCCAGTAGGGCAGTGCGGGACGATTGCATTTGCAAGCAAATGGCTGCCGGCGACGATTCCTGCTGTTCGCCTTCGGAAAACACCGCAAGGGATCAACCAACTGCCTCGAAAACAAGTCAACGGAAATGAATCTTTGGGATCAGGTGAACAGGGTGAGCAAGCTCAGGTTTATCAGAGTTGACAACCTGGTCTCGTCGTCGGCATGGTCATGTGGTCGAACCACGTATGCATATCCTAAGGTCTTCGTGTTGGTGTGTTAACTGCCCGGAGCGGCGCGTCGGCAACTAATTAAACGTTAAAGCTTGGAAGGGGATTCAGATGTTCCCTACCCATGGCGCGGTACCCCGAATTTGTAAGCTGGATTTGTGCACAGCATCAGTCATTCTTTCAGCCTGCGTTCTGACGCTTCTTGACGTCTCAAATCTTCTGGCAGGGTTCCGATGCTCGGTAGACAGCGTTGAACAACGCACTACGTTCTCGAGCCGGTAAGCCACGTTCTCGAGCCGGTAAGCAGCGTTCTCGAGCCGGTAAGCAGCGTTCTCGAGCGTCAGGCTGTGATCGATTCACGGCGATCTGCTCCCCCTCACTAAAATACAGTACGGAAATTTAGGCTGGGACCTTGGATGGGAAACAGGGGCGGCTTTGTCCTTGGAGATGATTGTGGCTCAAGCTGGGTTCCCCTGCGCCTGCTCGATACGTCTGCTCGGAAAGCTAGGTGTGTTTGGGGTACAGGGCAGAATAGGAAGAAAGCGTTCCGCCAAGTCGGTGATCACTGGCCGACATGCCTACTAGCCGTCTAACGCCATTCGCTGCACCAATCCTTCGTCTGGACACCACTTCGAATTCGCCACTCACGTAACTCGTTCAGCATCTCGTTCTTGATGTTCTCGCTCGCAGGCTCGTCCCACAGGTTGTTCACTTCGTTGGGATCAGCCATCAGGTCGAACAGTTGACCGTCGGGCTCGTCTAAAAAGTGGACCAGTTTGTGCGTCTTGCTGCGTACCATCGTCATGAATTCGCACCCCGTCAGCACAGCGTCTTTTACCTGCTCACAGTAAACATAATCTCTGCCCGCAAAATCATCGGTCGTCTTCGGGTCCAGAGCAGGATTCAGTGATTGTGCTTCCCAGTCATCCGGTGGTGTGATGCCAGCCCACTCAAGGATGGTGGGCCCCAGATCCATCTGTTGAACCATCGATGAGATCGCGCGGGGATCACCAAATTTTCCCGGCGCCCAGACGATCATCGGCACCCGAGTGATCTGTTCATACATCGTCCACTTTTGGCTATGACCGTGGTCGGTCAGGCAGTCACCATGGTCACTGGTGAAGATCAAAATTGAGTTGTCCAAATAACCTTTGCGTTCCAAGGCATCAACAATCTCACCGACCTTCTCGTCGATCATGGTGACATTTGCCAAATAATAAGCACGCTGCCGATGTCGTTGCTCATGGCTTGGATTCAAATCCATGATGACTGAGTCATGATCAATCTCCTGGTTGTGAACACGCAGTTCCTTCAACGCCGGCGGTTGGTTTGCCAGTTCCTGTTCTGTTACTTCCAACATTGGGAGTTCTTTCTGCAGATATGGCTCCGCGTAGCGTTGGATCGGATCATAGGGTGGATGGGGCCCCGGAAAACCGATCTGCAAAAACAATGGCTTCATCTTGGGCTTGTTGTCGATCCACCATGTCGCCATGTCGCCCACGAATACATCGGGATGTGTGTCCTCGGGAAGTTCCCATTCAAAAGCTCCCAAGGCAGCATCGTAATCGGATCGCTTGCGGTATTGTTCTCGCTGCTGTTTGACCAAACCCCGATAACGCAACGCACGGTCCCATTCATCAAAGTAGTAACGACCTTCTAGGTAACGGTCTTTGTTCTCAACCACAAAGCGTTCGTGGAACCCCAATTCAGTTTGAAATGGCCACGAATGCATCTTGCCAATGTTGGTGCAGTAGTAGCCCGAATCGTTCAGATGCTGAATCCAACTTCGACGCCACGAGTCGGCATTCTTCAGAATCCCCGTGGTATGGGGATAGTATCCCTTGAACAGACTGGCGCGGGCTGCCGCACAGGATGCTGCCGTCACATGGCATTGTTCGAACGAAATCCCCTCGCGGACCAAACGATCTAAGTTGGGCGTGTCCATGTGGTCGTAGCCCAGACCTGCAATCGTATCGTACCGCTGTTGGTCCGTGATGATGAAGATGATGTTGGGGCGATCATCGTTGGGGATGGGGTGGTGGACGAACATGAGTTGTTATCTACCTTTCGGGCGTGCGTGGTGTAGTAAATGCGCCGGTGCTGGTTCTGCACTGATAACTTAAAGCGTCAAGGCTAATCCAAACAGCAGACTGGCTGACCTGAAAAATAACGCTCGTGCATCAAACGTGCATTAAATAGCAACGCTCCGGGGGCGTTGAGCACCTGAAGTGACAATCAAAAAAAACGGTAGGGCTGTCGTCGAAGACCGCCAAGGGGCATCCAATGGTGCTTCCGCTGCCTCTGGAAATGGTGACGGGCGAGTGAAACGGCTGCCTGGCGAATCCAGAAGCAACAGTAGCAGTGCTGAGTTGCCCATGCGTCCGTGGTAAATGGGTAAGTGGTGGTGCTATTTACCGATGCGGGATAACATAAGTCTCCCAAGTGACGCCACTTCATAGCCCGAGGTGGCAGAATAAGAATGGATCACGCAAACAATACATCATGACAGATTTCTTTGACTCCCGATATCCTTCGATCGAGCACCTTCGTCAACGAGCCAGAAAGCGAATGCCCCGCTTCGCTTTTGAATATTTGGAGGGTGGTTGTTTTTCCGAAGTCAATCTGCGACGCAATACCGATGATATCCGCCAGATTCAACTTCGACCCTATTACTTGCGTGACTACGCAGGGTCAAATCTGGACACGGAGTTATTCGGGCAAACCCGTAGTGCGCCGTTCGGTATTGCGCCGATTGGGTTGCAAGGAATGATGTGGCCCAAAGCGACTGAGTATCTGGCACAGGCTGCCTTCGCTGAAAACGTGCCATTCATCTTAAGTACGGTCGCGACTGCCAGCATTGAAACCGTTTCTGAAATCACCGAAGGGAATTTCTGGTTCCAACTTTACCATCCGGTGGAAGATGAACTGAGGGATAAGCTGCTCGACCGCGCCTCTTCGGCAGGATGCCAGGTGCTGGTTATTTTGGCTGATACGCCCACCTTCGCTTGGCGGCCCAAAGAGATCCGCAACGGGCTTTCGATCCCGCCCAAAATGACTTTGCGAAATATCGCCCAGATGACAACTCGACCTGCGTGGGCATTGGGGCAGTTGGCAGCAGGCGTGCCGGAGTTCAAAACCATGAAGCCTTACATTCCCAAGG
>JBPCVE010000217.1:0-3064 GCA_051010795.1 Rubripirellula sp.
ATCGATGATCCATGCCCCCATGCCGGTGCTTCACTGGTCCGAGGTTGCATTGAGGAAGACGTCATTCACTGCCGAATTCACTACTGGGGATTCGGTATCAAAGATGGCCTGTGCAGGGAACAGAATATCCCGCAACACAACGTACAAACCTACGAAGTTCTTGTGCAGAATGACGAATTGTCAATCCGCATGCAGTCAGACTGAACCGGGTCCCATGTTCACGTTGCGGTCCCCGTCTCACCCAACGTCAGATTTCAACGCAACGAAATCCAGAAGCCGCCCAAATGATCTTTGGCTACCCAGCCCACCTCTTGATTCGCTGATCCAAAAGACGGCCGTCACTGTCCCTGAGAAGTCACTGTCCCTGAGAAGCCACTGTCCCTGAGAAGCCACTGTCCCTGAGAAGCGACCGTGCTTCACCAATAAACTGGCTGGTCAACACAGTGGCCTGCCGAACGGCACACTTTGTCGAGCCTCAAGGCAGTCCAACGCGTGCGTGCCAATCAAACTGGCACACTGTTGACGGAGGCTCGCTCACTAAAAACGAACCGACTCCCATCGAAATCGACATGAACGGTTGCTCCCTCGGGATAGTCGTCTGTCAATAAAGCCTTCGCAAGCGGATTTTGGATTTCCCGCTGGATGACTCTCTTCAGGGGTCTGGCACCGAACGTTGGGTCATACCCTGCGGAGGCGACTTCATCCACTGCATCTTCCGACACTTCCAGTCGTAGGCCATTCGCTGCGAGACGTTTTGCCAATTCCTGAAGTTGGAGTTCAACGATCCGCCGTATTTCGGTTTTGAGAAGCGGGTGAAAAATCACGATATCATCAATACGATTCAAAAATTCTGGCAGGAATCGCGCTTTCAATGCTTCATGCACTGCATCACGCATTTCCTCTTCATCACCTCCCTGCTCAGTCACTTTCTGGATCACCTGACTGCCCGCATTGCTGGTCATCACGATGACGGTATTCGTAAAATCGACAGTTCGGCCCTGCCCATCGGTCAACCGTCCATCATCCAAAACCTGAAGCAGAATATTAAATACATCAGGATGAGCTTTTTCCATTTCGTCCAACAGCAGCACCGAATAGGGACGACGTCGAACTGCCTCTGTCAACTTACCACCTTCCTCGTAGCCAACATAACCCGGAGGCGCACCGATCAATCGTGACACGCTGTGGCGTTCCATGAACTCGCTCATGTCGATACGAACCATTGCTGATTCATCATCAAACATCACTTCGGCCAGTGCCTTACACAGTTCGGTCTTTCCAACGCCAGTCGGACCTAAGAACAGGAAAGAACCGATCGGACGCTGAGGATCCTGCAAACCGCTTCGACTACGTCGGACGGCATCAGACACGGCCTGAACAGCTTCTCCTTGCCCAATCACACGTTGATGAAGACGTTCCTCCATCACCAGCAACTTGGCTCGCTCCGTCTCCAGCATCCGCGTTAAGGGAACACCAGTCCACGCGCTCACAACCTCAGCAATCTCGTCCTCAGTGACGTCATGACGCAGCAAGCGTCGTTCATCACCGCTCTGGCCAGCATGTTCCGACTCAGCTTCCTGTTCCAGTGCTTGCTGTTCACGAGCTTCTGATTCTTCAATCCGCTTTTGCAAACCACCAAGCTGTTCCCGCACTTCAAGCATTTCGCGATACAGTTCCTCTGGACTTTCACCGCAGAGTTGCTTCTGCTTTGCGTCGGCATCAAGCTTGGCAAACTGATGCTCGAGCTGTTCAATTTCCTGACGGACCGATTGAACATCTTCCAGGCCAAGCTTTTCTGCTTCCCACTGCTCCCGAAGGCTGGCGAGCTCACGATTCAATGTCTCCATCTCTTCTTCAACTTCCGCTCGCTTGGCGACAGCGGATTCTTCTTGCTCATCGACTAATTGACGGTGTGCAAGTTCAAGTTGTCGTAACCGTCGTTGAATCAGGTCAATGGGCTCGGGTACACTCTCTTTTTCCATTGCTAATCGGCTACCTGCCTCATCAACAAGGTCGATCGCTTTGTCAGGAAGGAACCGATCGGAGATATATCGGTTGGACAGATTGGCAGCTGCCACCAGCGCGCTGTCAGTGATGCGTACACCATGATGGGACTCGTAGCGCGACTTGAGCCCCCGCAGGATCGCGATGGTGTCATCAACCGTCGGCTCACCGACGTAAACGGGTTGAAACCGACGCTCCAAAGCTGCATCTTTTTCGATATTCTGTCGGTACTCATCAAGTGTGGTCGCACCGATACAACGCAACGCTCCCCGAGCAAGTTCTGGTTTCAACAGGTTCGCAGCATCAGCTGACCCCTCTGCATTTCCCGCTCCTACAACAAGGTGCAATTCATCGATGAACAAGATCACCTGACCATCGGAGTCTTTGACTTCGCGTAGAACTGCTTTCAACCGCTCTTCAAAGTCTCCACGAAATTTTGCGCCGGCAACGAGAGCCCCCATGTCCAACGAGATCACCCGCTTGTCTCTCAAGCTTTGAGGAATGTCACCCTCAAAAATCCTGAGCGCAAGTCCCTCCGCGATCGCCGTCTTACCGACGCCCGGTTGCCCAATCAACACAGGGTTGTTCTTGGTTCGACGTGACAGCACCTGCACTACCCGCCGAATTTCGTTATCTCGCCCGATCACCGGGTCAAGTTTTCCCTCTGCTGCCAGTCTCGTCAGGTCGAAACCAAATTTTCCCAGCGCTTGATAAGTATCTTCGGCATTCTGGTCAGTGACACGTGCAGAGCCACGAACAGCCTGCATTGCTTCGAGAACGTCATTTTTTCCGATGCCGGACAATGAGAGTAAACTCTTTGCCTTGCTGTCGGCAGTGACCAGCCCCAGCAACAAATGCTCGGTACTGACAAACTCATCTTTCAGACTCTCTGCAGCGTCTGCAGCAGCATCAAACGTTTTTTGTAAGCTAGGCGCAATACCTGGCTGTCGCCCTCCGGTCACTGACGGCAATTTCCCGGTTTCACTTGCAACGAGCTCATTCAACTGCGTCACATCGACATTCATTTTTTCAAGCAGTGGACGTGTGATCCCATCCGATT
>JBPCVE010000218.1:0-3129 GCA_051010795.1 Rubripirellula sp.
GTCCATCGCTTGCAGGTGAGGGGGCCGCATTCGCACTGGTGGGGTGGCAGAACGGTCGCCCAGTGGCTCGGAATGTTTGTTCCCACTTCAGTTTGCCGGTCTGCAAGTTGACGCCGCTGACGTGGAGAACTTCGCCGTCCTGTCCGCTTGAGCTTGTTGTCACAACAAGGTCGCCGATCACAATGGGGCCTGCGACGCTGCGACCTGGCATCTGGAGTTTCCAAGCCAAATTGCCACCCTCGCCGAGTTCCAGCTTTTTGGGAGCAGAAGAAGTCGCGCGACTGGTCCCATCGCCACGAAAGCCAAGCCAACTCTTGCTGCCTAATCCGTTTACCGGATCGGCAGCAGCGACTGTGTCCGCCAGCAGGCACCATGTCAAGCATGCGGTGAATGCCAATATCGCAGTGTTCGCAATGAATGGTCTTTGCTGTCGTGTGCGTGCAGGAATGGATGAGGTAGAAGCTGAAAGGGTATTCATGGCGGGCCGATTCGATCGGGTACGTTTTTGATTCAGGTTAAAAAGCGGAAGCGAATTCAGGTTCATGGTGTTTCTGGCAAACTTGAGTGGACGGTGCAGGCAGGCATTCATTCACAGACGTCAGTTAAGGCTGACTCGCTAATCCTTTTCCGGAAGGGTCTGTGATGCGGAACTGGAATTTCCAGTTTTGTGCCCACGATTCCTCCTGTTCGTTTTGGCAGATTTTCAGCAGAATACGATTGGTCCCTTTCTTCAAAGGGAAGTCGGAGATGTACTGGTCTATCATGGACCCTGAGTGATACACCTCATTCTCCATCACCAGCCTGCCATTGATCCAGATTTTATTGGCGTTGATGCAACCGAGTCTTGCTTGGGCGGGGCGATCCTGATCGGACTCGAACTCCGCAAACAGGTAAGCGATTGCGCCTTTTTCCTTGTTGTAGGCTTCGGCCAAGTCGACTTCTCCAAGGTCGGGTGAACCAGTAAGGGGTTGCCAAGTGATTTTGCCCACCTTTCCGTCGTGCTGTATTTTCAGGTCGATAGCCCCGGCTGTTTGGAACTCGCTCTCGGGGGCATATTTCATTTTGAAGCCGACACCGTCGACGTTGTCCATCGGTGCCAGGCTTTGCCAGTCAGTCAAAAGCACAAATACATCGGCAGTGCTGACTTCTTTGCCCAATTTTCCAAGCGCTTCGATGATTCGCGCTAGCTGGCGTGGATGGCGTGCTGCCGCAAGTGCAACACGGTAGTCAGCGACAGCATCTTCCGGTTGTTGTTTGGAAATTGCCGCAGCGCGAGTGATAGCCTGCTCAACTGCCATCTCCCTGAGTGGAAGGCTGGGGTCATTCAGGCAGGATTCGATCAGCTTGGTTGCTGTCTGCGGAGCTTCGGTCTGTAACAGTTCCATTGCCAGTCCACGTCCCTTGGGGTTGTTGGACTGGTTCATCGCATACGTTTGCAACTCAGCTGCCATCGGCTCGGGCGATTTTCTGGCAACGTCAAAAATGACTCCACGAAGCCAGTTTTCTGCTACTGGATTCGTACCAGCCATGCCGTTCAAAAGCAGGCTGATCTTAGACGACGATGTTTGGCGAAGTTGGTTTGCTGCGGGGATCGCTTTGGAGTATCCCTTCCCTTCTTTGCCAACGTTGCGGATTGATTCCAGAGCAGTGTTGATTCTCGCGTCGTCTTGGCTTTGGGCATCACGGCCGGAGATGGCTGTGATGACCAGCATCATGACCGACAAGTGAGCGACACGATTGCAATGACTTGATTTGCTTTTCTTCATTTGTTTAAGCGATGTGTTTGGAAATTGCCAATATCGAAAGTGAAGTGTTGTCCTAAGCCGGACAAGCGAATTTGCGAAGCAGTCACGCCTGCCCCGCAAGGCAGGGTGAAAGGTCCGCCGCCATTTTGGATGCAACTGATGCCCGGCGGCTCGGCTTGGTTAGGGGGTTGGTTTGCAGGTTCGGTCCAACCAGTCAAAAAAGACACGTCCCCATACCACGCCATTTTGAGGTGACATTACCCAGTGGCCTTCCTCGGGGAAGTACAGAAACCGGCTTGGGATTCCCTGAACTTGTGCAGCCGTAAAAGCTTCCATGCCCTGAGTCACGGGGACACGAAAATCTTTTTCGCCATGAATCACCAGCAGTGGAGTTTTCCATTTGCCCACAAACTTGTGCGGTGAAAATTTGGCGTAGGCGTTCCCAGCAGCTTCGCTTGCCCAATAGGGACCACCAAGGTCCCAGTTGACAAAGAAAAGTTCCTCAGTCGACCCGTACATGGATTCAAGGTTGAAAACCCCACAGTGCGCGACCATGGTGCAGAATCGCTTTGCGTCATTTCCCATCAGCCAGTAGACGGTATAGCCACCAAAACTGGCCCCGATGGCTGCAACACGACTGCGATCGATTGATGGGTCGGCGATCATGGCATCGGTGGATGCCAGGATGTCCTGCATCGCTTGGCCGCCCCAGTCACCGCTGATGTCATCGTTCCACTTACGTCCGAACCCAGGCATTCCACGGCGGTTGACAGCCAGAACGACGTAGCCGTGCGATGCCATCATGTGGAAGTTCCAGCGGTAGGAAAACCACTGGCCAATTTGACCCTGAGGACCACCTTGGCAGTAAGTCAGCATGGGCCACTTCTTTCCGTCCTTGGGGTCATAGCCTGGGGGAAGAATGACCCAGTTGTGAATCTGTTCGCCATCGGTTGCGGTGAAGTACCGTTCTTCAATCGTTGGCAATTCCAATGTCTTGTACATTTCACCATTGACGTCAGTGATGGTGCCCAGTTGTTTGTTGCTGGGGTCAAGCAAAGCCAGTTCCGTAGGGCGAAGCATGCTCTGTTGACGAAGCAACAGACGATTGCTGCCGGGGACGCAGGACACGATCGAAAAGTTGAAGCGACCCTCAGAGACCTGCTGAAGGGCCTGGTTGTCAACGTCGATCTGGAATACTTGAGTCGTGCCGCGGATTTCGCTGTGGAAGTAAATGCTTTTGCTGTCTTCGCTCCAGGTCGCATGATGCGTGGTTTGGTTCAAACCCTCAGTGATCTCTTTCAGCTTGCCGCTGCTGCGGTTGTACAGCATGATGCGATTGCGATCTGACTCGAAACCAGCCCGTTCCATCGAGTGAAATGCGATG
>JBPCVE010000219.1:0-84702 GCA_051010795.1 Rubripirellula sp.
CAGAGCTTTCATTGCTACAAATGAGTAAAAAAGTTGAGCTGCAACAACGCCTGATTGCCCGAGGTCTCGGTACGTCAGAGACGTTCAGACAGCAGAAACTGGCAGTCAATGCTGCAGAAAAAAAACTTGAACTTATGCGTGTGCGTCACGAAACCCAGCGTATTCTGCAAGGAGTCCCCAACGCAAAACCTGAAGGTGATGCGAAACAACCCGCAGCCTCCTCCACAAAACCCTGAATCCCCGCAACATGCTGAACCCGCGAAGTGAGAGTCAAACACGGCAATTGCAGATGAGATCGCTTGCACAACAGTTGCCCGGGATACTATCCTTCCCCACAGAACGTTGCACTGGGCGGCTCGAAGCGTATGACCAAAAAGCATCACGCTCGCTCGATTCGGGACAACAGCTTTATTCATTCAAATCAATTCGCATCGACCCCGGAGACCGATCACATGCCAAAGTTAACCGTGCAAGGAGTAGGTGATTTTGAGATCACCGCAGGCAAACGGCTGGTCAAAGCACTCGTAGACGAGGCTGGCACGGATCAGCTTCATGCCTGTGGCGGACAGTCAAAGTGCACATCCTGTCGAATCAAATTCATTGATGGGGAACCAGAAAAGATCACGCAGGCTGAGAAAGATACGTTGAGCGTTCGTGAGATTTCAGAGTCTGGTGTCAGACTTAGTTGTCAAATCACGTGTGACAACGACATGACCGTTGAAGTCATCAGTGGTATGGCTGGAAGTGGGCGTACCGATCAGGGGTCCGCTGTTGCTGACGAAATGGTTCCTGATCCGATTTGGACGACAAAGTAGAAGTCGAGGATATCTTTACTTTGGGCTGCGATCCCATCAGGCTGCGATCCCATCAGGCTGCGATCCCATCAGGCTGAGAACCACGACAGGACAGCTTCGTCGATCCAGCACTTGCGACGACGATCCAAGAAGCCCATATGGCCACCCGTGTTCGTGATGAACAATTGCGTTGATTTTGGCCACAGACTCGGATTGTCTGCAAAACAACCGACCGGGACGATGGGATCATCTGCTGCTGTCAGGACAAGAGTGGGCACAGGATTGAACCTTGCCACATGGCAGGCTGAGGCCTGATCGTAATAGTCTGCCGCGCCATCAAAACCACTCAGCGGGGCAGTGATACGATCATCCAGTTCCCACAACGTTCTCGGACGTCTCTCCAAAATCGCTTCTTGGAATTCGGCACGTTCATGAACACCAGGCGGCACACTTCCCAGCAGAGCACGGATGAAATAATAGTTATAGGGTCGCAATAACCAACGTTGCATGTTGACGCTACACCGCCTCAAGTCCAACGGTGGTGCGACCACAGCAATACGAGCTAATCGCTCAAACCACGCTGGTCGAATTGAAACACCACACCCAATGCGCCCCACCGCTCGCAGCAATTGCCCAGCCCCTAGTGAAACACCAATCGCCAGCATCGGCCCCTCCTTTGACTTGGCAGCAATGGAGTCGAGTGCCGCCACAACATCGTCACTACGACCAGCATGAGCCAGATTGCGTGCTAATGGGCGTGCCGCTCCACATCCGCGCATGTCCATTCGAAAAACGCGTGACCCTAATTTCAGAAAACGTTTGGCCAAACGCAGCATGTAGGGGGCCGCATGACATCCTGAAAGACCATGCACCAACAAAGTTGACCGATCACCCGGCACCCAATCAGCAGGGCAATCTTCGTGCAAAACGATCGAATCCCCTTCTGACACTGGCACGACATGCTGAATGGTGCTGAGCAAATCGGCTGACACTTCGCGGGTGGCCGCAAGGGTCTGTAAGTGGCCTCCCCTGAAAAAGGGATGGGGATCAAATGGTGGCGGCTCAAACTCAGACATATTTCCGTGTACGATTGGCACCATGAAAAACATTCGATCATTTATTGCTATAAAGCTCGCGCCCGACGTCAACCGTAATTCAACCCGGATGCTGCAGCGTCTGCGTCAATCAAATGACGGCATCAAGTGGGTTCCCACTGATAATCTGCATTTGACCCTGAAGTTCCTTGGTGACGTGGACAACACCGAAGTTCCCGATGTCTGCAACGTGATCCACAGGGTTTGCTCCAATCACGCGCCGTTTCACCTTGATTTTGGCGGCACCGGCGGATTTCCGAGTCGAGAGCGTCCTCGCATTCTATACGCAGGGATCAACGATGCATCGGGGGCACTCACCAAAATCGTATCTCAATTAGAAACATCTCTTGCTGAGCTTGGGTTCAAACAAGAACCCAGAGACTACGTTCCCCACCTGACACTCGGACGCACACGTAGCACATCGAAACTGGCCAACAGTGATGTGATGGATCGTCTCGCGGCTGAACAGGACACGGAACTGGGTGGCATGCTGGTCAGTTCACTGCAGTTGGTCGCCAGTTTTCTTGACAAGTCAGGGCCGACTTATCAAATCATGGACACGATCCCACTGGATTCCTGAATCGCCTACTTCGCAATTTCGAAGGGGATATCAGAATTACCATACTTCTTGCCATTACGATCTTCCATCGTCAGTCGCAGCTTGTAAGTGCCCGCAGGTAACTCCTGTGGGATCAGCATCTGGTAAGCGATGAAGTAATCACGCAAATAGTTCGTGGAAACCTGCTGATCTCCGGGCAATAATTGGCTCAGTACTTTGCGATTCTCGGAATCGTAAATGTCGTAGCTTCCCTGTAAGTGTGTCTCAAAACCACCGTCCACACGTTTGGCGGTAAAGTTGTCGATCTCACAGTACAGAATGACCTGTTGCCCGGCATCGAAACGATTCCCCTCGAATCGTTTGAATTGCCCGTAAGACTGAATGTCAGTACAGAACGCCAGTGCCCTTACTTCAAGTGCATCTGTCGCCGCTGCGGCGAATTTAGCTGCTTCACGAATCTGCGGGACGGCCGAGGTAAATCGACGACTTGGTGATGTCGGATGTCCGTCAGGATCAATGATTGTCCACAGTCCCAAAAGTTGATGCCGCAGAAACTCCTGCTCAGCTTCTGATAAGCCGCTAATTTTCTCAACTGCTGCGTCGGGATCACCCGAAAGCACAAGCAGGTGTCGCAAACGGATCAAGCGGGCTGTCCGTTCTGCTGGCTCCTCCCCGACAGGAGCTTTGCTGAGCTGTTGTGCCAAAGCGTCGTAAAGTACATCTTCCGACAATTCAGATAAAAGCTCGGGAGAAAAGGCCTGCACAATCCTACTATGAGCTGCCTGATTCTGAGTGGCGCTGGCCGTTCGCACTGTCGTGCTATCTGAATTTCCTCCACCGGCTGCGTTAGCTACATTCGCATAATTCTGAAGAAGCTTTTGTGCGACAGCGTCCTTTTCTTGCTCGGTCAGCGCCGTTGGATCCACACTATCCAACGAGACTGAAACGGCTGTAGGTGCCTCAGCTGAATCCTGCTCGATCCCAACTCCAATGCGTGCGGGAGTAATCTCCGGTACCGAATCTCGTGATGGTGGCAGAGTTGGCAATCTATCCATCGTTCCCGATGCCAAATCAATGGGATTGGGCTGCGTGGTTTGATCGGCAGTCACCAATTCGCTCTTCAACTGTTGGCGAAGCCGTTCACGTTCCGCTGCGGGTAAGTTATTGATTTTCGCAATGACTTCCGCAGCACTGGCTGGTTGTGCTTCTGTCGAAGACGGAAGGGCAAGACTTTCTGTTGCGGTAGATTCTGTCTCAGCAACCACATCAGCGGTTGGCGAAACTGCCTTCGCGACTGTGTTATCAGCATCCTCTGCGACTTTTGTCGAAGCGACAGATGCTTGTAGATCTTTCGCATCAGGCTGAGTCTTTAGAGAAGCGGATCGCGTCTCCAAACTCCTGGCGCCCCTCAATCCAGTCGCGCCAGCCTGATCACTGTCGCTATCGGCACGTGAGGAAGTCGCTAGCCGCTGCTCTGGAGAATCAATCTCCGCTACCTCGACATCATTACTCGTTCGAACCTGAAGATTGCGCCCAAATTTTTGTGCGCCTCGGCATCCAACCGCGATGGTGGTAACGAGGATCATCATCCAAGTCATGATTCTATAAGTTGCGGCGTACATCCCTGCCTCGCTTGCAATTGACATGCATCAGTGCTCTCCGAAGTCACGCTATCTCGGAAGAACATCTCTAGTATTGGTGGAACGGTACGAAATCTGTGCTCAATACCACAACGCCAAACCGAAAAATGTACGGCAACAATCGGACAAGTTTCACAGCAGGTGGGCGAATCCATCTCCCCACCATGCAAACAGCGTCGTTCCGCAATAAAATGACCCTCCGTCCCTTGCTGGAAACACCAATTCCCTATTTGCAAGCATAGGATTGTTCAAGAATCGCTCATCGCCAAAGTCACAGAACACCTGCTTTGAGCGAACCGACATCAGACTACCGCTGGACGACATCGATGCTGTAACAGGGTTCTGTTGGGACTGTTATGATTACCACTACCGCTCGGGACCGCTTCCCATCAGAACGGAAACGGCACATCGTTCCGGCGGTTTAAATTGAAAACAAAGCTGGACAGAGCGCACAGGACGTGGCTTCCATGCCTGAAAGGTCACGGGGCTTTTTAATGCTTGATTTGAAATAGCAACTGCTTTCCAAACCTCTCTCGAACCCGATCGCGAGCGAACAGCAAAACGATGAGCCACCTTGCTTGGGAAATCCGCATAACGCTAATCTCGATCTTTGCTGTACTTGCATGTTCAAACTGCATTCTATTTCTCAAGATGCGTTACTTCTCTGGAGCCGACGACACCTTGATTCGCCATCGCATCCGAACATGGTGGTCGTTGGCAGGACTGTTTTCACTTGCGTTGTGCTTATCGCCGAACGGTGGGGTAATTTTCTTCGGATTCATCAGCTTCTTCGCATTGAAAGAGTTTCTTTCAATGTCGCCCACAAGACGCGCTGACCGCCGAGTTCTTTTTTACGCTTACTTGTCGGTGATTCCCCAGTATTATTTCGCTGCGACTGACAACTACCAGATGTTCCTTGTGTTCATTCCCGTCATCATGTTTGCGTGGTTACCCACGCGAATGTGGATGATCGGCCAAGGTGATGGATTTCAGAAAGCTGCAGGAACATTACTTTGGGCGCTCATGATCACGGTTTACAGTCTGTCTCACACTGCCTACCTGCTGAGCATCCCGTTGGGAGAACTCGCATCCAAGGGAAAGAATGATGCACTGAGTCTTGCCGAACAACACCCAGGCCCCGGCCTACTCATTTTCCTGATCATCGTGGCTGAAACAAATGACATCTTCCAATACTTATCGGGTAAACCTTTTGGCAAGAAGCAGGTGTCGCCCAACATCGCCCCTGGAAAGACCTATGCCGGCTTAATCGGCGGGATCACGATCACAACGTGTTTGGCAGGTTCCATTGGTCCGTTGATCACTCCGATGGACCTTGCTCACTCGGTCTTTGCCGGATTCATGATCGCTTGCATGGGTTTTGCAGGGGAACTCTGCATATGCGCCCTGAAACGCGACTTGAAGATCACAAACTTTGGCGCGACGCTTCCTGGTCATGGAGGTGTGCTGGACCGCGTTGGAAACTTGATCTTCACAGCACCGTTGTTCTTCCACTTCATTCATTACTGTTACCACCAATGAATCAAATCCTACGAATAGCATTTTTTGCTTTGGTCGTACGTCCATTGATGATGATTGTCTTGGGAACTAACGTACGACGTGGTGAACTGCTACCAAGTTCTGGGCCGGCAATCATTGTCGCAAACCATAATAGTCATCTCGATGTATTCGCTCTCATGAATGTGCTTGGTCTGAAACGTCTGCCGAGTGTCCGCCCCGTTGCAGCGGCTGATTATTTCATGACACGTCGACTGCGACGCTGGTTTGCGACACGTATCGTCGGAATCATCCCAATAGATCGAAGCAAGATCCGCCGCGAAAAGGGAAAACATCCGCTGGATCCTATCTCTGAGGTGCTCAAGAAGGATGGCATCGTTTTGTTATTCCCTGAGGGAACACGGGGTGAACCAGAGAAGATGGATGAGTTCCAGAGTGGTGTTGCTCATATTGCGCGACGACACCCGGAGATACCGATCACACCTGTATTCATGCACGGTCTCGGTAAAGCATTACCTAAAGGCGAAGCATTGCTGGTGCCGTTTTTCTGCGACATGTTTGTGGGCCAACCACTCGACAGCCAACTGAAAAAACGTGAATTAATGAATCAACTCAGCGCGTCGATGGATGAACTTGCTGCAGAGTTGCCAACTGAAGCTTGGGACTGATAGCAATCGCGTTCCGCCATCATGCGCCTACCCAGTCACTTACGCTTGCAACGCTTTCTGCTTCTCACGAATCAGTATCATCAATAGCGCAAGCCTCAGCATCGGTAGCGCGAGCTTCAGCATCGGTAGCGCGAGCTTCAGCATCGATAGCGTAAGCTTCTTTTTCAAACGGATTGTCTTGATACCCATCCTTGCCTTGCAGGTAAAGAACCGCAGAGGCGAGAAGATAAGCCGGAACGAAAATGATTCCCCAACGCTCATACTGACGCACATGAACGCGTTCATGTGCTCTCGTCAATCCCAACATTTTGTGGTCACGAGCCAAGACAATATGCCCCAGAGTAATTGCACTGGCAGGTACGGGAAATCGATTCAAGACACCCGCGATTACCGGACTGTGAATTTCACACACGCCATCCACAACTTTGAATCGTCCGAAGAGAAGCAAGCCACAGGCAATACCGAAAAGGGTGTAGGGAAGCGCCCAAAGATAGGCGAGAAGTCGAATCAATTGGTGCACACAATTATCCCCTAAACCGAGAACAGCCCGGAAGCGACCACACATCAATGTGAACGTTGTCCCAGGCTGCTCATGATTTAACCAGATATCGACGTGAGCCGACATGCATTTCAGTGATTATGCGTCAACAAAATCATCAGACTCTTCAGTCATCGAATCCGCACTGCTCTCATCCTGATCCGGGATTTCTTCCTCGAATCCAAGCGTCTCTGCTTGTTCTTCTGTCAGCTGGTAGTATCCCAATGACCGAATCACTTCGAGCACTTCGCTGCATGTAGGAAACATACGTCCCGCGTCACGTTTGTAGTCATCCATGGCACGCATGAATTCGATTTCCGGATTGCTGTAATCGCGTTCGCAGGTTGTTGGATCAATGTGGCGGCGACGTTGTTTCTTTCGTCGCGGTTCATTAACAACACCAGTATCCAAGTTTTCGGTATTTCCCGCGTCGCTTGTAGTTTGGTCTGCTCTGCGATCGGCAGCACGTCGCTCGAGAGTAAGAACGTTTTCTTCGGTGGTCTGATCGATGCTGGATTCAGTCATGTCTATGTCCTGGAATGGTGGGAAAGTACCTGACTTTTCCGTGTCCCCGTGAAAGAAGGCACAGAGTGGAAGGGTGGCAAAAAACCCTAGCACACCGATTGAGTAAAACCGGGTGATTAATGCGGGATTGACGACCAGAAAAGCCTGAACAGTCAGGTAAGAACGCCGCCTGTAACGACCGTAACGATTAGCAAGTCGTTAAGCCCAATTTCTACACATCCCAGCTGTAATCGCTGAGGTGAGTCGCAATTCCGTCAGGGCGATTCGATCTCAGTCGATGGTTCAAGTGGCTCTGACGTTCCCTCAGGCAGCCATCGCCGGGCGAGTCCTGCCACCACGATGGGAAGGGCGACCGAGACAGTCAGTGCTAGGGGCAACCATCGATGGCGTTCGGCGTAGTCGCCAAAGGCTGCATAGGCAATTGCGATCGCTAGGTTGCTCCCCATGATCGCTGGGATGAATCGTCGCCATGCCAATTGATGGATTCCCGCCATCAAAACACTGGCTTCAGCGAAAACGGGCATGGCTCTCGTCAGCACAAGAACCACCGGCCCATACCGATCACTTACTTTTCGAATCCGCTCAAGATCTCGCCCCCGCGAGAAGTAGAGTGCAAACGTCTTCCCGTACCGCCTTGCTAACACGAAGCCAATTATCGCTCCCAAGTTCATCCCCAACCACGTCGCCAAGGTTCCCCAAAACCAGCCCAACTGCCAACCGCTCAGAGTGCTGATCACACTGGACGGGACTGGAAGCAGGATGTCCGTTGCCAACAGACCCACAATCAATGCAAACGTGGCAACGGGTTCAGGGGGATTCTCTGCCAGGCCTCTGAGCCAATCGCTCAAGTGCCCTCCGACGAACAGGAAGGGGACGATTGGCACCAGCAACACGACACACATCAATGGCAGAGTTCGAAATAACTCACGCACGGTTCGCCCCAATCTCCGTCAATGCTCGAATTCACTTGTTAAATCAAGTCCATGACACGTCATGGTACTCCAGCGCCCACTCACGCATGTATCTGACACTTTGAGGATCAACTCGATAAACAATCAGGTCCGGATTATCAATCGATCCGAGGTAATTCCGCAGCAAAGGATTTTCATCCCAAATCTGCTGCAACAAATTACGATCCTGCTCGACACGAGCCACTCCCGTGATCCGCACCTGATGGTGATTTTTGTCGAGGTAGCACAATTCGACTTTGGGATTTTCCGCGATTTCCTGGGTTTTGTGGTACGCACGCAAGTTAGCAACGTAAACGGTGAAGCCTTCGGTTCTGACCGGCGAGACAGGGCGGACCCTCGCCTGATTACCATCCATTGAGGCCAGAAAGGGAAATCTGTCGTTCTGCAACACGGCCAACGCCAAGTCTTTCAATTCAGCGGGATCAGTAGGTATCGGTGTTGGTTTCGTCATCGCGGGAGAATACCGGTTCGTGATAGTTTCACTGCAGGCCATGCCCTTTTTCATGGCGAAGTTGCTTTACTGAGTCTCACCATAGGCGATGACTCACAAAGACGTCGAAGAACGCGTCTTGCTTTCCATTTTCAGGAATTGCTGAGTGATTTCAGCAAGGGAACGATACAGAGGCAAACGGGCTCTCTGCGACGTCGCCAACAGCAGCGGAGATGGCCAATTCAAATGTCGTTCAAAAAATGCAGTCGCGACTTCATCAGCGACACTGCGTTCCTTGTCTCGTTTTTTCTTATCACAGGTTGCCAACATCACATGGGACATCAAATCTAATTGGACACCAAGATGATCCCACAGAGCCGATGCTGGCCTTATGTAACCAATGAGCTCTGCAAACTTCGCAACCGAACTTGCTGACTGACTGTCTAACTGGGTTTTCTGCCAAACTGACTGCATCGGAAGCACCGCGTTCTTCGGTCCGATGAACAGCGCGCAGTATTCCGTCGCCAACTGCTCAAGTGATTCGCTCGGAAGCGGCAGATCCAGCTGCGACAATGCCGAAAGCAGCGGCTCCTCCGACATACTCTTCAGTAAAGGAGCATCAATTTCCTGCATCCACAACCGCGCGAGCAGCGAATAAACGGTTGCTACAGATTCGACATCCTGAGTTTCTGAATCAATCAATTTTTTTGATCCGAACAACGGTGTCATGAAATGCCTGTTGACCGGTCACGGGATCTGGGGCAATGGGCATCAACCTATTCTGGTTCCACCCGTTACCCCGATTTCGTTGCCACTTGGTGTGATCCCCACCAGAATCATCTTGCCACCACATGTTCCTCTGCCAGTCAGCATCTTGATAGGTTTCAGGGTCGCATCCAGCCACCTGTGAATCATCAAGTGGTTCTTTTCGTGCCTGTGCAACGGATGTGTACTGGGTGTGTCCACAGCTGTTGCTCATCGCAATAACTCGAGGATGAATACCTTCCATGAGCACAACAGGCACACGCATGCTTGACACCACCCGTCGGCCGCTGGACTCGGGTAAGTCAGTGCGATTGAGATGCGGAGAAACCTTTTCGAGTTCACGTGAATAGAAGGAAGTTATTTCGATCCAATCACCATTGTTCAAATCAAAACGTGCTGCTGTCTCAGGATTCAGCCAAGCGGGATTGGAGTGCACAATTTCAGCCAACCACTTCAGGTTCATCGTTCTTCCATGATTGTGAACATTCCACTTAAAGCTGGTCATGACCAACTCATCATCTGGAAGATCCTGCAATTCACGAGGCTGGAACCAGACTGGCATGTCCTCGATATTTACATTGTGCGGCAGATGACTCTCTGGGCGATTTTTCGTCTTCACCATGCCACTGGCTGCAATCAACTCAGAACAATCCTCATTGCGTCCAATCTTGCTTACAAAGGCGCTGCGAATTTCAAATTTACGACTTGGGGTTTTGAAACCCCTCAAGGGCGAACCATCGACCATGATTCCGATCCCGATACCGTCCTTACTGATGAGCCCCTGATCGTCAATCACCGCATCCTGCATTTCCGAGTCTGACAGGAGTTGGTTGTAAGGTTCATAAAAGGGCTCTCGTTCCTGTTCCCAAACGCCCTCGTCCATCAAACGTTCAAGACCTTGTTTACCGGTTTTGGGATTCTGGGGGACAGTTGAGGCCCACTCTTCCATGTACTCCTTAACATCTTTTTCCGGATACCATTCTTCCATTCCATCCCCGATGCGTCTCGCTAACTCGGGAAAAAAATCCCGAACATCTCTGGACTCACCGAGCGGTTCCACCATGGGCGTTCTTAGACCCACGTAGGGTCGTAAATTATATGACGCTCGCGCATCCAGATCCCACCGCTCCATGAAAGTTGTCCATGGCAGCACGATGTCGGCAAAGTGTGCCGTTTCGTTGTAAAAGGAATTGATACAGACATGAAATTGAATCTTATCCTCGTCAGACAAAATCTGCTGAGTCATGCTTTCCTCGGGCCACGTCATTGGTGAATCGAGATTGTAAGTCATGTATGCCTGCAACTTTGCCCGATCCTGCAGTAGGTAAAGGTAGACGATTTCACCTACACGCATCCGTCTCCACACATTGGCAAGCGGATACTCAGGAGGATCCTCGAGCACGCTTTGCGTTTTTGCTCCAGGAGGCATCTCTGGCGTCTTAACCACCGGATCCAAACCTCCCCAAGGGGACCAACACCAACCGCCCTTCTTGCCAACGCTTCCGACCAATGCATTGAGCATTCCGATGGCACGATCATTGTAAAAGCCATTGAGATGTGCAGAACTACCTCGGTTGCAAATGGTGGTCGCAGCAGGTGCCGCAGCAGCAAATTCAGTAGCAATTCGCACGATATTCTCAGCCGCTACACCGCTGACTCGCTCAGCCCAGTCAGGCGTATAAGGCTGCAAGTGTTCCCGCAGTTCGTCAACAGTAACGTTAGTCCAGCGTTTGATGAATTGTTCATCATGCAAATCTCTGGAAATGATCACGTTGCACATTGCCAACGCGATCGCCCCATCGGTGCCGGGAAATGGTGAATGCCATTCATCACTACCGCCGGCTGTGTTTGACATCCGCACGTCAAACGTTACCAGTTTCGCTCCATTCTCAAAGCGTCCGCGTTGCACCCGACTCGCAAACGGAACATGGCCCTGATGCGCCTCAAAAACATTTGATCCGAAATTGAGAATGTACTTTGAATGTTCAACGTCATTCAGATCCCAATCACTTTCCCAAAGCCCCGTAAGATTGGCGGCCCGTCGATTCCCAGAGCAGAGCGAGCGATGCGAAAGTTGAGTTTTGGTTCCAAAGGCATCCAGAAAACGTTTTAAAGCATCTTTGCTACGCTGTCGTCCTTGATGGAAAGCGAACTCTTCTGGATGGCCGGAGTCTCGTACCGCCTTAAGCTTCTCGGCAATTTCGTCCAGTGCTTCATCCCAGCTAATGCGTTTCCACTGCCCCTCACCGCGTTTCCCCACACGCTTCAACGGATAAAGCAGACGCTCGGGATGATAGAGGTGATTCAAGGAAGCCTGCCCGCGTGCACACAGGTAACCACGACTGTTTGGGTCTTTCGGATTTCCCTCCACCTTCAACAGACGACCATCCTTGACATAGCCAATCATGCCGCAGATCGTACTACACAGTTGGCACATTCCCGGGACCTTCACCGCCCCTTCGTACTTTGCTCGATCTGGCCAATTTCGCTTCGCCAAAGGCCCAGGCAGATTACAGACACCAGGCATCTCTCCAAAAGAACCAAGCTCATACGGCTCAGACTTTAGTTTACGCCACTTTTCGATGTCAATTCTTTGACCAACCGTTTCAACAACTGGACGAGCGTTCGCCCCACTTTCATCACCCGGCACCCCGGGAGTCTGCTCGGCCTCGGCCTTATTGTTGCGATTAGCAAGCACGCCGCTTGCAATCGTCGCCAATCCAAGATTTAAAAAACGACGACGCTGACTCAGGCGTGATTGAGGGCTGTGATCCTGACTCATTGATCGCCCTCCTTCCAATTGTAAATGTCGTATGACTCAGGGCTAAAAGATTCGCCTTCTCGCGGCAACTTCTTTTCGATTTCAGCAGGCGCGGGGCCCGCGAACCACATCCGAGGCTTGGTCTCTTTTTCTACTCTGATCTGAACCAATTCAACATCTTCATCCTCCGCCCGCTTCATTGCCTGACTCACTCTTGACTGCGGATCGTTCAGGTCACCAAACTGCAGCGCCTCGGCAGGGCAAGTTGGTACACAAGCCGGCTCCATTCCGGATTCCAGACGGTGATAACAGTTGTGGCACTTGACCGCCTGACTGGCAACTGGATCCATGTAGATTGCCCCGTATGGACAGGCATCGACACAGGACCCATGACCGCAGCAGATGTCATAGTCCACAGCCACAGTGCCCCCAGCCTCTTTATGAAGAGCACCGCAGGGGCAAGCCTTGATGCACGGAGCGTCCTCGCAGTGCTGGCACGACATGGGCAAAAACAGCCTCGCTACCTCAGGGTATTTTCCTTTATCGAGATAGGTGGTTTGACGAATGTAGTTCCCAAGGGGTACATCATTTTCAGATTTACAACTGACCTCACATGCATGACATCCAAAACATCGTCGGGTATCGACGAACCAACCGTAACGCTTGCCGTCATCAGGTGCAGTCATGCGGTCTTGCCACGCCGGAACATTTTGTTCGTCCGTGTCAGGTTTTTCTTCTGCTGCATCCGCCTCATTGGAAGCTGTTGCTGCAACAATCGGCAAAGCTGATGCCGCTTTCTTAAGAAATTCTCGTCGAGGGTTATGATTCATGGAACTAAAGCGTCCGCTCTTCTCTCGTTTGGAACAATTAGTCAAATAAGGTCGTTGGGCGCACTGTCGATAGCGTCGCGTAACGCTTTCACAAACTCGGTGACGTGAGTCACTGCTGCATCAGAATTTCCGGCATCGTGAACACGTCGGACCACGGCCGACCCCACAATCAAGCCATCTGCAACAGGAGCTAATCGGGCAGCCGTATCAGGACCGCTGATTCCGAACCCAATGCAGATGGGCAACTCGGTCTGCCCCCGAAGCCATTTCACATTATCAACCAGATCTTCGGGGAGAGCTGTCCTCTCTCCAGTAATTCCGGTGACTGATACATAATAAAGAAATCCAGAAGAAGACTCGGCGATTCTGACCTGACGTTCTCGAGGTGTCGTTGGTGTAACCAACTGCACCAGGCTGAAATCCTCGCCGGCGCAAATCCGAGATAGCTCAGTCGCTTCTTCAACCAACAGGTCAGGAACGATCGCACCGGCGTAGCCCGCCGCCTTGGCCTGCTGCACGTAGTTTTTCAATCCGACACGGTAAATGATTGCGTAGCTGACCATCGACACCAACGGCATCGTGGCTTGTGCCTTCAAATTCCCAGCCAGATCCATGATCTGCTGCAATCGAAAACCACCGTCGAGTGAGCGTTGATACGAAGCCTGTATCACGGGCCCATCTGCGATTGGATCGCTATACGGAACCCCAACCTCACACAAATTAGCTCCGGCTGCCTGCGCGGCCTGAATGACCTGTGCCGTGGTGGCCATGTCTGGATCGCCAGCGGTGAAAAATGGCATCAACGCTTTACGGCCGTCAGATCGCAAATCGGCAAAAAGCTGGTCAACTGCTGACATTGATAAATCGTTTCAAAATCGTGGGGTAGGGCAGAGCAGGGCAGAGGCCTCGCTCCATTGTAGCCAAGATGGCCAGAAAGTAACCCGGCGTCAGACCAACGAAACCGCTGGCTCAGTTTGCATCAGTGAATTCATCCCGGAATTTCTCTGTAAACAACTCGCGAACCAGGCGGCACTTACATTCGATCAAAAGAAACTCCCGTCAGCAAAGCTTTGGCACCCACTGCCTGACAGGAATCCAAGCATGCCCCAGCGACATTAAGGCCGCTTTCTGCGACCAAACTCTGCATTAACCGCGACCAAGATTTTTGTTCATGTTCTGCTTGTATTGCTCAACACCAGGTTGCCCGTAAGGGTTAATCCCCAACAGCCTACCCTCGACTACTGTTGCAATCATCAGCATCTGAAACAGCTGTCCTAAAACATACGTATCGATGCCAGGTAGTAAAATGTCGGTAGTGGGTCGACCATCTTGGTGCAACGCGTCATTTGTACCCTTGATCGCTGCTCCCATGATGTCCGGCAGTGTGCGATCGGCGAGGTCATTCAGCAAGTCCTGATTTCGTGCACCGTGCCCCACTGGCAAAGCATCCGTTCGATAGTTTTCGACAATGAGATTGTTGAATACCTTGTCATTGCGTCCCTGCTGATGCTGCTGATGGCGACTATGTAAATCTCTGGTATTCACGGTGGTCAACGGAGTCACCCCCAAGCCATCTTTGCCATTGGACTCTGCGAGCAACTGATCATGCCACAACCCTACTGCTTCGAGAGCTTTGCTCCACACGCTCATCACACGAATCGACTTATCGCGATGCTTGGCCAGCAGATGATTAACGGCGACATACTGCAACACGACGTTCTCGTCATAGGCAGCGTTTTTGAAGTGCTCATTCATGGCGACCGCACCTTCCAGCAATTTCATGCAATCCAATCCCAACATAGCAGCTGGCATCAGCCCGACCGGTGAAAGAATACTAAATCGGCCACCCACTCCTTCAGGAACGTTGAAGACCTGCTCACACCCAATCGCAGACGCCAACTCATGTAATTTCCCAGAAGACCCGGTAACCGGAATTACAAAGCGGCCCAATTTTTCTGCTGCCTGCTCGCCCAACGATTCCTCGAGAGAAGCAAGGAATTGCCGAAACGCAACAGCAGTCTCCATCGTTCCACCACTCTTGCTGATAACAACAATTGCAAAACGTTGCTCTGCTTCAGTTCCTCCATACCCGCCTGCTTTGAGTCGATGCAGCAAAGCGGTACTCGCATCATTATCGACATTATTTCCCTCGAAATACATTCGCGGCTTACTACCCCGGTCACCGCGCGTCAGCTCATTGTGATAGGGATCACAGCAGGCTTCCATCATTGCCCTCGCCCCCATATAGGACCCACCAATGCCCAGCACAGCAACGGCGTCAAGCTCGTTGTGGATGCCATTAGCAACCTGGAAAATCCTGCCTAACTCTGACGCACCACGGTCCGCCTCGTAGGCCGCCAATTGCTCTTCGGGAAGCCAAAGAAACCGGGCATCCAAAGGCTGCTTGTTCCGAGGTATCTGTCCCGACTGATACTGTTTTGGATCAATCTCGACGATCTCCGTCCGCAATTCCGCCAAGATGCCTGACAATCCTGAGACCTGCTCTCGCGTGACACCAAAATCAGAATTGATACTGCCGGAGGGATCAAAGCGTAAGAGAGGCATGATCAGATAATTCCTGAGGATACTAGTCGAGGTTCTGAGGCTAGCGTAACGCATCGACCAACAGTCACGAAGCGGGCTTGCGGGGGCGATTTGCTTGGGCGTTCCGAGGAGCGTCTCTGTCAGCTAAATTGGGCTGAGGCAGGAGTCATGAAACTGACTGGCACCTAGCCCACCGTATGGCGAATCAATCCAAAACCGCCCTTAAATTCTGTTTTTTTGCAACCAACAAAAGAGAACGGTCCATTGACGCAAGTCCGCCGAAAACCTGTTGTTCTGATCGTCCGTGACGGCTGGGGTGAAAACCCCAATTCCGAATGGAATCACGCAAATGCCATCCATCTAGCGGACACCCCCGTCTCCGATGCGCTGATGCGAGATTACCCCAACACACTGATTCACACATCAGGTGAGGACGTAGGTCTACCCGCCGGCGTCATGGGCAACAGCGAAGTGGGCCACCAAAACATTGGCGCCGGCAGAATCGTCGATCAGGAAGTGATGAGAATCACGCGAGCAATTCGCGACGAATCATTCTTCAGCAAACCTGTGCTTCAAAAATCGATTGAGCATGTGAAAGCCAGCGGTGGCACGCTACATCTGCTCGGATTGATGTCCGATGGGCGTGTGCACAGTGACTTGGAGCACGCTTTTGCTGTCGTCGACTTGGTGAAAAAATCTGGTGTCGCCAGTGAAAAATTTGCGGTGCACGCAATCACTGATGGTCGCGACACATCCCCCACGGGAGGCAAAGACTTCGTTCAGCAGCTCGAAAATAAAATGTCAGAAGCTGGTGTCGGTCATGTCGCCAGCGTGGTGGGCCGTTTTTATGCCATGGATCGCGACCTGCGTTGGGAACGAGTCGAGACGGCTTACCGCATGATGACCCAAGGGTCCGAAAGAACTGCGGACACAGCGAGTCAAGCGATTCAGTCCTATTACGACAATCCAACCGATGCAAACCGCAAGGGTGATGAATTCATCTCAGCGACTACCATCGTTGGTCCCAATGGCCCGACGCTTGTCAAAGATGGCGATGCCATCATCTTCCTGAATTATCGGGGAGACAGAACCCGGGAGATTACGAAGGCATTCGTCTATCCTGATGATCAATGGAAAGACATCGAGGGCGGAGGATTCGATCGGGGTAATCAGATCCAAAATCTGTACTTTGCCACAATGACTGGCTATGAATCCGGACTGCCTGTGCAGGTGATTTTTGAGAAGCCCGCCAAAATGCCCAACATACTTGGTGAGTACATCAGCAGCCTGAATCTGCATCAGTTCCGTTGTGCTGAAACAGAAAAATATCCCCATGTCACATTCTTTTTCAATGACTACCGGGACGATCCCTTTTCTGAAGAAGATCGCGGAATGGCCGCCTCACCTCGTGACGTGTCGACCTACGATCAAAAACCAGAAATGTCAGCAGACGAGGTCACATCAAAAGTTCTTGCCGAGATCGATTCCAAACAGGCAGCATTGATCATCGTGAACTTCGCCAATGGTGATATGGTTGGACACACTGGAGTCGTTGAAGCGGCCGTAAAAGCGGTCGAAAAAGTAGACTCCTGTGTGGGAAAAATTGTCGAAGCCACGCTTGCCAAGGGTGGTTCACTCATCGTGACAGCTGACCATGGCAACTGCGAACAAATGGTTGATCCGAAAAGTGGCGGCCCCCATACGGCACATACCACCTTTGACGTACCCTTGATCGTTGTTGAACCGGATCTTGAGGGCCGGAAGCTACGTTCCGGCGGCCGACTGGCTGACATCGCACCTACCACACTGGAACTGCTGGGACTGCCAATTCCAAATGAAATGACTGGCGAACCGCTCCTGAAACTGTAGCCTCGCACCGCAGTTTGAATCGGCAGCATGGCGTGTGGTGAATCCACACCCACGCCATGCTGCAAAATACTGGGTTATCCTTCGTCCTGTTGAGACGGACGTCGCAGACGGACCAGTACGTGTTGCATCCATACCGGACTGATGAAAATCATATTAGCGGCAATCATCATGATGCCAAACGTGATCATGCCTAGCGCGATCGCGATTCCAGCATGCACTGCAACCGCAATCGCGATCACAAATGGACGGGTCAATCGCGGCCAAACGAGGGCACAGTAGAAGACTTCCCAAAAAAGTGTGACATGAGTCATCGCGCTGAACAAACGCGGATACCCCGAAAGCCACGTCATATCCAAAGACTGATACTCATAATTGCTGACGGAGTACCAGACCGCAGTTCCGTCCCACCAGGTCTGCCCGCGGGCCTTGCTAATCCCACCAAACAGGTAGATCAAGCACAAGTGCAACTGCAGCAGACGAGTGGCAATGTTCGCCAACACCGTTGCCTTTGCCTCTGGAAACAGCCAATTCCAAAAACGTCCTCGATCAATCGAAATGAACCGACGCCTCAACCACGCATCGACACTGTAGCAACTGCCAGACGGAGCAAGCATCAGGTACATGACAATGTAAGTCAGGATTTGATCAAATCCGAAAAGAGTCCCTGTAAGGCGATGCAAATACATGAGTTGCAGAAACCACGCCAAGGGAGATGTAATCCGGGTCAAGATCCCCAAAGCAAAGCATGCAGTCACCCCAATCGCGAAACCATGGTGTAGCCAGAGCAAAGTCGGGCTACTGATAAACCAAAGATAAGTCCTGCCGTAGTCCGAAATCCCGAATGTGCCATCATGCAATTGCCTGGCAGTTGCATTATTGACCCAAGCTGTATCCCCAAGAAATGCTGATAAGTCGGTCGCGAGAACCAGGTGGGAGTACAGCAGCATGACCCCCGCAATGATTCGGAGGATTGAAAGTGTGTGGGGCTGCCGCGGTGTGAACCAAAACTGGTCCCACGCATCAACATACCCGAGCAGCCAATTCTTGACCGAGCTACCATGTTGATTCATTCGCTGGCATCCTGCTCAATTGGCTGATCAAGCAGCACGCGGTACAGACGCTTGTCCGTCAGTTCAATCGGCTCCTGTTGGTAATCAATCAGATTGGGTACCAGATGTTCAATTCGTCGAATGGCAACTTCGTCACCAGGGTGCTCATGCTTCAGGTGATCCACGAGCGATTGGTGGACATGCTTATAACGAGCTCTTAAAAGTGACCAATACCGTGCTTCCTGAGGATTGGCTTTAAGCAGTTCTTCCGATGGCCCCGGCGGCTGATAGATCTCATGCATGAACTCACTCAACATAAAATGGCGGTGATACAGCAAACGCGGCCATTGCTCATTGCGATCAGGATACATTTTCTCAAGTAACGGTTCTTCCGGACGACTGATTGCCACCTGAATCAGGTGGCTGGGCCCCGGATCTGGTGCAAAGAATGCATAGCCCCGATCGATGTACAAAGCCTGACTGTAAGGCTCAAAGAAATCCAATGCTGTTGAGACCGAAGGCGATTGCCCAATGCTACCACGAGTCTGCACCGACAAAGGTGGTAAGACCAGTGCCAGCAGATGACCAATGATCAGAATGCTGATCAGCAAACGAACTCGTTTGGTCAACAAAACAGGTTCAGAGTCCATGGGTGGCAAGCGTTACTGTGAGTGCTGGTGGGCTACAAGAAGCCTCTCTACGGTAGTTCACTGATTCGGAGTCTGCAGCAGAGAATACCGCAACAATTCGGCTTACTCGTCATGTACCGACTGTAGGGCCCAATCTCTGTACGAGAAAACTCTGTACGCGAAAAAATCTGCATGAGAAAAAAAGCCGCGACCAGAATCACTCTGGACGCGGCTTATGGAAAAGCATTTTGAGGAGAAGTAGCCGACTAGCGACTAGCGACTTTGCTCAATCCAAAGTCAAAGGTCAGCTCATTCGTGCTGCCAGCGACTAGGTCAATGGTTCGCTCTTCGCTGACTGGCTTGCCATTAATCTCAGCGATAACGCGGACAGTGTAACCTGACCAGACTTCGCCGTCTTTCAGTTGCGAGGTTCGGTAAGTTCGAACACTGCCGTCACCCTGCGTGGTATTACCAGCAAGCGTGACGCTTGCGTCGGCAGGAACGTTGAGTTGAACCACAGTCTCCACTACGGCTTGTTCAGCAGGCTTGTCATCCGCCGCGAAAATCAACGACTGACTGGTGCCAGAACGCAATTTAACAGACTTGCTTTCGGTTCGCTCTGCACCGTCCACATTGTAAGTAACCTCAACTTCATAGTTGTACACGAAGCCCGGCTTCAATCCACTGGATTTAAATTGACGTACAAGGCCAACCGCCTTTGTCTGAAAACCATTTACGATCACAAGGGCATCCTCTGGAACAGAAACGGTCAACATTGCTGAGTCCGCTTCGACTGATGCCGAATCGTCTTTTGCTGGCTTTTTCTCAGCAGGTGGTTGTGCAACCGGTGCAGCAGGTGTTGCCGCTTCTGTGGGAACAACAGTCGCTGGTGCGTCCATGGTCGACTCGTAAGTCGTTGACCCCATGTCGGTTGAATACATGACACGAGGGCTCGAATATCGGTAGGAAGAATATCCACCACTACTGCCACCAGACGAACCGTAGGATTGAACGGTGTAACCACCAGATGAGCCGCCGCTGCTACCGTGATTGTGCAGAGATGCTTTGGCGGCGTGAATTTTCGCAAACAGGCGACGAATTGGGCCGACATGCCCAGTGCTGCCGCCCGACGAGCCGCCACTGCTGCCAGCAGAGTACATTGCGTAACCACCCGAGGAACCACCCGAGGAACCACCTACGTGGGAGTATGCGTGTCTTGCACGCCATCGAGCCGCAATGCCTCCACTGCTTCCACCGGATGAGGCGTAGCCGCCCGAAGAGGCATAACCGCCTGAAGAACCGCTTCCTCCTGAGGATCCGCCCGAAGAGCCTCCCCAAGATCCACCGGCCTCGACCGTTCCCGCCAACGCGACCATTGCGCCTGCGAAAGCCAAGTACTGTAAACACCTCATGATTTCAATTCTCCTAGTTCGTTCAGCAGTGATTCAAGCCGCAACTCTCGACGCGCAGCTCAACGACTAGGATAACGAGACAACCTAGGCAAACAAGCATCCTTGGCGAAGTTTTAACAGCTAGGGGGGATCGGTCGGGTGTTCGTACGACCTGTCACCCCCCTAAATCACTGCTCAGAGTGCCTTGGAGAGACGGATATCATCAAAATCTGCCATTCCGGTGGCTCCAAATAGCCCGATCCGGAGAATTGCCTCGCGGCTGGCAACAGGGACATCAAATACAGTTTTCTGCGCCTTCCAGTCATGGCTCCCACCGAATGGGCCCAGCCAGAAAACGGCGAGTTCGGATCGTGAACCGTCATAAAGGCTGATCGAGATCATTGGAGCTGCGTTAGCATCGGCCCCCACCACGACACCCGAGGTCCTACAAAAACCACTCAACGCCAATTGCTGAACATGCCTGCCATCCACCGAAATTCCCTGAAGAAGGTGGGAACTGAGCCCTGGTGTCTGATTAGTGAATCGCACGAATGTCTTGCCGACAGCTGCCGGATTTCGAGTGCTACCATCCACCAAGCTGACCTGCCGCCCGTAATACCAGCCAGGAATCTGAGCAGCCATACGAACTGCCGCTGTTATGGGTAATGGAGTGAGCGAGTTGGCTGGACCGCTGGTCGGGCGTGCCTTGATTTCAAAATTTCCGTTCACGAGGGCCGGATTCGTGGCATCAGGCAATACCTGCCGACCATGCTCGGCCTCACCTGTCATAGGAACGAACAGTGTTGGTCGGAGCTCTTCTTGCACCAACTTGCCATTGGTTTTGACCATCCGAAAAAGCGTCTGCTGATAGCGTTCGCCCACTGGAATGATGAGTGTCCCACCTTCACGCAGTTGCTTGATCAAGGGCTCAGGAACCGATTCGGGACTGCAAGTCACGATGATCTTGTCAAAAGGCGCCGCCTCTGGCCATCCTTCGAAGCCATCAGCAACTCGTGTCGACACGTTGTCGTATTTTAATCGTCGCAACGTTGCCGAAGCCTGACGACTGAGACATGGCATGATTTCAACCGAGTAGACATGTTCTACTAACGGGCTTAGCACCGCCGCCTGATATCCACTACCAGTACCAACTTCAAGAACGCGATCCGTTTCGCTCGGCCTGAGGGTTTCTGTCATCAGAGCGACAGTGAATGGACTACTGATCGTTTGCGAGTCACCGATCGGAACAGCCATATCAAGATAAGCTTGATTCCACATTTCTTCAGGCATGAACTCATGCCGCAATGTATTGCGGATAGCGTGCAGGACTCGGGGATCAGTCACCCCTGCTGCACCAATGCACGTTTCCACCATCTGGTGACGTGAATCCCAATAAGGGTCATTTCCATCCGCACTATCTGCAAGAATCAGCCAGGACAATGAGATGCCCCGCTGATTAAAAAGAAGCTTGTTTCAATAGAACCTCCAAGCGGAAGCACATGGAGTGAATCTTTGTGACTGCAACTGACCATATTCCCACTCATTTTTCTTCACCACTTTCATGAAGCAATGACAATTGCCGCACCGGCGCGGGAGGCCAAGGAATGCTGCAATCTGTTTCCGGCATTTCAGTTTCCAACCGCTTAGCTAATCTTCTTGCAAAGGCCACCGCAAACCTATCATCAGGTGCGTGCGTAAAAACATAGGGATTCAAACCCTGCTGAATCCACCCTGCAATGATGGGGACCCACTGGTTGAGAAATCGATCAGTCAGCTCAACACGATTGCGTCCCACAAGACGCAACATGGGTTGGTTACCAGTAACGGTTTGGCGAACAGGCGTTCGCGGTTTCCGATTTTGCGAGACTTTTTCAATTTCGTCATCTGGCGGCGTCTGAAACAGCGGCCGACTGTCGAACAGCACCTTATCAATTTCCAAGCGTCGCAAAAGATCATTCACTCGTTTTTCGTTCTCACCCGAGTCAAACCAGTCGTGGTGCCTTAATTCCACCGCCCAAGCAAAGTCCTGCGGCAAATTTTCAAGAAACCGGGCGAGCAGCGGCAATCGATCCGCGCCAAATCGCGGCCCCAGCTGCAAAAACGTAGGGCCCAGACGCAATGCCTCCCGCAAAGGTTCAATGCGTTGAAGAAATTCCCGAGTCGCAGCCTGTGAATGTTCCAACTCCGACTCATGCGATATTGTCCTCGGAAACTTCAAGGCAAAGCGAAAGTGATCCGGCGTCCGCTCAACCCAGCGCTGAATGGTGTCGGGACCAGGCAAAGCATAGAACGTGCTATTTCCCTCGACGGTATTGAAAGTTCGCGAATACCAGTGCAACCAATCCTTCCGAGGTGTCCTCTCCGGATAGACCTCTCCGCCCCATTGCCCACACGCCCAAACCGGGCAGCCAAGAAAAAGTGGCAGTGTTGTATTCGTCGTGCCCTTCATCATCGCACCTACGATCTGCGAGCACGCAGTAACACTGGCATTCCAAAAATGTCTCGAAACAACCCTGAATTTTCTCGCATGGCAATCTGTTCCAAAGAGACATCGTCAACACCCGGAACATTAATCACTAGTTGCTGACCATCATTGACACACTCGATGTCCAGGATTCGCCCGCTTCGGGTGTCATCCAATGCAATTGCAAGACGGAGCAGTGCAGACAACTTGGAAACAGTCACGCGATCTTCCTGCGATAACGATCCATAATCGACATGGGAAGGTTGTGGAAACGCGCGACGATGATAACGGGCAACGAGCCCAACCTGCAGCAATTCACCCTCTGACAAACCAAACAATTCACTATGACGAATAAGATACAGCGCATGCTTGTGATTGCTTTTCACATTCACAAGCAAACCAATTTCATGCAGCAAGGCAGCCACGAACAGGATGACCTCATGCCGATTATCCAGTAGATGTTCATGCTGAAATTGCTGAAACAATTTGCGAGCAAGTTCCGCCACATTCCGCGCGTGCGATTCATCAAAATCAAATTTACGCCCGAGTGAGATAGCGGAGCGAACAATCTGATTACGGAATTCAGCGGTCCAACCACCGCCCAATGCCATATCCTGCAGCAGGCCATCTCGGAGATTAGTATCACAAACGAAGATGTGGTCGAGCGTCAGATGCTTCGCAAGCATCGTGTATACCAGCAATGCTGGCCCCAGCGTCTCGGCCTCCGTATAACTTGCACCATAACGACGCACGATTGCATCTTCATCAAGCTTCAGAATTTTGGACGTAAATTCATCCAGTTGACGGGTCGGCATTTCAGCAAGGGACTTACCGTCCCAATTTTTCAAAATGTGCTTGCACGCAAATCGGATATCACCACCAATCGCCACAACATGAACAGGGCTGCCATCCTGTTTTTCATCTGTTAAACGATTCCAAGCCCGCCTGATGTGGCTTTCCATCATGGCGCGGCGACGGGATGCACTGGACCGCACTCCTTGAAGTGTTCTGAGCAGACGCAGTGACCCAAGTCGAAAAGACTGACTCTCAAGAACATTACCACCCCGCACCAATAATACCTCGGTGTTACCACCCCCCACTTCAACGACGAGTGACTTGCCATCTGACAGAGCAGGATGCGCCTGCAACTGTGGCATGACTCCCATGTAGGTGATGCGATTGACCTCAGCCTCATCAATGGGTTCGACGTTCAAACCCGTCGCAACATAAATGCGATCTGCAAACGCCAAACGGTTTGATGCTTCTCGGACTGCAGTGGTTGCCACAACACGCACATCAGCGGGCTTGATTCCATACTCCTGCAGAACACGTTGATATCGGTGCAGAACAGCAGCCGACCGCTCAATGCTCTTGCGTGACAATCGACGATTTTCGAACGCTTCTCGGCCCAGATCCATTGGCTGTGCCAATGTGTCGAGCGTTCGCACTTTTCCATCAGGATGAATTTCGGCAATCGCCATGCGAATGCTGGTTGCGCCGATGTCGATCACGGCAGCCGCCCTCGGTACACCGCGTTCGATGGCAAATTCCGAATTCGATGGCGACGTTGACATCTGCTCTCTTGAAGGTGTGCGATCGGGGATTCCAGCTCAGTATCATACCGCTAGTGAGTCACACGCCTACAGCCCGATCTGCAGCTTTTTACACCATTCGACTGACGAAATGGACCAAGCCGAAGGCTGATCTGCAAGTGTCACTCATCGCTCACCCCGTCTGCTGCGCGGCCCGGTTCAGCAATCCCTTCAACGTATTTCCCGCCTCTTTGCCATCCTACGGCCAAAATTGTCCCCGTCAGCATACAACCAAAGGTGTAAGCCGCCGTAGGAATGGTTGCCAAACTGTCCTCTCCGTAAAGAGTCACTGCCAATGCAGTCCCAATACCCGCGTTTTGCATTCCGACCTCCAAGGTCAATGCTCTACGACAAGCCTCTGGGAGTTTCGCGATACCTCCAACAGACCACCCAGCCAGATAGCCAACCACATTGATCAACAATAACGCCAACACGATCACAAGACCCACATGCATCAAATTTTCGCGGTCGCCTGCGACCACAAGCACGATGATCCACAGCAAAGTGAACGGGGCGATTCTGGGTCCCCACACCACAGACCAGTTTTGAAAACGATTCCACTTCTGACATGCGTGAAAACCCAGCACCGTGGGCAGCACCACCAGCACGGACAGAAGAATGGAAGATTCGAGCAGTGATTTTTCAGTCGCAGCGCTGGCCACAACCCACAACATCAAAGGGACAGTCAGAGGTGACAACAAGGTTGCGACACTGGTCAAGCAGACTGAATACGCAACACTACCTCGAGCAGTACTGGTCAACACATTGGACGCCATCGCGCCGGGTACGCAACCAACCAAGATAACCCCATTTGCGATATCTTGGTCAAGAGGGATCAGCTGAGTAACACCCCAAGCAGTTGCCGGCATGACGAGAATCTGGGTCAGCACACCCAACACGACCCACCATGGATGTTTCAACAAAGGTCCAAGTTCCTCTCGACGCACCAGCGTACCGAGAAAAAACATCGCACATGCAACCAAAGCCCAGATCAGCGGCTTCTTGATCGAATCAGGTGGTGTGAAAGGATCGAACTGCAGTTGCTGCACCGGCCAGGCATAGGCCAGCACAGAAGAAAAAACCAACCAGAACAACAGTGAATTGAAAATACGATTCAACGATCTAACCCCTGTTCCCCCAAGATCCTAAAATCCTGCAACACTTTGATTGCCGCTTCCCCACCCAGACAGCAGTTTGCCTGCCAACATCGAGAACGAGCGGCATTTATATTTTCGGGCTTATCATCGAGGAAAAATATACTTTCCGCAGGAACACCGACCCTTTCCTCCGCAATCTCATAAATCACCGAATCTGGTTTCATCACGCCCTCCTCAAAACTGAGGACGGTTGCATCGAACCGGAATTGATTCATGAAATAGGATTGACGGCGAATCCAATCCCAGTGCGCATGGCAAGTGTTGGACAATAGCCCCACGCCAAATCCATTTTCTCTCACGCGATGCAGAACTTCCGCCATCACATCAATAGGTGTGAACATATCACTGACCGCATCGAGCAAACCCGCTGTCGGCATACGCTCTGCATTGACGCCAAGTGATTGACGTATCTGTTCTGCGAATTCTTCGCCACTGTACTGTCCATGCTCAAATCGGTCCTGGAAACCACTGTTATAAATGGCCTCCCACGACTGCTGCTTTCGCACACCGAATCTTTCAAGAAGATTGTTGCATGCGATATTTGGATCAAAACGGACCAATACATTTCCCAAATCAAAATAGACAAATTCGATTTGATGATTCATGATTCAGTAGATTGATTCAGATGTAGCCTGGGTGACTCAGCGAACAAAACAGCATCACGAGTCGACAGAAAAGCACAAGTTCAAGATCCCCGGATCACAATGGGCGAATACGAATATTGCGGTACCATGCTTCGGCAGGCTTGCCGCTATGGATTTGCAAAGCGATCTTCCCATGCTGCGGAATGGCATCATCCATTTCGGTGTAATCGACGGTTCGTTCTCCGTTCACAAAAATCTGCACACGGGGCCCTTTGCATATCACACGCATGGAATTCCACTGATCGGGCTTCACCAACTTTTTTCCCAAATCAGCTCCGGGCTCTGCCAACATTTTATTTCTTCTCGATTCATCATATAAAGCGCCCCAAACCGGTCGATTCCAAGCGTTACCAATATCGGCCTGATAGCCCGAGACTTCGCTACTTCCGGCAACACGCTGAGAACGAAATTGGACACCAGCATTTTTTCCCTCACCAACCAATTTCGCTTCCAATCTAAGTTCAAAGTCGGCATACTCGCGTGCCGTACAGAGAAATTCGTTATGGGGTATTTTCTCGGTCAAGCGTCCAGCCACGATCGCCTTGTCTTCCACGCGGAACCAATACGCGTCTCCCTCCCATCCCAGAACTGAATTCCCATCGAAAAGCGGTAATGAATACACTGCAAAATCGTCCTTGGCATCCTCTGCCATGGAATTCAGCGGTGCGATTTGCATGAGAACCAGCAAACCAAAAGCGGCAAATAGCGTGCGTTTCAAGGCCAATCTCCCTTTCAAAAGTCCAGTCCCTTTTTCATTTGTTTGCTGATGATCATAATCGGTGACGTTCTGCCCGTCGCAATGAAGCTAAAAAAAGAAACTCCATGAACCAGCCACTCAACAAATACAGCAGCAAAATCACCCAGCCCAAGAGTCAAGGGGCATCCCAAGCGATGCTTTATGCCACAGGCATGCAACCCGAAGACATGGACAAGGCTCAAGTCGGAATTGCCAGTGTCTGGTATGAGGGCAACAGTTGCAACATGCACCTTCTCGACCTGGCAGCGGAAGTGAAAACGGGCGTCACTGCAGCAGGTCTGGTCGGCATGCGTTTCAATACGATCGGTGTCAGTGATGGAATTTCGATGGGCACTGATGGAATGAGCTACAGCTTACAGAGTCGGGATCTCATTGCTGATTCGATCGAAACGATCATGGGAGCTCAATGGTACGACGGTTTGGTTGCGTTACCGGGCTGTGACAAAAACATGCCGGGCTGTGTGATGGCAATGGGTCGACTCAACCGACCAGCCATTATGGTTTATGGGGGGACAATCAAACCTGGAAGCTTCAAGGATGAAAAGCTGGACATTGTGAGTGCCTTCCAGTGCTACGGTCAATTCATCGCAGGCCAAATTAGTGAAGAGGAGCGTTCAGAAATTGTCCGCCGTAGCTGTCCAGGTGCCGGAGCTTGTGGAGGCATGTACACCGCTAACACGATGGCAACTGCGATCGAGGCCTTGGGCATGTCGCTTCCGTACTCAGCCAGCATACCCGCGGAAGATGCCGCCAAAAAAGAAGAATGCCAACGAGCTGGTGACGCCATCCTCAAGCTTCTTGAAGCGGACATCAAACCACGTGACATCATGACGCGTACCGCGTTTGAGAATGCCATGGTGACCGTCATGGCATTGGGTGGCAGCACGAATGCAGTCCTGCACCTGATCGCCATGGCTCGAAGCGTTGATGTCGATCTGACAATCGAAGATTTTCAATCCGTCAGTGATCGCATCCCCTACCTTGCTGATTTGAAACCCAGTGGCAAGTTCGTTCAGGAAGACCTGCACTCTATCGGTGGCACACCCGCTGTCATGAAATACCTGCTTGAAAAAGGTCTGATGGATGGAAACTGCATGACAGTCACAGGGAAAACGCTTGCAGAAAATGTCAAGGACTTGCCGGGACTCAAAGAAGGACAGACGATCATCAGCCCAGTCGAGAAACCACTGAAGGACTCAGGACACATTCGAATCCTGCGGGGATCGCTTGCAACCGAAGGTGCAGTTGCGAAAATCACAGGAAAGGAAGGCCTCACATTCAGTGGCCCCGCCCGTTGCTTTGACAGTGAAGAAGACATGCTTCACGCCTTGGAACAAAATCAGATTCAGAAAGGCGATGTGGTTGTGATTCGCTACGAAGGCCCCAAAGGTGGTCCAGGCATGCCCGAAATGTTGACGCCGACCAGCGCTATCATGGGAGCAGGACTGGGGGCGGATGTTGCCATGCTAACAGACGGGCGTTTCAGCGGAGGCAGTCATGGATTCATCGTGGGGCACATCACGCCCGAAGCACAACTTGGTGGACCTCTTGCGCTTCTAGTCGATGGTGACATTGTTACCATCGATGCAGAAACCAATCGGCTTGATGTCGATGTCAGCGATGAAGTACTGGCGGATCGCGCCAAAGCGTGGACTGCACCACCACTGAAAGTGACCCGAGGCACGCTCTACAAGTACATCAAGAATGTCAAAACAGCCAGCGAGGGCTGTGTCACCGACGAATGACCCGCACAAGAATCTCTGCAGTAATCATTACGATCTCTGCTGAGATTACTTTGGGAGCTTGATTTCCGTTCTCGATACTAAGCGTGACAGAGCGCCGTCGCACGTTGATTTCGAGTGCAATCTACGCGGCAATGATGAAAACTCCGGTTGTAGGAGGCGATTCTCTGGCACCATGCCTCGACTCAACGACTCAAGTCATTTGAGTTGGGGCTCGTGCCAATTTATAGTGTTATCGAGAAACTGCGTTGCAGAGCGACAGCACTCTGGAAAGAGCTGGACAGACCACCGATTTATTTCCTGCCCCAACCCAAGGTTAATCCATGAGCGTGAGCCAAAGATGGAGTGGGCGATACGGTCGTGTATCCATCATTATTCCTGCCGTTCTATGTGGCGTCATTTTGCTGCTTCTTACTTTCAATCGCAAGGAAGGAGCCTGGCCTTCGCAAGCAGAGCAGACCCTTCTGCTTCATTTCGTTGAACGCAGTAAATTTGAAGCGTTTGTGACGGAACCAGGTGATATTGTCAGCAGCAGCAATGTAGAGGTCCGATGCGAAGTCGAGTCGAGAGGATCTGCAGGTGTCACGATTGTGAGTCTGTGTGAAGAAGGAACCGAAGTAGAAACAGGGGATCTGCTTGTACAGTTTGATGACTCAGTTTTGCAAAACGAATTGATTGCCCAGCAAATCGTGGTTGCCAAAGACAAGTCGGCTCTCATTCAGGCCGAAAGCAATCTATCGAATGCCGAACGCACTTTACGGGAGTATGTTGAAGGCCTGTTTCAGCAAGAAGTCGAAACACTCGAAAGTGCAGTGTTCGTCACGGAAGAAGACCTCCGCAGAAAAGAACTTGAACTTGCTTCCCATCGCCGGATGGCATCCAAGGGCATACTCAATCAGTTGCAGGTGACTGCAGGTGAATTCGCACTTGAGAAATCAAGAAAGGATGTTGCCGCGAGCAAACGAGCCTTGGACGTTTTCAAGAAATTCACCCGAGAGCGCAAGGTGGGAGAATTCACTGCGGAGATTGAAAAACAGAAAGCAAATGTCGAGGCTGCCAAGTTTACACAGAAGCTAAGCAATCAAAAACTACTCGAAATCTCTGAACAAATTGACCATTGCACCATTCGTGCACCTGCTGCCGGTCAGGTCGTGTACGCGAACGAACGGCAGCGTGGTGAACCTGTCGTGATCGAAGAAGGTAGCCAGATTCGCTTCAATCAAATGGTCGCCCGCCTACCTGACATCAAACAAATGCAGGTCGATGTAAAAATCAATGAGTCCCACATCAATCGTGTCAGCCCCGGCATGCGGGCTGAAATCACTCTAGACGCAGATCCGGAAAAACTGCTTTTCGGTGAAGTCAAACACGTGGCGCCCTACCCATTTCCCATGCGATGGCATGGTGCTCCGCTCGAATACGGAGTGGAAGTTGCCATCAAGGATCCCCCCCCAACAATTCGACCCGGTTTACGTGCGAAAGTAAAAATCTTTTTCGAAGCCAAGGATTCGGTTCTGCAAATTCCACTCGCGGCAGTGATTGCCCATGAAAAATCGCACTATTGCCTTGTGCGTGATGGCGACGACTGGGAGCCAACTCCGATCATCATCGGTCCCAACAACAACAATCAAGTGGTGGTCATTGAAGGTATCACTGAGGGCGACCAGGTGGCCCTGACCCCTTTTCGATTCATCCAACGGGCCGATTTGCCGGCGGCTACCAAGGCTTCTGCTGTCGACAACCAAGAATCAAACCGAAACAGCAACCAGCTTGCCGAACCGCCGCAACAGCCTAATCAGGCTACCAAAGAATTCACTGCTACTGAAATCGGAACAGCGCAAGCTGATGCGGGAACATGAACCTGCTGCGTCCCCGAATCTGGCGACTTGGTATCAAGAGCCTACTCCTGCATCCCATGCGGTCATTACTGACAGTGCTTGGAATTTTCATTGGCGTAGCCAGTGTTGTCTGGTTACTCGCAATTGGAGAGGGAATCAGTCAGGAGGCCCAACGGCAGATTTCGGAACTGGGTGCCACAAATATTATCCTGCGTTCTGTGCTTCCTCCTGATGACTCAGTAAACGAATCAAACTTTTATGTTGAGTATGGGATTCGCCGCTCGGATGTTGCTGCACTGACTGGCATCACAACGATCAAGAACGCTGTGCGAATCCGTGAAACGCGGCGTGAAGCCCACTATGGTGCCGTAACACTTGCCAGCCATCTGGTGGCTTGTACACCCGAATACGCTGAAATCATGCATCTGAAGCTTGCCCGCGGCAGGTTCATTTCTGACGTTGATGTCCAACAACGTGCCAATGTATGCGTACTTGCTGCCGAAGCATCTGACTTGTTTTTCTCGACAGAAGATCCGATGGGCAAGGTGATTCGCATTCGTGAACTACCCTACGTTGTGATTGGGGTGATGCAGCCTCGAAATCCAACTGCTGGTATCGGTGGATCCCTTTCGGCGCAGGACTTTGCCAAAGATGTCTACATACCGCTGACCACCTTTTGGCAACGGATTGGTGATCGTGTTCTGTTCGTACAGTCAGGCCAGAGAACCGGAGAAGAAGTTGAGTTAAGCCAAATCACATTTCAGCTGGAATCGTCTGATCAAGTCCTCGCGACGGCCGACGCTATTCGGAGGACGATGCAAAAAATGCATACGGAGAAAGACTACGCCGTTGTAGTTCCGCTGGAACTACTTGAGCAAGCAAAAACCACACGTCTGATGTTCATGGTATTCATGGGGATGATTGCCGCAGTCACTCTGATCGTTGGTGGTATCGGCATCATGAACATCATGCTGGCAACGGTCACCGAGCGAACCAGAGAAATTGGCATTCGCAGAGCTCTCGGCGCCAAACGCAAGGATATCACGAGACAGTTTCTTGCGGAGACCATTGTGCTGTCTGCGATTGGTGGAGTCGCTGGAATCGCTGGCGGCCTGACATGCCCACTCATGATGGGGTGGCTACGACAAATTCTGCAGCTTTGGGTCCCTGATGCAATGAATAATCTTCCAGACGTAATCAGGAACGTGAACCCGATAATCGTCTCCTGGTCCATTCCATTGGCCTTTGCCATTTCCGTTGCGGTAGGCATTTTCTTTGGCCTTTATCCTGCAACCCGCGCCGCCCGAATGGATCCCATTGAGGCTCTCCGGCGAGAGTGAATCGCACAGCAGCGAGCATGGGCCCAGATTCAGTCAGCAAGATGAGAAGGCTCGAAGATGAGAAGGCTCGCAGATTCGGCCTAAACGACCGCGTGTGGTTGCAAGAAAGAACTGACGAGATGAACTATTTCAACGATACCAAAAACGCCAGCAAGTCAGCCACTTCCTGTGCGGTAAGGTCCGCAGCCAAGCCACTTGGCATCAAAGACTCGACTTGCACACGCTGTGATTCGATTTCATCTTTGCTGATTCGGTGATTCCTGCCATCTGCAGAACGTATCACCATTTCGGTCTCGGTATCTCGCACTAAAAGGCCACTCACCAACTGCCCGGCAGTGCTGAGCACCTGGTGACTCCGGTACTTGGGATCAATCACCTTGGAAGGATCTAGAACACTATCCAGCAATTCCTGTCGCGATCGCCGTTTCCCAATTCCATCCATGTCCGGCCCGACACTGCGACCACTTCCTTGCACGCGGTGGCACAGGGAACACTGCATCGACTGGCCATCGAGGAATCGCTCGCGACCACGCTCGGCATCTCCCACCATCTCCAGTAACAATGTGCGATTGACATTGTTGCCCAAACGTTTTCTTCGATTTTGTATCGGCAGAAATCTTTCAAACAATGCAGCTGTTGACGGTGTCCCTGACGCTTGAGCTGTTTCCCCTGCTACTTGCAACTGCCGTTGCGTCATTTTGTCGTCAAAGATCAACTCCACAAAGTGTTTTAGAGCCACTGATGTATCGTCTGAACCAGCATTTTCAGTTGATACAGATTCACTGCCAGATGACTCCAATGAAGCAATCCACTGATACACCAGTTGTAAGCCCGCGCGATCATTATCCCAATGCCCCAGCTTGGGCATGTGCCCGCTTCCACTGGTTGCCATACGGTAGAAAAGCGTTGATTTCAAGGGTCGTCCGGCAGCTACAACCTTGGCATTGGCCATGCCAAAACTCCCTTGGCTTGGCTCAGTTTCCACGACATTCATCTGTCCTCTGTCAGTCGAATACGATAAGTCAGCCGGTACAGTGCCACCGCCCCCGCGCCGATGACAGTGAGCACAGTTAGCCGCCAAATACGATCTGGCCCGGGAATCCAGGGACTGGGAGAGATCATGTGGACTGACCATACTCGCGACCTTCCATTGCGGTGGTGCTTGGCGATCCAGCACGCCCGTTTCCAGGAAATCACCCACCTGCGTGTCGCTCAGGTTCTCAAGAGAAAACCCGACGGCACCGCCATTTTGTCTACCGTGACAAGACCGACATTGAGCTCGATTTTGCACTTTCCAAAGGGTGGTCGCGGATTGACCATCACCCAACTCGTACTCCACCTGCTTTTCTACTCCAACGGCTTCCACCAAATCTGCATCCGTTTGATCATCATTCCATAGATAGCTGTACGGCTGCCAATTGATACCATCAAAATGCAAAACTTGCGTTTCAACTCGCACACGGCCGAGTGAAATAGTCTTGGCAAAAACAGTACCTGCAGGATATTTCCAACCACGCTGCAAGCGGGCAATCTGAATCGTTTCCTGCCCCGGCACCCCGAGCAGAAACTCGCTGCTCCCACCACCCTGCCATGAAGGCGCTGAGATCTGATAAGGAACAACCCCTGCTTCAGGGACCATTTCCTGCGTATCCGCAAAGAGTCCCGTGGAACTCAGTTGTCTTGGAAACTCGCTCACGAACTTTGCAGCTTGATTTCTAACCAATTGATAGATCCCACCGTCGTAACCCACCACCAAAGTTTCATGGTCCGGCATCTCAGCGAACGTGATGATTGGCAAGCCTGTTTCCGCAAGAACTGGATTCCATGTCACTTGGTCTCCTTCATGACGCATCCCCCATAACAAACCGGTGACATAATCCCCGTACAGATAAACATCCTTCAACTCGGGAAGATCCTTACCCCGATAGACATGCCCCCCCGTAACGGATTGCCCCAAGGCATGCGGATAGGCGACAAGAGGTAATTCAATGGGCGTTGGCCCCTGTTGCACATCGCGCCGAATCGGCTGGGGCCCCTCAAAAATGCTCCAGCCGTAATTGCCCCCACGTTTGACATCGAAAATCAGTTCCCACAATTCCCACCCGACATCACCACAAAGAATCTGATCCGTTCCTGGAACGATTGTAAAACGCCACGGGTTTCGGAATCCATAAGCAAAGATTTCGCCACGCGCATTTGGGACATCGACAAACGGATTGTCTGCTGGAATCGAGTACATGTGGTCATTGGATGGCTGATCCACATCGATCCTGCAAATCGACGATCGCAGATCTGAGAGGTTCTGTCCCACATTGTATTCATCCGGCGGAAAAGGCCTCGCACCGTCGCCCGTTGAAAAGTAAAGCAACCCCTTTGAATCGAAGCGTATAGCGCAGCCATTGTGGCCACCTGACGGCCATGTCATCAGTACTTCTTCGCTGGCCGTATCGATTCGCAATGGCTCTTCCCGACTGACGATGAAGCGTGATAACCTCGTGCCATCGGGACGAGCCACAGGATCCCCAGCATAAGCGACAAACAACTGCCGATTGGTTGCAAATTCTGGATGCAATGCAAACCCGTAAGCACGCCTGAACTTGTCCATCAACGGATTGAAATCAACGACCAGTTCAGCACTTTCGCATGACACATCATTCTCAAACGCAAAAAGTTTTCCCGTCACTTCCAAAATCATCATTTTGTTAGTCCCAGGTACCGCCATCAGCTCAACTGGCTGATTGAATTGCAAGCTGGGATAAACACGTTCAACAGAGAATGGTTTGGGCGGATCAGGCGATCCCTTCAGACGAGAGGTTGTCCACGGTTCACGCTCTGCCGCTGTTCCGAACAATGGCAACGACACAAGACAAGTTAGACTCAGTATCAGCTGATAACGCATGAGAGAGCGACTCTGCTGGGTAGCGAAGTTGATGAAAGCACACCGTGATGAATGCACACCGTGATGAATGCACACGGGGGAAAGCACCGATTGTAGCGGGTGACAATCAGTCAGGGGTTTGTCATTGTTTGCCCCTATCGTCATCACCACCCGCCGACGCATTTTCAACGATGCGTTGAAAGGCATTACATGGATGCACCCTCGCACCAGCCATTCGTAGCGAGTACAGCATCCGTTTAGATCAAGCCAAGAGATCCTTTACAACTTTGCCATGTACATCGGTCAAACGATAGTCTCTTCCCTGAAATCGGTACGTGAGCTTCTCGTGGTCAAAACCAAGTTGGTGCAGGATGGTAGCCTGCAAATCATGGACGTGAACAGGATTTTCCGCAACGCTGAATCCCAATTCATCTGAGCTTCCATAATCGAATCCTCCCTTCACGCCGCCCCCCGCCATCCACATCGAAAACACGTCAGGATAGTGATCACGCCCCAGCACAGCACTCTTTGCCGTGCGTCCTTCCCGGAATGGGGTCCGACCAAATTCTCCTCCCCAAACAACAAGCGTGTCCTTCAGCATGTCACGTTGCTGCAGGTCCTTGATCAAGGCAGCAATCGGCTTGTCCATCGTGGCGCATTTATTGGTCAAACCCTCGGTCAGACCCTCCTGCTTTCCGGTTCCATGAAAATCCCAACCCCAGTCGAACAACTGGACAAACCGAACCCCTGACTCGACCAATCGCCTCGCCAGCAAGCAGTTATTGGCGAGGCTGGCACCACCGACTTTCGCCCCATATTGATCAAGTGTCTTCTGGGACTCTTGTGAAATATCCATCACCTCCGGAACAGCAGTTTGCATGCGAAAGGCTAATTCATACTGTGAAATTCGTGTCAACGTTTCGGGGTGCCCCAGTTCGTTGGCCTGAATTTCGTTGAGGTCTTTGAGCGCATCAAGACTCAAGCGTCGCATGCTGCGATCCATGCCTTGCGGGTTTGAAGCGTAAAGAACGGGATCCCCTTTGGATCTGCACTGGACCCCTTGATACACCGAAGGCAAAAAGCCACTGCCGAACGAATTTTTTCCACCATTGGGTTGCACCCCACTTGAAATCAGAACCACAAAGCCTGGCAAGTTCTCATTCTCACTTCCCAGACCATAAGTGACCCAAGACCCAATGGAGGGTCTTCCCGATCTCGGCGAACCGGTATAGACAAGCAACTCGGCGGGTGCGTGATTGAATTGATCTGTGTGCATCGAGTGCACCACACACATTTCATCTGCGATCTCGTGAAAATTCGGAATGGCATCCGACATCCACATCCCTGATTCGCCCACTTGCGCCCATTTTCTTGGTGACCCCATTAGCTTGGGGACTCCGGAGGTGAATGCAAATTTACGGCCTGCGAGAAACTGATCAGGACAGTCCTCAGCGTTTCGCTTCACCAACTCGGGCTTGCGATCGAACAGATCGAGATTTGGTGGCGATCCCGTCATGTGAAGATAAATCACACGTTTCGCTTTTGCGGGAAAATGCGACTGCTGCGGCGCCAACGGGTTCGCAGCAGTTCTTTCAGCACCATTCCCTTCCCCAGCCAACAGGCTGTTTAAGGCAATCCCCCCCAGACCTGCTGCGGACTGTTGAAAAAAGTGTCGACGAGTCTGTTGCTGGAGATGCTCGAGGAATCGTGTCATGGCTGTTTAGAAGTAGGGTTGTTGAGATTGAGAAAAAAGACCAAAGGCAGCATTAACGTTTCATAAACATCTCATCGAGATTCAAAATCACGTTTCCCACAACTGTCCAAGTCGCGAACTCCATCACATTTCCGCCTTCCGGTAATGGTCCGAGAGGCACTGTTGCCATCTGCTCTGCCTGCTGTGGTTGCCCTTTGAATTTTTCAGCCACAACGCGGGACAATTCGGTAATTCGTTTCACTTCCGCTTCGGAAGGTTCACGAAGCAGGCAATGCCTAAAGGCGTACTGTATTCGTTCGGCGGGATCCGCACCCCGTGCGATCATTAATCTAGCCAGCGACTGAGCAGCTTCAACGTAAACAGGATCGTTCAAAGTCACTAAAGCTTGCAGTGGTGTATTGGTGCGAATACGTCGCACGGTACACACTTCACGGTTTGGCGCGTCAAATTGAGCCATTGAAGGATACGGACTTGAACGACGCCAGGAAGTGTAGATCCCACGCCGATAACGATTCTCTCCGCTGCTCGCTTGCCAGTCGGTCGCTGACCCGAAAGCTGCCTTGAGCCCCAAAGACGGTTGCGGAGGTTTGACTGGTGGTCCATACATGCGGTCGCTCAACAGGTCACTGACAAACAACGCCTGATCCCGCACCATTTCCGCAGAAATTCGAAATCTTGGCCCTCTCGCATAAAACCGATTCCCCGGATCAGCAAGACGCAATTCCTCGCTGGAAAAGGAACTCTGACGGTAGGTTGCTGATGTCACCAAAACGGTCAGGAGATGCTTCAAATCCCATCCTGCTTCCTGTAACTCAACCGCCAGCCAATCAAGTAACTTTGGGTGAGATGGCAAATCACCCTGGGACCCAAACTCCTCACTCGTCTGAACGATTCCCACGCCAAAAATCTCTTCCCAATGGCGATTCGCAATTACACGTGCGGTAAGGGGATTCTCACCATCGACCAACCACTTGGCTAACGCCAAGCGGTCCGGCTTGCCTCCCTCGGGCAGCCCATGAAAGACCTCAGGCGTTCCTTCTTCGACAACTGCCCCGGTGTTTTGGTAATTGCCACGAATCTGCACACGTGTTTCACGTCTCGCTGAATCTGCCAACTGCCCCATCACTGGAACTGTGGTCGCAGGTTTGATGGCTCCCAGACTTGCTTTGGCTTTGCTCAATGCATCTCTTTGAGTCTTCAGTAGCGGTGTGATACTGCGGTGGTAACCAGACAACCTCTTCAACTCGTCATCACTAAGTTTCTGCTTATCCTGCCACCGCCTGACTAGATTCAGGATTTCCAATGGAACTGCGGCAATTTCCGAGAGTCCCTTATCTGAAGTCATCGAGACACGAAACTGATCCAACAGATGCTTCGGATGCTCGGATGCCTGCTCAATTGTCACGATCAGATCAACATCTTCCAGCGGCAGTGCCCGACTGGGCAAGATAGTGAGCGTGTGGGGACGTCCCTGTTGTGGCGAAATCGCCCACCCATTCTTGTTTTCCTGCAGAGCTGCTGCTGCAGGAAACCCGTTCTGTTCATGATCGGCAAAGGCAACAGCCAAAGGAATTATCGATGGCCCCCCTGTGTTGAATTCCGAACTTGGTGATGGGACATTCGTGGGAACCTCTTCCCAGACAACATCTCGGTTACCATTCAAAAGAGAAACCCGATATCCCTTCAATCGTTGTTGAATTGCTGGAGTCCCATCCGTGCGATTCCAAATCGCAACACGCTCGATCGGTTTCACCTCTCCCAAATCAAGTTCAATCCACGGATTCTGTTCGATTTTCGTATGGCTCACTGAACGGTTATTAAAAATCCCGTCAGTCTTCCCATCATTTGCATATTCATTCTTCCCACCAAAGTCCTCAGAACTCGCTGTGACGGTGCCTGCCAACGCCACATTCTTTCCCTCGACAAACGCCTGTATCTCGGCGAGGTGAATCATTTTCCCTGAGCCCGGCAGGTCAACTCGAATATACTGTGCATCGATCGCAACTTTGGATTTTTTCTGCAACATCGCCTTCACATTAGAGACAACAAAGTTGTCCGTCTGCGTTGCTGGCAACTCCAAACGCAGACCAACTAGATCGACATTCTCCACTGGAAAAGTCAACTGGTATTGATCCGTATCCGGCTTTTCTCCCTCAGCCACAATCCATCCATCTTTCACGTCCAACTTACGGCCATTTGCTGACATCGCTGACGGCTTCAGATTCGTCCACGTCGCATCCGTTTTCAAGCCAGACAACCATTCACTTTCTGCAGCTTGCAGTTCAGGTGTGTCAGTGTCGATGGTTTGCTGCAACGTGGCTGCTTTTTCTGACAGCGACTGTTTTTTGGCATTCTGCTCATCCGTCCAAACGTTGATGATCGGACTTTCATTTCGACGATCTGCGTCCTGAGTGCTGTTAAAAAACGCGAAGAGTTTGAAGTACTCTTTCTGAGTGATGGGATCATACTTATGAGTGTGACACTGGGCGCACGCGATCGTGGTTCCCATCCACACCGCCATCGTCGTATTCACGCGATCAACGACTGCTACATTACGAAACTCTTCATCATTGGTTCCACCTTCGTTGTTTGTCAAAGTGTTGCGATGGAAAGCTGTTGCGATCAACTGTTCCTGCGTTGGATTTTGCAGCAGATCGCCTGCAATTTGTTCAATAGTAAATTGATCAAAAGACTTATTTTCATTGAGTGACTTAATCACATAGTCACGGAAAGCCCAAATGGTTCGCGGCGGATCATCGGCGTAGCCCGCGGAATCAGCGTAGCGAGCAAGGTCAAGCCAGACTCTTGCCCAGCGTTCACCGAAAGCTGGCTTTTGCAATAGACGTTGAACATATTGTTCGTACGCGTCATCCGAATCATCTTGTACAAATGCCTTTGCTTCTTCCCACGTAGGTGGCAGTCCAATCAGATCCAGCGAGACACGCCTTGCCAGGGTCAATCGGTCAGCTTCAGGCGATGGTGTGAGCCCACGTGATTCCAGTTCAGCGAGAACAAAGTAGTCGACCGGGTTACGCGGCCACTGCTTCAACTGCACGGCGGGCATAGAAGAGCGAACGGGCTTCGTATACGCCCAGTGTCTGTCGTAGCTTCCACCCTCAGCAATCCAGCGACGAACGAGTTCAACCTCATGCGGTTCCAAACGCCTGCCTTTTCCTTCAGGCGGCATCTTCAATTCTTCATCGTCAGTCGTCAGCCGATGAAGCAGTTCACTCGTAGCAGGATTCCCCGGGGCAATCGCAGCGTATCCCCCCAAATCCAATCTCGAACCAGCCTCGGTATCAAGCCGCAAGCCGGCTGCCCGTTCGTCTTCATCTGGTCCATGACATGTCAAACAATTGTTCGAAATCAAAGGTCGAATCTGGGTGTTGAAATCTACCTCGTTAGCCACGACTCTGCCCACTCCTATGATCGTCAGCAATACAATCAAGAAGGGAACCAATCGTGTGCTGGTGTAACCACCCTGAAAAAACAGTTTCATGGATCTGCGTTGCATCAAAACAGAGGAGTGAAAAAGATTGGTGGTGAGTGGCTAACGAATGCGTTGAGCATTCGAAATGGTACATTCAAGCTCTGGAGACTCATCACTCCAGCAGTCCGAATGTAGCAGCGGTGCATCGCCAACACAGAAAGCGTACGGTGGGGGGAACCGAATTCCCAATCCCTAGTTTAACAGAGATTTACCCATCAGCCGGTTTTTGCCTTGAGACTCATTGGACTCCAATCCTGACCGATCCATTCTGCCCGTTTTCGGGGTTCATGCTCAGCATGATGGTCTCATTCGGTCATGGCGTCTTGTAGAAAAGAGCCTTTATTTTGGACGAATGCCGCATCTCGGCAGACAATTCCCCTCACTTTCGCATGGTGGATTGAATCCCGCGGGTCGGAAGCGAGCAGAAGTACTCGCCTCTTCCCGATCAGGAATCGAGTTTTTCCCACCGTGAATACGCCTCCGACAGCTCACTTTCCAAGTGCTTCAATTGGGCTGCCTCTGCTGCGATCGCATCAGCCGGTTTTTGATAATAATCCGTGGCGGCCATGGCTTCATGAAGTGCCGCAATCGCAAGTTCCATTTCCTCGATTTTTTTTGGCAACTGCTCTAGTTCGCGTTTCTGTTTGTAAGAGAGTTTTTTAATTTCTGTCGGCGCTGTCTTGACTTTCTCATTTTTGGTTTTGTCGATTTCAGACTTCGTTGCCTCTTGTTTATCCGCAACTTTTCTGGCAACAGCAGCTCTCCACTCGTCATAGCCTCCGGCATATTCATGAACCCCACCTTCCTCGAAGACAATCGTGCTCGTTACCACGTTGTTGAGAAATGTACGATCGTGGCTAACCATCAGCAAAGTACCGTTAAAATCAGTCAACTGCTCCTCAAGCAGTTCCAGCGTTTCACTATCCAAATCATTGGTAGGCTCGTCGAGAACAATGACATTTGCGGGCTTCGTCATCAGTCGTGCCAGCAAAGCTCTGTTTCTCTCTCCACCTGAAAGGAATCTCACCTCAGTGCGTGCTCTTTCAGGAGTAAAGAGAAAGTCCTGAAGATAACCCATGATGTGTTTAGTCTTATCACCAATCTGTATTTTGTCGCTTCCATCACCAACGTTCTCGACAACGGTCTTTTCGGGATCAAGCGTATCACGCAACTGATCGAAATAGGCAATCTGCAGGTTAGTACCCATCCGCACTCGCCCTTCGTGTGGTTCGAGTTGCCCTAGCAGTAACTTCAGCAACGTTGTCTTGCCCGCGCCATTTGGCCCAATGATCCCCACTTTGTCGCCACGCATTAACATTGTGGTGAAATTTTCCAGGATCTTATGTTCTCCGTACCCAAATGAGATTTCCTTGACATCAGTAACAAGCGCACCGGTCCGTTCTGCCTCCTGCAATCTCATCTTCGCCTTGCCCTCACCTTGCCTGCGATTGGATCTTTCTACCCGCATCGCCTTCAAGGCCCGCACACGTCCTTCATTCCGTGTACGCCGCGCTTTGATCCCTTGGCGAATCCAGACTTCTTCTTCGGCTAACCGCTTGTCGAAGAGCGCATTTTGCTTTTCCTCTGCTGCAATGGCTGCCTCTTTCCTTTTTAGAAAGGTGGAGTAGTCACAGGACCAATCAAAAAGTCGTCCCCGATCAATCTCCCAAATTCGCGTGGCCAAATTTTGCAGAAACGATCGATCGTGCGTCACAAAGATCAGAGTGTTCCTCCAACGAGACAAAAAGGTTTCCAACCAGAGAATGGAGGAAATGTCGAGATGGTTGGTGGGTTCGTCCAGGAGCAAGATATCTGGTTCAGAAGCAATTGCCCTCGCCAACAGGACCCGACGCTTCATGCCGCTGGAAAGCGTTTGAAATTCAATTTCGGGATCCAACTGCATACGCGACAGGGTAGAGTCGACGGCATGTTGGATTTGCCACTGCAACTCTGGATCATCCAGATTTGCCTGAGCTGCTGTCACAATTTCGTGCACCGTGCCCTCAAGATCGCGGGGCACATCCTGAGTCAGGCGGGCAATTTTCGCTCCGGGGCTCACATGGATGCCACCGGAATCCGGCTGCATTTTGCCATCCAGCAATCTCATCAGAGTTGTTTTTCCAGCTCCATTACGGCCCAGCAGGCCAATTCGTTGACCTGCTTCAATCGTCGCAGAGACACCATCCAGAAGTGAAGGACCGCGAAACCCAATGGAAAGATCTTCGATGGAAACGAGTGGCATGCTGCTGAACGTCAGGCGGGGAGAGGACAGAAAACCTCCTCAGCAGAACCCAAGAAGGCCATTTGGTCCAGACGGCCAACTACCGGATCACCTCGCAAAATCTTCCACCGGAATCAATTCATGCCCCTTGGCCGTAATCAATGAGGCCATCGTATCAATATCAATCGTCTGCAACAGAAAGCGAACAGCCCCGTCTGCCAGCACACAGTGCACCCCACCAGAATGAAGCGAATACATTTCGTTGTTGTTGGTGCAATTGATAGGGCAGGGTTCCGGTGAAGACTTGCCGTCCTGGGTAAATCCGTGCATCGGGATGGCGTTGCGGGAATCCGCCCACGCAGCTCCCTTGACGACCCCATTGCTGACACCAAAATTACCGCCGCTCGAAGGACTATTGGGTGGTCCCAGGCGTTTCCCCGACACGCAATAGTCAGGTCGCGTCGTGTCCTCCGCAAACAAGATTGTCTGGGACAGCCCATCAAACGCGTCTCGAAAGCCTACCCGCTGCCATCCTCTCATCAAACCAATATAAGAGGACCGCGACCTGATTAGCCCCACCGTCGCTAACCGAACTGATACTGCACCAATCGGAGCGTAATCGTTGGATGCAGCCCACCGTCCATCAGCAACGTGCGTCCGACCGGTTCCAGACAACCGCGAAGAAGGGCACTGAAAAGTAGGCACCATGGCATAAACAGCATCAACATTCTGCGGGGCGTTCCAACGATAACTCATTCGATAGACGTCACGAACATTCTGATTTTCGATATGCGGCAATGTGAAAATTGCCCAACCATGAAATCCATTACGGGTTCGTTGCGGTGGAAAACGCCGAAAAGCACCATGGTAGTTATGCAATGCGAGGCCAATCTGGTGAAGATTATTCTGGCATTGAACACGCCGTGCTGCCTCGCGATCCGCTTGCACGGCAGGCAATAACAAACCCACCATGATTGCGATAATGGCTAGCACAACCAACAATTCAACCAGGGTGAATGCACACCTGCTTGATGAGGCTTGCTTTAGATTGACGTCCACAGTTCTCTGCAACACGGCTACCCTCCGCGGTCGTGCAGCACAACTCAATGCGCAGTCTGGCATCGCATGAGCAGCCATGCAGTCTAGCCGTTCCGCCAACACTGATGGTGGATTATCAGCTGAAAGAATCATTCGTTTGCGGCAAAGCACAGCGTTTGGCTTGCATTTGAGCCAAGCATGCACAGCACCCCCCCACCTGAGCCACCACTGCTGATTCGCGCAGCAACAACGATGGAATGGTCCACTGGCACACCGAACCAAATCTACTGTTCATCCGAATCAGCTTTTTGCGATGACTCGCGAAAGAGTTCAGCGATGACCTCTTCAAGTGGAACATCTTCGACTGCTACGTCTTCAATCGGATTGTCACGAAGCACTTCAGAGAGCACCCGAGGTACGTCACGCCGATCAACACGCAGACGAACCTTGGGCCACGTTTCATCGAGGACCTCACCCAATTGTGAAAGGTCCGGCTGATGCCCATCTGCAAATTGCAATGTCATGACTTTGTGCCCGGAAAAGTTGTCAATGACTCCCGACAAGGAACCGTCGTACTCAATCCGCCCACCAGCGATGATGACAACACGTTTGCAGAGTGCAGCGATATCCTTCATGTAGTGGCTGGTTAACAAAATGGTGATTTTGCGTTTTTCCTGATAGTACTTGAGGAACTGCTGAATATTATGCTGCGCGATAACATCCAGCCCAATGGTTGGTTCATCAAGGAAAAGGACTTCGGGTCGATGAAGCAGAGCTGCAATCAGCTCCATTTTCATGCGTTCTCCAAGCGAAAGCTCGCGGACAGGTCGACTCAAAAGTCCTCCCACATCCAGCAGATCCGTCAGTTCAGCTAGCGTGCCATCAAACTCTTCGACTGGTACACCGTAAATCTGCTGATGAAGCCGGTATGACTCCTGAGCAGGCAAATCCCACCACAACTGGTTTTTCTGACCCATCACCAAGGCGAACCGACGGCGATACTCATTTTTTCTTTGCCAAGGCGTGAATCCCATCACGCTTGCTGATCCACTCGTCGGATTGATTACCCCGCTGAGCAATTTCAGGGTGGTCGTTTTCCCAGCACCGTTTGGGCCGAGAAATGCGACAAATTCCCCTTGCTCCACGTTCAAGTCGATCCCTTGTACCGCTTTAACTTCCCTGTATTCACGACGAAACAGGCCCCTAACGCTATCTGCCAACCCCTCACGTTTATTGTAGACGCGATAGGACTTGGCCAACTGTCGTACTTCGATCATTGGCATGGACGATGTGGCTCGCAGATGTGTGAAAGTACGTTATTGTAGGTACAAGACAGCAGGTTCAAAGCCGGGACTAAAATTACGCAATGCACGTGTGAGCGCCCCCTCCGCAGGGCAAACCGCGAATGCTGACCTTTGAAGACAGGAATGACTGCCCCTAGTTCACAAGAACCCGGAAAGCGATAACAACACACGTCGAGTCGCGACGAAGCGGTCCCTTGCAGACGAAACGGCCTCGTTAGCACTTACCGACCATGAAGGGTGGAAGGTGAGAACGGCTCGGCACTCACCACTCGGATCAGATTCAGATTTTATTGGACGGAGAAAATCACATGACAGCACCGATTCCACCGATCCGGGTGGGGCTTGGATACGACACCCACCGACTTGGCAACGGAGGTCCACTCCGCATCGGAGGCATCGACATTGATTGCCAGGTGCATTGCATCGGTCACAGTGATGCTGATGTTCTGCTGCACGCGGTTACCGATGCCATACTCGGTTCGATCGCGGAGCAAGATATTGGACGACTGTTCCCAGACCATGCTGAGGAAAACCACGATCGCAATAGTGCCGACTTTTTGCATGAGGCGATCAGACGGTTGAGGCACCATGGAATGGAAATTGCCAACATGGATTGTGTAATCCTCGCGGAACGGCCAAAAATGGCCGTGCACATTGACGCCATGAAAACAGCGATTTCCGAAATAACGCAAACTCCAACCGACCACATTGGGATCAAAGCCAAAACAGGGGAGGGCACTGGTCCCATTGGTCATGGCGAAGCCATCGCTGCAAGAGTAGTGGTTCTGGTCTACAAAACGTGATCCAAACCTAGGTTGCGGCTGTGTCTTGGGGGAATTCATTGAGATTTGCTGGTAGCCAAGCAATTGCTTGCATTGTTCTCGCCTCTACGCTAATGATCGACCACGATCCATGAATCTGGCGGGACGCAGATCAAAAACGCTGGTTGTTCTGGGGTGTCGAAAATCGCCCTCTGCATGAAAACGTTCAACCCCTATAATCCCCATCTTCACGGGTAGAGCCGCTGATGATCTGACGTCGATGCGACGCATTGCTTGCATCGCCAAGGGCAGATTCACACCTCTTCCTTAAGAATTCCAACCTGCGATCCACTCTCTATCAGACGACAAAGATGAGCACCGCGACTGCAAGCCACAACGACTCTGACGCGTCGACCCAGAAGCCCATGATTCGCGTTTACAACACGCTTAGCAAAACCAAGGAACCTTTCGAACCGCTGCACCCTCCCAAGGTTGGCATCTACCTTTGTGGCCCAACGGTTTATGCGGAGTCACATATAGGACACATGGTTGGTCCCGTGATCTTCGACACGATCAAGCGTTACCTGCGCTACAGCGGATATGACGTGACTTGGGTAGTGAACATCACGGACGTTGATGACAAGTTGATCGCCAAGAGCCGGGAACGCGATCTCCCCATGAGCCAGATTGCCTGCGAGATGACAGCAGATTACTTATCAAATCTGCGTGAACTGGGCGTCAACCAGATCGATTATCTGCCTCGAGCAACTGATCACATGCCTCAGATCATCTCCTTCATCAAGTCGTTGGAAGACAAGGACTATGCCTACGCAGTAGATGGTGATGTTTTCTTCGATGTCGCCAAAGACAGCAACTACGGTCAGCTATCCAATCGAAGCATGGAGTCACAACAAGGTGAAGGAGGCGAAGCTGCCGCCAAGAAACGCTCGCCCGGCGATTTTGCTCTTTGGAAGAGCGCGAAAGATGATTCGATCGCGTGGGACAGCCCTTGGGGGCCCGGACGTCCGGGGTGGCACATTGAATGCTCCGCCATGAGCCATGAAATATTGGGGAACACATTTGATATTCACGGAGGGGGATTGGATCTGATGTTCCCTCACCATGAGAACGAACTGGCACAAAGTGGCTGCTGCCACGATGCCCCGATGGTTAAATACTGGATGCACAATGGCTTGATGCGAGCTGGCGAGAAAGGCAAAGTGGGCGGCAAGAGCGACCGTGAAGAATCAACAGAAGAGGCGTCAGCTGGAAAAATCAGTCGCAGCAAGGGAGACGGTGGACTATCAACGGTGATTCGGAGACACACGGGTGAACGAATCCGATTCTTTCTTTTGAGAACCCATTACCGTTCTACCATTGTCTACAACGAAGAAGGTTTGCAGGAAGCCGGTACATCCCTGGAAGCTTTCTATCGCTTCTTTGATCGTTTCAACGAGATAACTTCGCTTCAGGAAAGCTGCCAGTACCCGGGTCAGTATTTCTATGACCTGCCGTTGGGTACCTGTCGCACTGCGGGCGAATTTGAACCTGGACAGGATGCTCTACTGCAGGAAATGCATGCAGCGCGTGAGAAGTTCCTGTCCTCAATGGACGATGACTTCAACACAGGTGCAGCCATCAGCGTATTGTTCGATTCACTTCGTGCATTGAACCGGCATATTGATCAACACGGATTAGGGCCAGCTGCCGAACTAGATGCACCTGCCGTTGTGTCTTTGATCAAAGCAGCCTCTGTGATTCGTGAATTGACCAGTGTGTTGGGTATTTTCCTGAAGCCAGCCGTTGGAGGAAATGGTGGAGACGAAGCAGACACTGACTTACTCGATGGCGTAGTAAACCTTTTGATCGATCTTCGCAAAGAAGCTCGAGAACGGAAGGACTACGCAACAGGCGACGCGATCCGTGATCGTTTGACGGATTTGGGGGTTGCTCTGCTGGACAAGAAAGAAGGCACAAGTTGGGAACGCAACTCGTGACCTCTGGTTCTGCCACACGCCGACTGTTAGGAGTAGATCCTGGCTTGAACACCACTGGTTATGGTGTGATTGAAGTCGGAGCGAAAAGTGGTTCGATGCCACTGCCGGGAAAAATCAAATTGATCGAAGCTGGTATCATCCGCAGCAAACCCAAGGATAGCATCGAAGCCCGACTTCGCGAAATCCACAGTGGCCTACGCGAGGTCATTGAAGCGCATGAACCTGATGTACTGGCATTGGAACAACTGTTCTCGCACTACGAACGTCCGCGAACCGCAATCCTGATGGGACATGCACGAGGCGTGATCTGCCTTGCGGCGGCACAATCCAATATCAATGTGCTTCACTTTGAACCCACTCGTGTGAAAAAAGTAATGACTGGTAATGGTCACGCTCCCAAAAACCAGATTCAGTTAGCCGTCAAAATCCAGTTAGGTCTGGCCACCCTGCCTGAACCAGCAGACGTGGCCGATGCGCTCGCGATTGCATTGTGCGGTTATCACCTCGGTGACGGCACATCCATGTCCGCTCTGACCAAATCTTCTTGATCTTCGATTTCCCATTCACAACTTGTTTTGCCCCATCTTCCCGCCTGGAGCCCGCTGGCATGCAACGCTCGGCTTGACCCGGCCTTTGGAATCCTCCATCTTTTTGTCCCGCACTGGAAGAATCTGTCAGGCACTCTCCTTGTCATCGATTCAGAAATTCCTCATCCCCGGAGCACACACTCTTGATCGTTACCATCGCCGGAACACTGGTTCGCGTCAGTGAAACTGCTGTCACCATCGAAGCAGCCCCCTTCGAATATGAGGTACTGGTAGCCGACTACACTCGCCGCATGCTGCAAAACAGTATCGGTCAGAAGACGCGTCTTCATACTCTGGATTACATTGAAGGAAATGCACAAGGTGGTCGTTTGACTCCACGACTGATTGGTTTCATGACCGAGCCTGAGCGTCAGTTCTTTGATTTGTTTTGTAGTGTCGACGGTGTCGGGGTCAAGAAAGCACTTCGTGCGATGGTGCGTCCGGTCAAAGAACTCGCTGTCCTCATCGAAGAACAGGACGCAAAAGGGCTGTCGGCGTTGCCTGGTGTCGGGCCAGCAACAAGCGAGCGTGTGATCGCAAAATTACGTCGTAAGATGCCACGCTTCGCACTGATGGTCGAAAGGCAGGCAGTCACCAGTGAAAACGCAAGCAAAGGAACTGCCGCATCGGCCGTGATCAGTGAAACGTTTGACGCATTGATCACGTTAGGACACAGTGAAGCAGATGCGCGTAAACTGATCGACGAAACGATGGCAGGCGGCAAGAAGTTCAAGGATACCGAATCCCTGCTGACCGCCATCTACCAGCGTTCAACGTGATACCCTGAACCGTAATACCCTGAACCGTAATACCCTGAACCCTACTTTATCGCGGTGTGTGCCAATTTTCGGGTCACGACGTCTGTCGCGATGTTAGCAAGATCCCCCCGACCAAAGCCACCAACTCAATACGCCTTAGCAAAGATGGCGACCTTCTCTGCCGGTTTACCGGTAAAGAAACAGGTTCCGGGCTCATCATTTCCGTCCCGTGGAATACAACGGATCGTCACTTTCAGTTCCTTCAGCAAAGGCTGAAGATCATCCTCTGATGAGAAGTGGCAATGGGCAAATCCACCGTGGATATCTTGTTCATTGGACGGCGTGAAGAAGTTTCGAAAGTCCGACTCATTGGTAATCACACAGGAATGATCATCTCGCAATTTTGCCGCTGCATCAAATAACCCTTGCTGCATTTCTGCAAGTAGGGAACTGATTCCAGCAATCAATTCGCCACGCTCCATGGGAGCACTTTTAGGCCGATCCCTCCGCCCTAGAAACACAGCATCCTTTTCAATGTCCTTGGGCCCGATTTCCAAACGAATGGGTACACCTCGTTTGACATGGTGCCATTTCTTTTCACCGCCACGAATATCTCGATCATCAATTTCAACTCGAATCGGACTACCCGCATAGTGCTGAGCGGCCAGCTCTTCCTTGACTTTTTCGACATACTGCAGGACATCGGCGCGCTGCGAATCATCTCGATAAATGGGAAGGATGACAACTTGTGCAGGTGCCAGGCGAGGAGGAACGACAAGACCATCGTCATCACTGTGGCTCATGATCAGAGCACCCACGAGCCGCGTTGAGACCCCCCAACTCGTGGTCCATGCGAACTCCCGCTCTCCGTTCTCGGCTTGGAACTCAATGTTTTGTGCTTTGGAGAAATTCTGTCCGAGAAAGTGGCTTGTCCCAGCTTGAAGGGCTTTGCGGTCCTGCATCATTGCCTCAATCGAGAGCGTCTCAACTGCTCCTGGGAATCTCTCATCAGCCGTCTTGCTACCGATGATCACAGGCATTGCCATCCAATTCTCGGCAAAGTCTGCATAGACATCAATCATCTGCTCGGTCTCGGCGATTGCCTCCTCGCTGGTGGCGTGTACCGTGTGACCTTCCTGCCACAGGAATTCTGCCGTTCGCAAAAACATCCTTGTACGCATTTCCCACCGCACAACATTCGCCCATTGATTGATCAGGATGGGCAGATCACGATGGCTTTGGACCCATTTGGCATACGTCGCTCCAATGATCGTCTCGCTCGTTGGGCGTACGATCAATGGTTCCTCAAGCTTCCCAGCAGGTCGCAATCCACCGTCGGGGTCTGGCTCTAGACGGTGATGAGTTACCACTGCACATTCTTTGGCAAACCCCTCCACGTGCTCAGCTTCCTTTTCAAGAAAGCTCATCGGAATGAAGAGGGGGAAGTACGCATTCTGGTGGCCCGTCGCCTTGAACATGTCATCCAAGGCTCGCTGCATGTTTTCCCACAAACGGTAGCCCCATGGTTTGATCACCATACAGCCTCGGACGGGACTATTTTCGGCCAAATCAGAGGCTCGGATCACCTGCTGGTACCATTCTGGATAGTCTTCAGCACGGGAGGGGCTGATCGCATTCTTGGGAGCTTTTGCCATCGGAAAATTCTACCGTTGGATGGGGATAACCTTGGGGAAGCATGGAACACAACAAACTCAAAAACGTGATTCGCTGCCACTAGGGAAAGGGGCGACCAATCACGAGCTGTGATCCCATCAAGTCAGATTGTGCGGATTTAAGCTGCACAATCTAGGGTGCCTGCGTCCAGGCATTCAAAAAAGGAGACTCACCACGTCACAGCAGTTTGTGCGAGACGCAACAGAACTGCGGCATGACCGCAGCTTGAGCCGCCATTTTTCTGATCATTCGCTATCGTCGCAGATTCAACAATTCATCAAGCAACTGCTGACTGGTCGTGATCACGCGGCTATTCCCTCGATACTGGGTACTAGCCATCACCAATTCAACAAGGTCTTTCCGATATCAGTGTTCCTTAACTCCAAGGCACCGCCAATCACACCGCCGATCCCGTTTTCCCCAGTCACGTTCGAGCTCGCAAACCTACGGGGAAAAACCGGCATGGTCACGCCATGCTAGCTAATAAACCGTGGACTACAATTTCTCGTCCGTCTCTTTGATCAATGATGAAACAGGCATGCCCTCGCTGATCCGACGCAAAACATCCGCGAGGATTTCCACATCGGCCGGCGTAGTGAACTCTGCCAATATGTCTTTTCGTGCATCTGTCGACATGGCTTGAAGGATTGTGACAACGTCATCAATTCTTTTATCGTCATACATTATCAGCAATTGCTCTTTAGCCTGCTCAGGATCGAGTGATTGCAAAGTCCGTTGTACGTCCTGAAGTCCATTATCCTGCGCTTCATCACCAAGTTCTTTGAGCTCATTCCGAAATGCTAGCAAGCGGTCACTGAAGCGATCTTGGTCGGTCCGCAAGTCCGCCAACATGATGCTGAGTTCATCTTGAAACTGTTGCTGGCTCCGGAGGCGAATGTCCATATCGAGGCTGGTCATTTTGCGTTGGGCCAAGATTTCGGCGTAGCTCGGCTGCTCGTAGTTCTCGCCTTGACGATAGATCTCCTGCAGCCGCCTTCCGGACACATCAATTCCATTCACCAGAGCTATCAATTGGATCGCAGAGTTTCGGTTGAGTGTTCCCCGGATCAGAAAACAACTCTACAGGATCACCTGAGTCAGAACAGTAGCTACGCAAAAGGCAGCGAGCCCTCGGAAGATTTTTGACATCATGATCGGTTACCGTTGTCGCTGGGGAGTGTACCGGCGGGTTGAAACTTCGTCAGCTTCTGCGTGTTCTCGTTTAGATTCTAATGCCCGAAATTCAGCGTCATCGTTTTCTTTCAATTTTTCAAAACGCTTCAGCTCAGCTTCAGCCTCAACTAATTTCGTTCTTCTTCTATCCATCTCGGCAGTCAATTCTGCCACGGTTGATTGCAGAGATCCGATATCTGCCTGAAGTTGCAAGTCATAGCGTCCGTGTGCAAGCAGCGCATCGACGGAAACATCGCCTTGTCGATTCACATCCTCAGTATCACGCAGGGCGTCGCGTTCGCGATTGATTTCCTCAATTTGCGTGTTCACTTTGGCGATCGCCTCTTTGGCTTGGCCCAAAGCCGCTCCCGCCTCATCGCGTTGCTGACGTCTTAGATCAAGCAGGGCTTTAAATCGAAATTCGGCTGGCAAGATAAATCCTCGCGGTCATGAATCGGCAAAACGCATGAAAAAATCAGCTTGTCGCGATCCCCGAGCTCTCTTCAACCTTACTACCTGCCGGGGGGTTTGGCTCTGTGTTCTCGACAATTGCCTGAGGATTTACTGGTTGTGCGCTGACAAGTTGCGACAGGATCCTGTTGGAATCCTCCAACATCGTGATCTGATTCGCTTCCTGCTGCAAAAACATATTGAGCGGCTCTCGCATTGCAATCGCGGCATCGACTCGAGGATCACTACCTTGGCGATAGGCACCAATGGAGATCAGGTCGGCATGTCGTTGGTATTCACTCAAGTGTTGACGGGCAATCGCAGCAGCCTGCAAGGCCTCACGCGAAACAAGATGTGGCTGAAGACGACTCAGGCTGTTGAGAACATCGATGGGAGGCCAGTGAGCCCGTGCAGCCAAATCTCGACTAAGCACAAGGTGACCATCGAGCAAACCTCGAAGCGTGTCCGCAATCGGTTCATTGTGATCATCTCCCTCAACCAAGACCGTATAGAAAGCGGTGATGGAACCTCGCTCGGTTCGACCAGCACGCTCCACCAACCTTGGCAACAGATTGAACACACTTGGCGGATAACCTCTGGTTGTGGGTGGTTCGCCTGCCGCGAGCCCCAGTTCTCTTTGTGCCATTGCAAATCGCGTCACGGAATCAAGTAGCAACAGCACATTTTCGCCCTGATCCCGAAATGCTTCAGCGATCGCAGTGGCTGTCCAGGCCGCGGACACGCGTTGGGCGGCCGGTCGGTCACTGGTTGCCACCACAACGACGCTCCTTGCGAAACCAGCTTCACCGAGAGCCCGATCAAGAAATTCCTGAACCTCTCTACCACGTTCGCCCACCATCCCGATCACGATCCGATCTGCGTTGGAACCTCGTGCGAGCATTCCAAGAAGGGTACTTTTTCCAACACCGGAACCAGCGAATATTCCCAATCGTTGGCCCTCCCCGCAGGTCAACATCGTGTCAATTGCCCGGATTCCTGTTTGCAGTGGCTGATCAATCGAAGGGCGTTCCAAAGATTCAGGCGGCTCCCTCTCTGCATCGACCGTCATTAGATCTTTCGGCAAAGGCTTGCCATCGACAGGCTGCCCAAACGCATCGATCACACGTCCACACAACGAGGGTCCCACCCGCAACTTCAAAGTGGTGTCTACGAGGCGAACCGTATCGCCTGCAGCGAGAGCATTCAGCCGCTCCAGGGGAGCAAGAATAGGCCGCACACCGCGAAATCCAATCACGCGTGAACGTGAAATTGCCCCATCCTGTGATTTCAATTCACAGATAGAACCAATGGGTGCTGTCATCCCTTCAATTTCTACCGATTCACCTGCAACCGCTGAAACGCGCCCACGCACCTCATAGGTAACGGCTTGCTGAATCAATGTTCGATTCACATTGGGATCAGGCAAAACGGGTAATTCAACGTCCATCAGGTTCGTCGCAAGATCGGTCACTGCAACAACTCCTTCAGCCGCTCGAGTTGAGCGGTCAACCCTGCGTTAATTTCACCCCCGTCCTGCCGAACAATCACCTCATTCCTGTCCAGGTTTTCATCTGTCTCAACATGGGTATTCTCAGGCAGACTCGGGGACATCACGATGGTTTCAAACGCTGGACCAGCTTGAGCGAGTGTCTCAGGATGCACTACGAGCGTCAAACTCAGCGCTGACCGCGTGCTGTGCAACGCTTCATTCGCCCAAGTAACCAGCAACTCCGGCTCGGCCTCCAGCCTTCGCTGTACAATTTTTTCAGCGGCTGCCAAAGCAGTCTGGGTGAGCACCTCGGCGTAATTTTCCATCCATTTCGAGTGTGTGTCACGAATCTGCTTCACAATCTGTTCCATGACCAAAGTGCTGGACTTGGCTTGTTGCTCAGCTTTTGTCTGCAGTTTTTTTTCGGCATCAATCGTAGCTTGATCCAAGCCTTGCTGATAACCACGTTCCTCAGCAGATTTACGAATTCCTTCTACCTGTTGCTCAGCCTTCGCCAGCATTTCCTGCACCTTCAATCGGCACTGTTCCAGACGCGTGCGTCCTTCATCAGCAAGATCGCTTAGATTGAATCCAGCGATCGCAGACGCATTTTGAGCGGCAGCTTGATGCTTATCTCGATCGCCTGACTTTAAAACGGTGGCCATGAATCACACCTCAATCAGGCTACATTAGGAATCGGTACGTTGACCACTTCGAGCGATGCATAAGCAACGGCTTCTTTGGCTTGATCAATCTCTCGCAATTGCAACGCACCCAGTGAATTCATTGCTTCACGCACTTTGCGTGACTCAGCCTTGGGAAGCAGGGCAAGTACAGCCGAAGTAACCTGATTTGGGAGACCACAAAGAGCCAACATTGCTGATCTAGCCTGAACCTTGCCAAGTGTTTCGCACAAGTGCTGCGGCGACAGTTGCTTTAGATGCTCATGAATCGAGTCGGTAGACGAAAACTGCATCGGTTCTTTCACCTCGGTTGCCGGTTCCGAGGGTACAGAAATAGCGGCATCAGTTGCAGCGTGTCGTGAAACAGGAGATGCGTTGGCATGGTGAGCCGTCGCCGCGGCCCGCGATCTGGACGGAAGCTCAGTTTCGGGAGGCAGAGTTCCCTCCGCAATGCGCAGCTTGGAACTCAAGTTCTCTTCGGCAGTGATGGCAGATGGAAATCCAGACTGTTGTCGACTGTACGCTGCGTTGGTTTCTGCGGTAGGTGCATGAGTTTGACCAGCAACCGCTCCCTGAGATCCGGCAAACTCATGTTCAGTCCGTTGATATTCAGGTCGCTGCTCTTGGTCGCGAGGCATGGCAGCAAGGATTGCATCCAGAGCTCGACGTCCCAATGTATCGCTCTCACCAACGCCCTGCTTACCAAGTGATTTTCGAAAATGATCAGCCAGCTCTGCAAGCGACGCAGGAGGAATGGTTTCGATCTTCCCAATGCGACCGAGCATATCCTCCAAACCGCTACCATGCAAAGCAAGAATACGTGCCGCGTGCTCTGGGTGAATGGATGCCAAGACCGTCGCTACAATTTGCGGCCTTTCTGTTTTCAACAGGTTCACGAGTACCTTTTCATCGACCTGTTCCAGAAAAGCCAAGGGATGTCGACTCTCACTCAAATCAGCTGGCACGTCTCCTGCAGCGCGTGCCTGAACGTTTCCGGAATTCGATCGTACGACACTGGAAGCAGCACTGCCTTGCGACTGTGCCTTCTGTACCTGTTTTGGAATTGCCTCACGATCACTGGATGCCTGAAATTGGTCCGGTGAGGCCTCGGGTTTCTGCACGGAAACCCTGAAGGCATGCAGTGCACGTTTTTGCTCGAGCGGATCGACATCTGCCAATGACATCATCGTGCGTCGTACAGCTACTTTCGTATCTGCGTCTATCTCGCCTAACAGATTGGCGGCGACGGGCGCTGGCAAACTACTCAGCACGATCGCGACACGACGCAGCATCGCCTCACGCTCTAATCCTGAGTCCCATCCGTTTGCCATTGGGGGCCGCTCCCTCGTGCCATGCAAAATCTGAACCATTTCCGAGTACCCAGCAATCCTTCGCTGTTGGCCTTGGAAATTCCCTTGTAGTCAAACTTGCGTCTGCATTGGAAGAGGGAATCAGTTCATTTCACGTCGTCCCCGGCTCTCAGGCGGTATTTAGCGTTGAATTTAGTCTCGAATCTTCGAGATTCAGTGTCGATGTCCATGGACACGAATCCGGGACTCGCGATGGAGCGAATCAGGCGGCGTCTCCGACCCACCCACGAATCACATTTGCAGCAACCTCTGGGTTGTCTTCCACCAGATGCAATAATTCGTCTTTCAAAGATCCGCCGGTGATGGTCATACGTTCTGACTCTTCCTCGGCATCCTGTACAACTGGGACCGGTCCTGGCATTTCGAGGCCAAATCCCTCTTGGAACGCAGCAGGTGTAGCATTGCCTGCTGATTTAGCCGCAGAACGGGCCACAAGAAGCGCAACCAACCCGAGCAAAACGAGAGCCAGTGTCTGCCACGATTCGGCCAACCAACTCAATGCCTGACTTGTTGCTAACTGCTCGGCCTGTTTCGCAACAGGTAACTGCGGAGCGTCTCGCACGGTGACAAGCGTCACAGGATCAGCCCCTGCTGTAACCTGAGGTAGCAGAGGGCTGACAATTTCCGAAATCTTTTTCTCTGTCTTGACTCGCAATCCCTCCAATTTCGCATCATCCAAAACAATGTCTTCCGGATTTTGCGTTGAATCTCGGAGCATTTCATTCTGAATATTCAAGGTTTTGTAGTAGCTGGTTGGCAGCATGATCGAAACTCGAACCGTCTTGACCTGCAAATCTGCAAGTTTGGAACTCTCGAACTGCTGCCCCGCCACACCAATGGTATCTCTTTCATCCTGTGTTGTATTCAGAACCTCCAAATCCTTGCCGATGCTTTGTGCCCGATTACCAATGGCATTGGGATCTGCCCCAGGGACGCCACTTGGAATCTGTTGATTCCTCGTCGTTTCAATTTTCTTGGAACTATTCCGGAGATTGGTCGGTTCAGGATCGAACTTCAACGAAGCCAGCTCAGAGTCCATTGTTGGATCGATCTCAGCGAACACAGCAATCTGTGCTGGATATTCGACCAACAGCTTGCGTAATTTGTATTCAATGTGCGTTTCAGCCTCACGCTGCTTCGTGAGCAGTGGATCTTCTTCCTCAGCGCCCAAACTACCTGTTGTGCTGTTGGTATCAATGACCACGACATCATCAGTTGCCATCCCAGCGTAGGAACCACGGATCAATTCCTGAATCGCAACAATACGTTGCCGTGGCAAAGAACGAGTCCCTTCGGGCTGGACCATCACACTTGCGGATTGCGCAACCACGCGTGATAACCCAACGCGTTCCCCTCGATCATATTCTACGCTAGCCCATCGAACATCCGGGAAAGCTGAAATCTTACTCCCAAGATCCTTCTCCTTGGCATGCATTTCACGCGAATGTCGGAGATCAGATGAATCAAATGGGCTGCTATTTTTTATGGCCTGATCAACCTCAGTTCTCATAGCGATCGGCAAACTGGAAGCATCCCCCAACGCAGCTAAATAAGTTGACTTGGAATCCTTGGGTACCTTGATGCGTCGCCCCTCACGCTCCCAGTCGTTCAAACCCGCTGCACTTAAGGCAACTTCGATGGAGTCCATTTCCTGCTCGCCCATGGAGCGACCGCCAAACAGATACTCAGTCGACTTGGTATCCGAGCCTCGAACAAGAAACGCCAATCCGATCGCGATCACGGTGACCAACATCATCGCGATGATCCGCGATTGCATTGGCATCGACAAAAACACCTGCCGGGCCTGATCCGTTGATTGTCTCAATAAATTCATGAATACTCAGATGCTGCCACAATGAAAGTGAATTGAATGATCAGGTTTTAAAATGCTCAAGACAATGAAAAATCGTTAATCTGATCATCTCAGATCTGAATTTGCTGAACTTCTCGATAGGCTTCAACCAGCTTGTTACGTACCTGCAACAGCATGCGAAACGCAAGATCCGCTTTCTGCACTGCGGTCAGAACTTCAGCCTCGTTCACATCACCACCAGTCAACAATGAATGAACCATATCATTGGCATCGATCTGCATCGAATTGACATCTTTGACTTCGTTAGTAAGCACTTTGGCGAATTCATCAATTCCCGACTGAAAATCAACTTTAGCAGTCTTTGAAGCTGCGCCACCCATCAGTGATTCGGGACGTTGTGGCGGTTGGATTCCGTTGATGGGTCGCATGATTCAAGTCGATTTCAACGGTGCCAAATTCGTACTGCGAAGTGTTAAAAAGTGGGTTCAAGTCGTTGGGCAGGGTAGGGCGGAGCAGTGCAGGGCACTCTCATACCCGAGGACTCTGCAGCTAGGCCAAAATGGTGAGCGTTTCGCGACTCAGATTCTTTGTAATTTCCATGACACCGACGTTTGCCTCATACGGTCGTGTCGCCTCGAGGGCATCCACCATCTGTGTCGTCAAAGCAATATTGGGGTAAGCAACGTACCCCTCCCATTTCCCATCCTTGATCGCCAGCGGATGTTGCGGCTGGTAGCGGTACAGCGGCTCTGCGTCACTCGACCGGATCTCTTCCACCTTCACACCAGAAGCACCTTGCGTGGAAATTTCATCGTCTGTTTGAAACACAACCTCTCGCGCTCGATAAGGCTCGGCCTCACCTTTTTCATTTTTGAGCGTGGAAATATTGGTAATGTTCCCAGCCACTGCGTTCAATCGAGTTCGTTCTGCGACCAACGCAGACGTGCTGATATCAAGTGCTCGCAACATAAAATTTCTTCTCCGTTCCTTCATGGCATGTCAGGCGTCCTGGCATAGCCGATCAGCATTTAATTCCCTACGCACCCTCGGTAATTGCAGAACGCAATAAAGCAAACTGACTTCGCATCGTTGTGATTGCCATAGCGTGCATGTGTTCGTTTTTTGCGACTTCTGAAACCTGCTGTTCCAGAGACACATCACTCTGATCATGGAAAACCACTTGTTCCATCGCATCTCGTGGTCCCGACCGAATATCATCTCTCGTTAATGGCTGCCCCGAATCGATCGCCTTTTGGTGGGTGTCTATCGAATCTGCCAACGCATTTTGAAAATCTCCAACATCAAGGTCTTTTGCACGATAACCCGGGGTGTCCAAGTTAGCCAAATTTCCAACAAGGAGTTCGTGACGCTTTTGGGAAAAACTAAGCGTTTGTTCCAGCGCCGGAATCGTTGTTGTGTTGAAAATGCCAAACATTAAATGGGTCTACCCAGTTATCCCTTGTTCATGCTGCCATGCGACCAGAACCGCTTTGGCGACGAAAAGTCATCGTGACTGCAGCTCCGCCTTGGGGACAGTTCTGCCAAACCAATTGCACGCCAAGCGCAGCGGCCGCAATCGGTGTGCGCTGCAAACGGTCTTTGATATCGCAACCCGTATCAGCGATTTCCAGTTCGAGCCCCTGATCAGTTTGACAAGCCGTGATTGTTAAATCACCGCCATTGTGCATTTCTGAAAGTGACTGGTTGACCAACGACTGGACAAGATCAACCGTTCGCGCTGCGTCAGCAGGCACTTCAAACGAAGTGTCAATATCCAGCTCGAGGCAGATCGGGGCCTCGTGTTCAATTAAAAGCGGCGCTGTCACCGATTCTACAAGAACAGCTAAAGATTGACACTGACTTGGGTCGATCCAATGATTTGGCATGGTACGCTCCCGATTTGTTCGGTGCAGCGGTCAAAGTAAAATACGTCGTTAAAGTGCATAACAGCGATTCGTCATGAGATGCAAGGCGGATTCGAAAGAATCCTCTCTGCTAGCATTCGCAACGACAGTTCTCTCCCAATTTCCGGGAACGCTCACCAAGTCAATTTGGCCGTTGAACCTGCCCTGTGATGGTCCCGTGACTACCCGGGCGCGTCTGAGATTTGCCCCAATGCCAGTTCCACGAAACGCCTCCTGCTACCCAGAAAGCTCCTGGCACACAGCAACACTCGGGCGGATGCGAATAGCCCAGTTCACAGAAAACGTTCTGACGACCTGACGCTGGTTTGGTAACTCCAGATCAGTCACTCGACAGATCAAGGGAACCACCACTCGTCGCGTGCGCTTCGTGATCAGCGTATCCGGAGACTGCCTGCCATCCGGAATCAACACGTTCCAATCGCTGACGCAACTCATCACGATTTTGGCTCAACTTGCTCTCACATTCTGCTTCAATGGCCAACAGCTCGAGATTCATTTTTTCACAATCTTCTTGCTGTTTTCGACACAGCTCTCGGATCTCGTCACTGTCCCAATGCCGCTGCTTTGAATCATCTTCCTTGGCGAACCCAAGTTGATCACCCAATTCAATGAGCTGATTCAAGGGTTTCTGTTTTTCAGACAACAGACGCATCAACTCACTCATCTGTCCCTGTTCAATAGCTTTCATTTGGAGTCGGCTAATACTCACGAGTTGATCGAGTATTTCCCACCTTTGCTGTATCAAGGCAGCCACTTCATTTCCATTCATGATTGATCACTTTCCTTGATCATGCTTTTTGCTTATCAAAATCCTGGATCATCCAATCCAACAGCTGTTGCCATCCCTCACGATCATAGCGAGTAGTCTCTGCAAATTCAGGATCTGATTCTGCGGGAATCAGTTTCAGCATCTCGCTGGCCTTACGAAAAAGGATTTCACATTCACGGTCATCTCCTGACTTTTTCGCGCAACTGGCTCGCCCAACAATCGCCTCAATGGCAGCTGTCTCCCGCTATACAACGATTCAATCGTGCGGTAGACCTCGGCGGCCTCCGTGTACTTTGCCATCCTCTTCAACACGTCAGCCTCAAACATCATGCAATTTCGCTGCAGTGCCTTATCAGCCTTGGACAAATCGTGTTCTTCATCCAGATCAGCAAGATACCCACTCAAACGCCGAAATCCAACGAGTGCCCGTTGTAAGTGTGTCTCAGCTTTTCTGATCGAAACACGTTGAGCAGCATCCAACGTATCAGGCAACGAGGATTGCATCCGTGGGAGTTTGGAAGCCATCACATGGGCCCGTGCGGCATAGTATGCGTTCTGCTTTGAACGGGGGTCAGTATGCTCATCCCACCACCGCTGATCAGCGACTTCCAATCGGCGAATTGCTGATTCAAGAATAGGCTGATTCTTCACAAGCAACTCGAGTTTTTCCATAGGTTCTGCTTGCTCAGCCTCAAGGTAGTTTCGATATCCCAGTTCATACAACAGGGATCCAAGAGCAAATAATGAATCCTGCCACTCGCCGCTCTCCGGTTTCAAATCAGGAGTCTGGTCGTCGGAGAGCCGGCCCTCACTATCGATGTTTTCTCGCAACAATCGACGCGATTTTTCATTATCACCCAGTTCTGCGTAGGCCAGAGCACCATAGTAACGAGCGGAATATCGCAGTGGATCTTTTTGATACTCATAGATGCATTGTTCAAACGCAGCAATCGCCTGCTCAGCTTTACCGACTGCCAACAGAGCCTTCCCGTAAGCAATTAAACCTTTGGTCTGGTGACTTTTGTCCTCCTGCTGAAGGTAGACTTCAAGGAGTTGGATGCTCTGTGAAAAATAGTTGCCTTTTTGATAAGCGTCGATTGCTGACCACAGAGTCGGAATGTACTCCTCGCTATTGAAACGCAACTCAGCAGCCTCTTCGAACGCGTCACCAGCAGCATGATATCGCTGTCGCACCAACTCTGCCGTCGCTTCAGACACTTGCCCATGGAAGTCGGTTCCCTCCTTAAGCGTCTTAGCAGCCCATGCCATCTACCCTTTCCCTTCTTGGACCAACGCTTAACTGCGATCGAAAACCGGTGGCAAGCTACGTGCTGCATCGATGGCCGCTTGGTACTTACCCACTAGTCTCAATTGATTAAGTGACTGATTGATTCGCTGACTAAAGTCCCGAAAAGAAATCAGCTCATGATCAAATCCCTCCCGACTGCCCACCTCGCTCGTCAGATAACCGATAGCTTGGACGGCCTGATCACCATCCTTGCTTTGAGTCAGGAGTTCAATTTCCTGAAGTCCGCCGACAATCTCGGCAGCTCCGATCTTCCTAACGCTTGATGTCTGATTTTTCCGCAACACATCATGAAATGCATTGATGGCGCCGGTTACATCGCCTTGCAATAATTTAAGGCGACCGATCCACAGCCCTACCTCACTCGATTTCTCTGACCGCTGATTCAATGCATTGAGCACTTGCAAGGCACTGACAACATCCTCAGCGATTTTCTCGCGGTCCTCTTCCTTGAGGGTTTCCTGCAAATTGTACTCAGCTGTGACCTTGCAAATATTTGCGACCGTGCGCAGGAATATTGCTTGATCTTCCAGGAGATCACGCTCGCTTTGTTGCTTTGCATGTTTCCCCAAGGCAACATTCAACTCTTCCCAACGACCGAGTTCCATTAAAATCTTGATTCACAAAATCCCCGCTGACTTTTTTGCCGCGGCATTCAGAGTTGGATCCGTCAAATACTCATCAATACTTGCCAAAGCATCTTCTTTTTTATTTTTTCTCGCATGATATTGCGACTCAGCTATCATTGGCAAAAGTTGACGTCTGAGCAGTAGCTCATTTTCGACGGCCTGATTTAAGTTGATAACCGCGTCATCAAATCGCCCCAAATGAAAGTAGACTTCCCCAAGTGTTTGGTGTCCCTGGGTACGGCGGCCCTGAGGAAAGCCATGATCTCGAGCTAGCTCCAAATAAGGGACGGCAGCACGGTAAAACCGTCTTTGCTCGCGAGGAATCCGTTCGCGATTTCCTTCTGCTGCCTTCCCAACACCAATCAGAAAATCTCGCAAACGAATCCGATTCAGTCGCTCGAGCCGTACCTGATCGGCTGCCGCCTCAAGCATGCGTTGTGTTTCGACTTTTTCGTCTGACGTATCGATGGACATCTCGAGCGGCTCAGATGGTGAATCAGCGGGCTCCAATTCAGCGAGCTCAGCCAATTTGCCGGCCACAATCGGACGACCGTCCACAAATTCGCGGAATGCCAGACGCAAAAGCGATTCTGGCTCGGTAACGTCAGTCGTCCACCACATCGAAAAAAGGAGCGTGAATCCACCCAATGAAGCCAACGCAGCGCCAAGCAGCAGCCCAATCGTGACCAAGTCACGACGACCAGTTGATTTGCTTTTCACCACATCTTCTTTGTCAGCCAATGCGCAGAACCTCCCAAACGTAAGTTCGTGTCAACAGGACACACCTGTTGGAAGCAAGAGCTTCAGTCACTAGCTAGCAACTCAAAAGCAGTCGGATTTTGCTGTGAACGCACCCCAATCGCCGATTGAGTGCCAATCTGCGCACAACAATGAAGATCCTTCTCAAAACCCAAGTTCTTCAAATTGGCACCACCAAGCGTGTTACCAAAAGCCTTAGCTAGCAAATGAGAGAGTTCTTGTTGATTTCCGTTTTTCACGCTGATCCAAGGTGATTGCTCAGACACCGACAAACAAGACGACCAAAAACCTCGAGCGATTCGAGACTCGTCATCTTCAAGCGTGACCTGAAATTCAACCGAGCAAGCATCAATGATGGCACCTGCAAGCAGCACATCTTCGGCTGTAATCTGACCATCCGTGCCTGAACAAACCAGATGCACCAACCCGGATCCGCGCAGCATCTCAACCACTTTAGGCAGGTTCAGAAAACTGGCCGCGATCAGCCGTTTGGCTGAGGAAGCAGCTTCGATGGCTTTCGTGCCATTTGTCGTCGTCATGATCAATGTTTTCCCACCAACGCTTTCCCGTGTGTACTCGGAAGGCGAATTACCGTGATCAAAACCTGAAATTGGTTTGCAACTCCGCTCACCACACAGAAGGGGCCGCTGATTTTCTTGATCAGTATTTTCGATTTTCTCAGCGAGCGAAACAGCTTCCGCGACCTGACAACAAGTAAAAACTCGCTTCACTCCAGAACCAAACGCTGTCGTCATCACAGACGTTGCTCGCAACACATCAACAACAACGGCAACGTCAGTCTCAGCTGGTTTCGCCGCCATCAACTCAGGCAGTAATGAAGTTACGATTCGCATGGTTTGGCCGACGACCTGAAAGGTGAGCTCTTCAACGTTATTGGTGGCACAACTACCACAACCACGATTGAAGTCCGCGACCCCGGAATCTCAAGTTGGAATGTTCACAACTCGTGGATATCAACTCGAATCAGGGGGAAATATAACGAATCCAGTTCCGGATACATTGCCCAGGGACATAAGCCACCGGCTGACCAATTAATCCCTGCCCAACCACGACCGCATTCTTATCCTGGCCCAAGTTAATCAAGGGTCTCTTGGGGACGCCCGGTGCAGACGGTCGTGTCACCGGCACCAAGCCAGATGGGACACCAGAAGCCGCCTGAGGCGGAGGTGCGACCTGCGGTCCTGTCGCGATATAGCCTTGCGTCGTCGTGGGCTGATAGCCTCCACCAACACAATTCCCCAAGCCCATAGCCGCAACGTAACTGCTTGGTGCTGACACACAGCAACTATTCCCCACGGTTGCGAAACCATCATTTAATTGGGGTTGGGCAATGGGTAGCATATCAGCATTTCGGGGAATCACCTGCGTGGAAGGCAAGCCCACTACGGGGACATTTCTGGAAGCAGCAGGCTTCATTGGCAGGGCAGGGGGGAGGCCTGTTGGAGGTGCCATGGCAGCTGGAGCGGTGACGGGATTGGACATTGGCATAGGGGGGCCACTGCCAGGCGGTAGTCCAAAGGGTGCCCCCACATTTGGCTCTTGAAAACCTGATGGTGGGGTCACTGTTTGGGTAGGAAACCCCATTCCCCCATTTGCAGGCGATGCCATCAGTGCAGCTCCTGTCGTGGGCAATGGCGGCGCCGCGAAACCACTCTGCGGCAAACGAACTAAATGCCTTTTACTGCTCAAAATTTCGTGGTACGCGATCTTTTCAGGTTGGACACCAACAGCTTGCTGCCGTTGATCACTCCGATACTGATCAACGAGGCTCCGCGTACCAATGGGAACAAATTTTGGCTGCGAAGGAATACTCCTCGCAAAAACGGGCGTTCTGGTACGGGGCCCCTGATTGCCCGTGGTCGACACAATATTTTGTTGAGCCGCTACGGAATGCATCGTCAAAGGGAATGCGAATGTGCAGGCAGCAAAGCATCCCAACCAACGCTTCTTGCTCAAATTGATACGCATCTGGAAAGCCATAACCATCCCTAAGTTCGTGGGCTTTGGCTGATCGCTTCAAAGCCAACATTTCGTGTCCCAAAGCAATCCGTAGACTGTTCTGCTCGCCGAACGCAAGAGCGATGCTGAACAGTTTCAACCAGTGACTTATGCCTCAGAAGACAAACAACGTTCTCTGTCAGCAAAAAGACCTGGTCACTCTTTGGCTGCGGGAATGCGATTTTCAGTTTCCCGAGGCAGTTTCCCGAAAACGCGCACGACAGCAATCAGTACGACTGTTCCAAGGACGAGACTTATCCAAGGCGAAACACCGAATGCTGCGGGAATGGTTCCACCGAGGATGCATACAACACCGACCACCATCGCATATGGCATTTGCGTGCGAACATGAGCAACATGATCGCAACCGCTTGCGCGGCTCGACAGCACTGTTGTGTCAGAAATGGGGGAACAATGGTCGCCAAAAATAGCCCCCGCCAGCACAGATCCACAGGTTGCCAATGCGATTGCGCCGTTAGGCCCACCTGCGGCATCCAACTGCAAAGCTAACCCAATTGAAAGTGGCGTAAGAATAGCCATCGTCCCCCAACTGGTACCGGTGGAAAAAGCCATTGCCCCGGCGATTAGAAAAACAACCGTGGGTAGCAGGTGAACATCGAGCCGATCAGACAGAATACTGGAGAGATAGCCGCCGGTATCCAGTGCATTTTTCTCTGTCATGGCTGACAGAGCCCATGCAAACCAAAGAATCAGCAGCGCGGGTCCCATTTGACGGGCCCCACCGAACGCTCCTCTCATGCACTCCGTAAAACGGCAACCACCCAGTGCGATGTGCATCCAGACTGCAGCGAGCAACCCCACAGCACCGCCCACCATCAAAGCGACATACGAATCACCGTTGCCAATGACTTGGCCTGCTTGCCTGATCAAACTGTTGCCAGCGAGCCCCACAACCGCTGCGTCCTCACTAACTGACTGTGCTTCGATCCCTGTATAAACGAGTACGCACATCACAGACACAACGCAAAGCACAACAGGGACAACTGCAGCCCACCATAAACGAGGGTACGGTTCAGCGACATTCTCATCTTCTTCTAGCTCACCATCAGAATCCAATGCCAGCGCTGCCTGCTCGGCTTTCAACATCGGGCCAAAATCTCGCTGAGAAATCGTGATGCAGTAGACCATCACTAACGCAAGCCAAGGGTAAAAACGGTAGGGAATGGATCGAATGAACATCTCAAATGCAGCTTGCTTGTCGTTGATTCCTGCGACAGCCAACCCATCGGCCATGTAGCTAATTTCAATTGCCGCCCAAGTGCTAACGACAGCAAGTCCCGCGACAGGTGCCGCTGTTGAATCAACAAGGTATGCCAATTTTTGGCGTGAAAGCCTGTAACGATCTGCTGTTGAACGCATGGTGCCACCCAGCAATAGCGTGTTGGCATAATCATCAAAGAACACGGCCAGCCCTGAGGTTGCAATCAGCGTCTGCGCGCCCTGCCGAGACTTGATCTTGCTGGAAACTCGCTGAATCAAAACACGCATCCCACCGCCTGATTCCAATGTGCCTACCATGGCACCCAACAACAGGCTGAATATCAGAGCCTGAACGTGCTCCCCCAAAGCAATAGACTCGTAAATGGTGGTGAAAAAGATTACTCCTGCATTCAAGAAATCAGTACTTGGAGAATTTGGAAATTTGATACCCGACTTGGGAATTTTCGTCCACTGAGGCTCAAAATCAAGAATCTCCAATTCGCTTGGCAGACTTGAGCCTATGACCGTACTCGGCTCGCCTTTCTCCAGAGAGACGGACGCCAGCGCCCGTACCTCAGGGCTGCTATTTTCAAACGCATCGATGAGATCTTGAACAGTAGATTCACTTCCGACCGTGCTATTCAGTGTGATCTCAAGGTATTCAATCCATGGCTCATTATCGATAAAAAGCTGCGGACTTAAAAAAAACTGCGGCACCGAGACAGAGGGCAGCCTCGTTTCCCCATAGTCCCTTTGCGAAAGAACAAGTTGGGTTTTTTTTCCTGAAACCCAAGGTGATGGCGCCACGAACCTGACTCTTACTGTTTCATTGGTGCCAAAATCGGTAACCAACTCAACACGCCCGAAAGCTAACACAATGGCGCCAACTGCTACACCAACAGCCAAAGGCAGAACAACTCGACGGGTGGCAACGGCCAAGACGATCGCAACCAGAGGCGGTAGCAGGCTCAGAAATCCAAATTCCATCGTTCCCTCGCCACAAATTTAAATGGTTGTGTTCAGAACAGATCGCCTTCGGTGATGCACCCTTACCTGTGCGAGGGTCACGCTTTTTTCGAGGCCACAACTCCCAGAACGGAAGGCACAAGAAAGCAGCCCTCACTATGCGAAGGCGCGTTTACCAACGCCTCTTGGTTGGTAAGACCATCAGACTGACAATCCTCTCGCCAACGATTGTCCACATCCAACGCTGTTGTCATCGGCTCGACATCCGTGGTGTCGAGTTCCGTCAGCTGTTCGACAAAAGCGAGAATGCTATCCAACTGAGGCCCTACGTTAGCGACCTCATCGTCAGACAAGTCTAGCCTCGCAAGCAAAGCTAATTTTCGAACTTCAATAGCGGAGAGCGACACGATAGCTACTTCTTTGATCCACTAACATCAAACGGCTTGGTCTTCACCGTCTTTCGCACGGCACCGCTGCGGATGCATTGAGTGCATACGCGGAGCGTCTTATTCTCGCCGTTGGGCAGGGTCACATGGACTCGTTGCAGGTTGGGGACGAACTTACGCCGAGTAATACCAGTTTTCTTGGTACCCACACCGCCTAAATATTTGGCTTTACCGCGTGTCTCGACTCGATTGCCCATTTGGACTTTCTTGCCACACACTTCACATTGCCGTGCCATCGGATTCTCTGTCGTTTTTCTCGGAAATCTGTTTAGGGGAAGCTCGGCAATATACAGATCACGTCGAGAATCGGGAAGCATGAAATCGACTGTTTTCTTTCATCAAGACAATCCTGTCGGTATTTTCCCACTGGCTGTCGGGAACGTTTTGTTGCCAAAAAGAGGTGGTTTAGCCTCAAGACACCCCCGCAAAATGCCGATTGACGGAAAAGTCGACCTAATCAGAAAAGCTTAACAAGGGGTCGGCAACACAACAATTTCCAACGGATTCCTCCCAAATGATTCCGAAATACGCTCGAAAACGATCATTGCCAAGCCTATTTTGGCCTGTTTTGGCCTGCGTTGCATTCACTGGCTGTACCTCTTTGAGCTTGCCCGGCACAGCTTTTCAACGACCATCGAACCCAGATTACCTCAGCGTCACCTCCTCGCTAGACCTGGATCACAGCGTGCAGGAGAAGGCTTATTACGCCGTGCGACAAGCCAAAGCAGAAAACGGCGTGGTCCTGGAAGTCGCTGGAGACAGCAATCCGGCCCGCACGATGCCGCTACCCGGCGCTGGACAATCTGTCTATGTCAGTGACCTGCTGCAAGAGACCGGAGTTTTGGCCAAGCTCGAACATGTGGGAGCAACACTTTACCGCTATTCCCCCGGCACTGTGAACGGAATGCCAATGCAAGTGAGCATGTCCGATGATTGCGGCACCGTTCGCCCCGAGAGCGACTATGCACTAGAACCAGGCGACCGTCTCAGGGTCTGGAAGGTCCCCAATCCAGCCATGGGTAAACTGTACAACGCGTTCCTTGGTCGCTAGGTCGAGCTATTTCCAGCTCCAAGCCGTGGTTCGTTCAAAGGGAAGAGCAACGCGAGAAGAAGAGAGTCTCGCCTCCCGAGAAAACGACACCGATCCGTGGTCAGTTGATCAACAGTTCGCTCCGCACTCGCAATCCCGAACGAGGAAGCCAAAACTGGCATTCGGGACTCGAACAATCGCGACGGATCTGAAGACAGGGCGGCAGGGTCTTGAGCAACGCTGCCTTTCGAAATCAAGCATTCGCATTGATGATCAATCGAGTTTCTTGACTCGCAAATTCTTGAAGTAGACTTTGCTGTCTGGGTCGTGAGCCTGGAGAGCGAATGTACCTTCACCGAGCAATCTTTCAAATTGCTTGCTCGCTGGGGCCTGACCTTCTGCCTCGGTATAGTTGACCATGGTTTTTCCATTGACCTTGAGAAGAACATTCTTGCCCTTGACGATAATCTCTTGGGTATACCACTCGTTGTCCTTCACCCCGGGGTCAGCCACGTTATCAACAGCGTACAAGCTGCTGGTCTTTTTTGGATCTTTATGGGACACGTTGACCTGACATTCGAATCCCTGCCGTGGCCAGTCACTGGCTTGATACTTGGTATGAAAGTAGATCCCCGCATTACTGCCGGGCGTTGTCTTTACCTCAGCGATAAAGTGAAAGTTCTTGAAGGGTGCGAGCTTGCCATCATAAAAAAGGTGGCAGCGTGGACCTTCACAGACCAGTTGGCCGTCAACAACTTTCCAGCTCTGCGGGTTCTCTTCTGCAACTTTCCAACCGTTGAGTGACTTTCCGTCAAACAAGGACACGAAGCCGTCTTTGGAATCCTGCCCGTGTACAGAGATTTGGCCACATGCGAGCAGGAGCAAACAAGCAAGAAGCGTTTTAAATTTGGAATTCATGGTCATTCAATCAAAGGAAGAAATTTAAGAGCGGGTATTCAACGCCGAAAGCACGAGACTCACAACGCGCAAAAAAACCGCCTGCCAAGGTTCGGTTGACAAGCGGTTCTCAATATTACCAAAGTGGTGTTCAGATCCCTACAGACCTGCGTCGGTAGCGGGCAGTTCGTTGTTCTTGATCTTGTCGGTGAACGTCTTGCCGTCCTTGCTCTTTGCTTCACCAGCTTTTTTGAAGCCTTCCAAGATCTTCTTCTTTGCCTCTTCTGGGTTTGCTTTCACGTACTCCTTGGAGAAATCTTCCGCTTTCAGCAATTTGTGGACCGCATTGCCATACTCGTTACGTACTTTCTTCTTGTCTTCACCTTTAACGTGACAGACATAGCAGCCGGCTTTTCGTCCTGCTCGCTTGAAGTCGTCGTCCACATCCTCACCACCGAGGAACTCATTTTTCCATTGCTTGCCGAATTCGCTAATTGCCATGGCAGGAGTCGCCAACATGAGGCACGCAAAAAGAATTGCCAATCGTTTCATTCAATCTTCTCCGGAGGTTGCTGATCTTCCCGTGCTACTCCAACAGAAGTTCCCAACTCGGGAAAGGCTGTGGGGACGGGCTAGGTGGGACGTTTTGGGACAGAAAACAACTTTCCCATCCGTACAATTAAGTCTAAGAAGCCGCCGATTGTCAAATCCCAACTTCAAATACTAGCTAATTTCGGGACTTTCAGAGCGTTCGCTCACTGGACAACCCCTCATTTTCGTTATTTTCCAGTATGGGGAGAAACGGTAACCTTTCTTTTGTGAAACCCCGAGGCGAGGCATCAATCTGCTCATACACAGCAGGGACACGCTGCCCCGCAGGCGGCCATTCTCGGGGCACGCGTACAACGCTGGATGATCGCCGGGGCGACTTCTCAACGACCCATTCCGGTGGGCTCTCCTCAAGATCCATCATGTGAGTCACCGCCAAAGTGCCATCTTCCGATTCAACACGGAGCATGACGTCACGGAACTCAGGCCCGACTTGATACAGATTGGAACTTCCCCACAATCGCAGCAAGTCGTTGCCCTGGAAGCGTGTTGGAAATCCAGAAAACTGGAAATGCGGCTGATTCTGATCGACAATAAAGATGCTTTGCCGTGCTTGACGATCCACCGCGACAGGGTAGGGCGTGTTGACCGCAGCACTCATCCGAAAAACTCCAGCGGACGCATGCACGGTGACCCGCCAAAATTCGAGATTGATGCGTCCACCACTCTCAGCGTTTTCAGTTTGCGTTCCGCCTGTTTCGATCATGCTTCCTGAAACGGCCAGCAAACCATTATCCCAATCCAAGCCCAGCTTTGCCGCCTCATCCATGTGCAACATTGTTATCTCCCCTCTGACAACAACATTATTCAACTCAATCTGCACCTCTGGCTCCCCCACTGTTGCTCCGCCTGTAACACTTGAATCAGCAATCACGTCAAATGCATAAACGCTGTCGCGCAGATTCGGGTTGCTAACCGTTACACTACAGTCGGTCAATCGCAACAATGTATTCTCATTGATTTCAAACAGAGAACCGCCAGACACACTGCCGCCAGGCACCTGCCAGACAAAGTTGATGTCCTCGATCACCACATCACTCGATCCCACATCAAGCATACTTTCACGAGCAGTTGCTGCGGCATTACCGACCTCGAATCGAATGACCGTCCCACCGCTGACAGTTGACCTGATCCATAAGTCTTCTACCTGTAGATCAACTGGCTCACTTACAATTTCAGGGACTGCGATCTCAATCTCCTTGAGATTCTTTTCCTGAGCCATCACCAAAGCATCTCGAAGTGTTGTCGCATTCAACACACCGCCGAATTCCGAACCGACATCAGGGTCCGAAACGATCCTTATGACTTGAGGTGCGACCTGGTTGGCATTCTCGTCTGCGGTTAGTTCACCACGATCGGGCGCAGCGGAATCAAACCTCATATAGCGTTCGGTTGAAACACCTTGCAGTGGAACGGGCGTGAAGCCCGGCGCATCTTGTCCAGTTTCATTACCGGGCTGTTCCTCGGGTGCCACTGTGGGTTCGTCCCGCAAAGAACGACCAGTACCTGTACCCAAATCCCATTCAAGTTCGGGTAAAAAACCGGAGTCGCGGGGATTACGAGTCGTCGGAAGAATCGGTTTGGTTGACGGTTTTACATCCCCAGTCTCGGGCAGGACGGCTGTCGCAGGGACAAACACGGAATCACGTGAGGTCGCCGATTGGAACTGCAACCACCCCGCAATCACGAATAAAAGCAGGACAGCCGCGATCCATGGAACGTGTTTTTCCAACCACAAACCGACCAAGTTTGGCTGAGGGATCGAGACAGGATTCAACGCTTGCGAACGTGACAAGCCATCACGCACCGCGACCTCCCGGAGATCAGCAACTAAATCAAAGCCGGTCTGATAGCGTTCGTCAGGATTCTTGGCCAACATCTTTTGAATCACTGCCACCATGTGATCACTCACCTCCGGACGCAATGCGCGTGCATCAGGTGGTGGAGCATTCCCATGACTCAAAAGTTTCTGCAGCATCGTGCCGCCGGGATAGGGAGGGCTTCCTGTCAACATGAAATAGAGCGTGCAGCCTAGCGAATAAATATCGCTTCTCAGATCAGCATCACGCGGATCCTTTGCTTGCTCTGGCGAAATGTAGTCAAACGTGCCGAGCGTGACCCCGCTGGCAGTCATATCTTCACTGAGGTCAAGATTCTCTGACCGGGCCAACCCCATATCAACAAGCTTGATCTTACTATCTTGACCGATCAAAATATTGGAAGGTTTGATATCTCGGTGCACGATACCTCGGTCCGCAGCGTGCTGCAGAGCATCTGCCAACTCACACGTATAAAAAACTGCATCGTCAATCGGTAGCACAGCATTGCGGGTAACCAGATCACGAATATTCGTACCTTCGATATATTCGAAAACGATGTAGTGCCAGTCGCCATGGCTACCCACATCAAACACTCTGGCGATTCGAGGGTGATCCAACTTCGCCGCGCTTTGTGCCTCGTTTCGAAAACGTCGCTGCAAATCGGGATCATCACCGACGAAAGGAATCACCTTGATGGCAACCGTTCGGTCCAACTGCTCATCATGCCCCTTGAACACAGCTCCCATTCCGCCGCCGCCAATGAAGGCTTCCAAATGGAAATGATTTAGCTGTGCTCCCAGCAGGCCTTTCGTGACCGCAGCAGGGGTGCGGTCGATGATCTCCGCAGCTGGTTTCGGTTTTTCAACGCGTGAAGACCCCCGAATCACCGTGTTGGCTTTAGAAATCTCTTCGTCGTTGGCCTTTCCACTCGCCGGTGAAGATTGGTCAGCGGATTCAACACCCTGATCGTTTCCGATCTCTTCACGTCCAGACAGGTCATCTCGTGGGGCACTTGAATGTACCGCACGGTGGACCGTCGACGCATCGATTCGAATCGGGTCTTCCGATGGCATGATGATCAGTGGCTTGTGAAAGCGTTGGGCATGGCCCGTACCAATAACGTGGCCCACATCTTGCTAGACTCGCCGTCAAAGAATCGCCAGTGGCAGCAAGACATTACCTGTAAGTATCGCTGTGCCAATAGTTTAGCAACACTCGAGAAAAGCTCTGTGTTAGTCTAGTTTCCCACGCTTCTTTGGTCAACAAAACTGTCCCTTATCAGAGTACGATAGCAGTCTCTTAATCGCCAAAATCCGCTTTACTCCACATATCGCCACTGATGCCCTCTCGCCCTCCTCTGAAAAATCGCCTCACAGTCGCCTGCCTTTGCTTATTTGCGATCTGGTCTGGAGAGACTTGCTCTGCTGAAAACACTCCCCAACCGAAAAAGCTCAATGTACTGCTGGTCATCGTCGATGACCTTGGTTTCGCAGATCTGTCCTGCCTCGGCAGCGAAGACATGCAAACACCAAACTTGGATCAGTTGTATTCCGAATCGCTTAAACTCGGAAATCTGTACGCGAATTGCCCCGTCTGCTCACCCACTCGAGCTTCTGTGCTCACAGGCTGCTATCCGGACCGCGTTGGTGTTCCCGGTGTGATTCGCACGCACCGTGAAAACAACTGGGGTTACTACCAACCTTTCACCCAGACGCTACCACACCAATTGCAGGAAAATGGCTATGAAACAATCGCCATTGGCAAATGGCACCTTGGTCTCTCACCTGCCACACACCCCCTGAGCCAGGGCTTTGACCGCTTTCAGGGGTATCTCGGTGACATGATGGACGATTATTACAAGCATCGTCGCCATGGCATCAACTACATGCGTGAAGACCGCAGAGAAATAGACCCCAAAGGCCATGCAACCGATCTCTTTACCCAATGGGCGGTCCAATCCATCAATGGCCATGCAGAAAAAGAAGTGACCAAGGATGCCAGTGCTGCCTCGTCTGGCACTGAGGCTAAGATTGAGCAGAAGCCGTGGTTTCTTTACCTCGCGTATAACGCACCACACACACCGATCCAACCGCCTCAAGCCTGGTACGAGAAAGTCAAAGCTCGTGAGCAAGCAAACCGCGACACGGCAATCAGTGACAAACGCGCAAAAATTGTAGCGTTGATTGAGCACATGGATGCGGGGATTGGCGCAGTGCTGAATGCTTTGAAGGAGTCCGGACAGTACGAAAATACTGTCATCGTGTTCACCAGCGACAACGGGGGGCAGGCAAACGTGGGTGCCAACAATGGCCCCCTGCGAGGTGAAAAACAACAGATGTACGAGGGTGGGCTGAGAATTCCCGGCTGCATCCGAGTACCGCACCAAACGCAGCCTGGTGCCACAAGCCACACTGTTTGCTGCACGGCAGATTTTTTCCCCACCATCGTTGATTTGGCAGGCATCAAAGTTGCCAGTGGAATCGATGGCCAATCTCTGTTACCGCTGATCAAACAGCCACTGGCTGCCAACGGCAGCAATTTGTGGCCAGCACGGGAAATCTACTTCGTCCGCCGCGAAGGCGGCCCAGCCTATTCTGGACTCACCAGCCAGGCACTTCTGGCCGGACGCTACAAACTCGTGCATGACTTGCCCACCAAGCAGTTCGAGCTCTTCGATCTCATGGCAGACCCCGCCGAAAGTACGAACCTCGCCAAGAAACTGCCAAAAAAGCTCCGAGAACTAAGCCGTCATCTCCAAGTTCATGTGCAGATGGGTGGACAAGTTCCGTGGCAGCCACCCACCAAAGATGATGAAATCACGCGAAAACTTGGCCGTTGATCGAACGCCACGCCTTGGTGCGATTCACCTCACCGCTGATGCGAATTCAATCGCAAGACCGTGAAATTCACGCGGCTGAGAGATTATGATCGCGCGGCTCATTCGCGTTCACCGAGATGCGTTCATCCACCTCTACCTGACTCGAAGATTAGATCAAAGCGAAAGAGAAATCCGCTTCTCAAATTCAACGCCGAAAACGAATCGTAAATTATTGGCAATTGAGGCACTCAGACCTGTGGTCACACTCGTTCCCTTAGTAGCATAATAAGGGTGCCGATCAACCACTTTGACCCACAACACAGGCTCAATCAGGCCTAGTGAAATCAACAACCGTGACACGAAGGATTACCCATGATGTTGGTGTTCAGACGCTCTTTTGCGTTGTTTTTGGTACTTGGCTTACTTGGTTCAACTGCGTTGGCTTGGATTCCGCAAGAGAATCAAGGCACAACGGATAGCCAAGCGACGGCCGAAACGGAAACCTCAGATGAAAGCACCTCGGCGGGCACTGCTCCAACTGACTCTGCCCCCATGGCAACGGGTTTGACTGCGGATGCGAGCCTGCCATGGGTCGCCTACCTGATTCCCTTCTTGGGAATCGCTGGATTGGTGTTCACTTTCTGGAAGTCTTCCTGGGTCGCCAAACAGGAAGAGGGCACGGATCGGATGATGACGATCGCGAACAACATTACCGAAGGCGCGATGTCGTTCCTCAAAGCCGAGTACTCAATTCTCGCAATCTTTGTCGTTATCGTTGCCGGCCTGCTTGGTTACGCCGGTAGCACGCAGGAAGCGAGCTCTCCCTTGATCGCATTCTCATTCATCCTGGGTGCGGTTTGTTCAGCCTTGGCAGGCTTCATCGGTATGCGAGTAGCAACCAAAGCGAACGTCCGAACAACAAACGCAGCCCGAACAAGTCTCGGCCATGCCTTGGAAGTAACTTTCGCTGGTGGATCCGTCATGGGAATGGGTGTTGTTGGCTTGGGAGTTCTTGGATTGAGCTCGCTGCTCATCATTTACAGCCTAATGTTTGGAGTCGAAGACATCACGAAAGTGATCACAGTGCTGACAGGGTTTTCATTCGGAGCATCATCAATCGCTTTATTTGCTCGTGTCGGTGGTGGCATCTACACCAAAGCAGCTGATGTCGGTGCAGACTTGGTGGGAAAAGTAGAAGCCGGTATCCCTGAAGATCATCCGCTAAATCCTGCCACCATCGCCGATAATGTTGGTGATAACGTGGGAGACGTTGCTGGCATGGGAGCTGACTTATTTGAATCCTACGTTGGATCAATCATTGGAACGATGGTCTTGGGTGCCGCTTTCGTAACACTAGGTGAATTTGCGAATGACGGCATGGGTGGATTGTCTGCGGTGATGCTACCGTTAATTCTGGCAAGTGTCGGAATCATGACTTCGATCGCAGGTACCTTTCTCGTCAAAGTGAAAGACGGAGGAGACCCTCATCACGCTCTGAACCTCGGCGAATTTTCATCAGCTGGTATCCTGCTGATACTCACATTCTTCATCATCCAATTCATGCTGCCACCGACTTGGACCTACGGGGGTATTGTCTACAGCAGCAATGGCGTTTTCTATGCGATTCTGCTCGGTCTCGGTTCAGGGCTCGCAATCGGCAAGATCACTGAATACTACACGGGCACCGGAAAAGGGCCAGTGAAGTCGATCGTCCGTCAATCTGTCACTGGCTCGGCGACCACAATCATTGCCGGCGTGGGCGTGGGGATGATATCGACCGCGATTCCAATTCTGATCATCGCGGTTGCGATCATTGGAGCCTACAGTTGCGCGGGACTTTATGGGATCGCGATTGCCGCTGTTGGAATGTTATCGAACACGGGCATTCAGCTAGCGGTCGATGCTTACGGCCCCATTTCTGACAATGCTGGCGGGATTGCTGAGATGGCCGACTTGCCACCAGAGGTCCGAGATCGGACCGACAAACTGGACGCAGTGGGTAACACCACAGCAGCCATTGGAAAAGGTTTTGCCATTGGCTCGGCTGCACTGACAGCACTCGCGCTGTTTGCTGCATTCAAGGTAACTTACAACGAAAGTCACATCGATAGTCAACTTGAAGGTATTGACATCCTCAATCCATTCGTGATGGCATCCTTATTCATCGGAGCAATGCTGCCATTCCTGTTCTCTGCACTGTCAATGAATGCCGTTGGTCGTGCAGCGATGGCAATGATCGAAGAAGTGCGACGCCAGTTTAGAGATATCCCTGAACTCAAGAACGCTTTGCAGGTGATGCAGAAAAACGAAGGCGAAGAATTTTCTGACTGGTCAGAAGACGACCAAGAGACATTCCAAAAAGCCGATGGAAAAGCGGAGTACGGCAAATGTGTTGCCATTTCAACTCGGGCCTCGATCCGCGAGATGATCCTACCTGGTCTGGTCGCTGTACTTGTTCCAGTTGCTTTCGGGTTTGTTCCCAAATGGCTTCCTGAGTCTTGGGGTCTTAGTGGAAACACGAATGCTCTGATGCTAGGAGGACTGCTTGCTGGAGTAACTGTCAGTGGTGTGCTGATGGCACTTTTCCAATCAAATGCTGGCGGTGCGTGGGATAATGCCAAAAAGATGATTGAGGAAGGATTTGAGGTCGACGGCGTGGTACTGTCCAAAGGTAGCGAAGCTCACAAAGCTGCCGTTGTGGGCGACACCGTGGGTGACCCCTTCAAGGATACGTCAGGACCGTCACTCAATATCCTCCTGAAACTGATGAGCGTGGTAGCACTCGTAATTGCCTCGCTTATTTAGTTGTTTGGATTACAGTGCCAGAGCAGGTTTGCCGAGAAGCACTCTGTTCGCCTGCTATTCATCACTGACGCTATTTGCCAATCACAAGTTATGCCACAACCAATCACCGGGATCCTTACGCCCAACATCACGCCAGTTGATGATTCAGGTCGCGTCGATGAAGAACGTCTTCGCGGCTACGTTGACTGGCTGATTGAACGTGGTGTCGATGGCCTGTATCCGAACGGTAGCACAGGTGAGTTTGTACGCTTCACCGCCGAAGAACGTCGAAGAATCGTTCAGATCGTCGTTGAGCAAGCTGGTGGCCGAGTCCCCGTACTCGCGGGCGCTGCAGAAGCAAACGTCAAAGCCACCATCGATGCTTGTGATGCCTACGGTGCGATGGGGGCTCGAGCCGTCGCCATCGTTGCTCCATTTTACTACCGACTTAGCAGCGAAGGTGTTTACGCATACTTCCGCGAGATCGCTGATAACGTTTCCATTGATGTCACCCTCTACAACATCCCGTTATTCGCCTCACCCATCGAAGTCGACACTGTCATTCGACTGGCTTCAGAGTGTCCGCGCGTCATCGGGATCAAAGACTCTTCCGGTGACCTGCCAAATATGCTGCGCATGATCGCTGCGATCAGGCCTCTTCGCGAGGATTTTACTTTCCTGACAGGCTGGGACGCGGCCCTTGCGCCAATGTTGATTGCGGGCGCTGATGGGGGTACCAATGCAACCAGCGGTGTTGTGCCTGAGTTGACCCGAGCGATCCATCGCAGTGTGGTATCTGGCAACATCAAAGAGGCAATGCGTTTGCAATATCAGCTGTTGCCGTTATTTGATGCAATGATTTCGCTTGGGGAATTCCCTGAGGGTTTTCGCGCTGGAGCTAGATCCAGAGGCTGGAACTTGGGCTCTGGCCGAGTCCCACTATCCGAACAGCAGAAAGATGCCGTCGCTCGTACCCAACGCGAAATAGACAATCTGGTGGCGGAAGTTGCTGAGCTTGACGAAACTCTCGTGATGCCTCCTGAAGCCATCGAGAAGATCGTACAGCGAGTGATGCGACAACTCGGATCTTGATGCCAACTGCTCGACGCTGAATCCATTTCATTGCAAGCCGTTGCCTGCAATCTTACCAACGGTTCCACTTTGCATTCAGCGTTTACCCTGTGCTTCTGGCCACAAGGCGAGCGGTGATGAGCTGCCAAGATTTTCAGCATCGAATACTGCATCAGGAACCTGCCTCCCGATCCTCCACTGAAACTCCGCTTTCACTTCAAAATCCTGCTCACCCCCAAGTGTCAAACTGAGCAACTTGACGGGCAATTGTACGCCCGCCACAGAAGCCCACACTGATGTGGTGCGTGCATGCGGTTTGACAATCTTTCGCAGTAACGCCAGTTCTCTCTGGCCTCGGTGATCTCCCAATTCCAAGACCTTTGTCAAGTCACTGCCCAGCGACAAAAAGTCGTCAACCTGCACAGGCACGGCATCGCGAAAAGACGCAACGCGTACAAAGATCAACTGGGGGACCGGTTGATACTCAAAAGCTGCAACCGTGAGATCTTGCTGTTTATAAATACCGATCAGATTTTTCTCATGCAACTGACACTTGTTACGCTCAAAAGCATTCCCTGTCGTGATACTGACGACCCCACCCGTTGTGGCACAAATGGGATCGAAAACGCCACACAATCGAAACCGAGCATTCAACGACTTACTTTTGGAAGGTGGATGCACCTGCTTGCCCGTTGCACCATGAAACCAATCCTTAATCCTGAGCTGATCATAGGATGAAGCCTGCGAGTCAATCAAATAGGTCTTTCCGTACTTCTTCATCGGCGTCCCCAGCAGATTCTGGTCTGCAAATACCATTCGCTCACGATCTTCTTGGTGGTCGATAGCCCATGTGTATGAAAACCGGCGGGCAACGATTCGTTCTGAACCATCTACTTTTGCCCCGATGTACTTTTCTCCAGATACATCGACGGCCAATCGATCTACCACCATGCTTCGTGATTGCAGCTCCAAGAGCCAATTCCCCAAACGTTTGCGATCTTGAGGTGTAGGCACCCTGAATCTTTGCCAATCCACCTCGGAACGACCAGGCTGCGCCACTTCACTAGCCATCAAATTTCTTCCAACCGAAGTTGAATCCAGCACGACAAACGGTGAGGTAATTGAAAACCAGCAAGTCAAAAGTATCCACTGACTCAAATTCATCATCAACTCCATAGACAAAACACTTGGCGATCAGCTCGTTCGGCTGCAATGACACAGGAATTCAAATCAGCGATAGCTGCTTGGCAAATCACTAAAACCATGCCAGTGCGTTTCCCGATCACCGCCCGACTCGTGGCCCAACGGTAGGTCTCCATCATCGCTCTCGGTCGCATTTCCGTCGCACTGCCTGCTCATCTCAGGTATCCACCTGCCGATGTAGTAACCACTCAGGGGAACGCAAATGGCGCGATCAAAATCAATAGCACAGGCCTGTGCGCACCTCCAACTCAACAGACAGCGGTGAAACCCCCAGCCGGTTACACGCCATCCTTCGTTACTATTTTCTGCCTGCCGGTACACACCAATGACATCATCAAGAGATGCAAACCTGCGGTCATATCCATCGCGATTATTACATTCGTAACCAATCAGGTAACGTGTTGAATACGCGCCCACCACTTCTCGTCGTTGGCAATCACTGCATCGCATGAAGTCCGTGATGTTGGCAGAATCCACTCCTTCATCTTCTGCCCATGCTGAAATCATCTCACGGCAAGTCGTATCACTGAAAGCATAAGTACACTCCCACTCGTGAGGACTGCTTCGCGTTGCTACTGGTGGTCCAGCGATTCCCAAACCTCCATGCATCAGCACAAAAACCAGTCCGACATATACGTACATTTTCATCTAATTTCCTCCCTCACGAACAAGATTCAAAATCCCAACAACTTCATCATTGGGGCCATACACAAGCAAACGATCTGGAAACAATCCATCATCGCGGCCTGCAACCTGTTTTCCCTCTGTAATCAAGACGTCGATCACCGACATGATGCTTGATACCGCGTTTACGCGAACAGCAACCTCATGCGATGACTGACCGGGCCTTGATTTGGACTCCACCACGTACCTGAGCTGATTCAGAGGCCACCTTAATTTGCCGGGGACCACGATCATCCGAGCAGCACCCACCCACTCTGTGCTCTGCGGATCGAGATGCAACGTGGAGGGAAGAAATCGTAACGGCGTTGTGAAACGTAAACGAATCGGGAGATCAATGACTTGGACGTCTCCCTTGGGGTTTCGATAGTGGATTCGCACCAAATCATCCACATCACCAAAAGAAAATGTCGGCCTCGCGCTGAACTTGAATACCTCTGCAGTTTGGACAAATGAATCGCTGATCACAAAAGAACCTCTCAAACTTTCAATTCTCTGGACCCGTCCACCGAGCTCTTCTACCGTTCCTAAAACCATGAATGATGCTGCAGGCTCCGTAAGCTGCACTGTGGTTGGCGAGAGGACCAAGGGGCCCGTCATTCGCACATCAACATCCAATACAAACGGATAGTTTGATTCTTGGAAAGAAATACGGATCGAACGTCGAATCGTTGCAATCTTGTTCGATGAGTCGAGCCTCAGCGATAAAGTTAGACGCTCGCCTGGCTTCACATGACGTTGCTCAGGCGCAACTGCCAAACAACCACAATCAGGATCAATGACTCGCAAATTCAACGGCGAACCAAATGAATTTTTCAAATCAATTTTTACGCGAACATCTCGGCCGATGCGGTACGTCCCAACGTGCTTTCTTGCACGAGACGGTAATGCTGCGATGATCACCACACCACTCGACACATCCGGATCGTGTTCGACCAACGAATCAGGATCTTTGCCGGAAACCGAAACAATCATCACGTCGCCGGTCAATAAGAGACCAGTAAACGCATGCATCAGAATGATTCGCCAGACTTGCATTGTTGCCCCCGTGTAACTCAGCGTGATTGAGATACTTCGCTTCGAACGAGCGGAAAACAAAAGACATTGCTTCTGGCTTCGCTCTTTTCTTTGACGCTTTTGATCGCCGTGACGCCAACGGTACTGTCACCGCCGATCTCTTTACTGGGCTTCCAAACGAGCTTTCATTGGGGGCGGTAACTCAAACTTGGCTGCCTTCCTGAAACCTGAACAAACGAACACCACTCACCCTACAGTAGGTGGATCAAGCGTCAATTACTTTCGGCCCGAAAATCGAAAAAAACTCGAGCTATGACAGCAAAAGACACGGAGACGTGCTGTGTCCATCATCGCGATGCTTTCACGGTCACCACGAGCGAAAGAGAAAGCGAGAAGCAATTGCCGGTGCACTCTGAAGTGCTAGAAAAATCCGGCAGGTGAAAAAAAGAAACCGGCAATAAACGAGTGAAGTTTTGAGCCCGCAGGCGTCTCAGTATCGATCTTGTTCGGGTTCAGCCCAAACACGTGGCCCATCTTCATCCCAATCAACATGAATCACGCTCGGATTGCAGCAAACAGGGCAATCTTCAACATAACTCTGTGACCTACCGGCAGCGGGATCGAGTGGAATGATGATTTCCTCACCACAACTGTCGCAGATGTATTCGCCATCTTGGTCCATAACGTTTCCGATGATTGAGTGGAATTATCTGTCGTTGGAACTGGCCACGTCGAAAACGACTTTAAAGGCGGAAGGATCAACTGCGGTTCGAAAAGCTTGCGTGGCCTGTTCTAAGGCAAATCGATGCGTGACCAAGTCTGACAAATCGAATCGAGCAGCCTGCAGTAATTCGATAGCCAAACCAAAGGGACCACACCTCGACCCCACAACGCTGATTTCATCGATCACGATCGGCGCCAAAGATACTTCATGGTCTGCTGCAACGGTGGTTTTCATGACAACCGTTCCACGCGGTTTAACCAATTGTAATGCCAAGGGTAACCCCGTCGCGGATCCGGTGCAGTCAACCACTAAATCGAACTGCTTCTCACAAACAAGGTCTTTTAACTGAGTCGTCTTGATTCCCAATCTTCGAAACCTTGCCAGTTTCAGCTCGTGTTTTCCAACCACTTGGATATTTTTCACTTGCTGAGAGATCGCCTGGGCGCACAAATTTGCCAAACGCCCGTCTCCCAACACGATGGCGTTTTGAATTTTCGAGAGTTGAATTTGCTGTTGGATCTGCAGAGCTGCTGCCAAGGGCTCGATAAGAACAGCCTGATCATCACTGACGGAATCCGGAACCAGGTGCAAACTTGTTTGCGGGATGGCGACCTGGTCAGCAAAAGCACCATCATGTCCCTGGATACCCACGACGGTTCGATGAGCACAGTGGTTGCCAAGTCCGGAGTGGCAGCGTGGACACTTACGACAATTGCAATTGATTTCCCCGACGACGCGAGACCCTGCAAAAGGTCCGGAAGTAGCCATTCCAACGAACTCATGGCCAAGAATACCAGCAAATCCCATGTACCCTTGGGCAAGTTGCAAGTCCGTTTCGCAAATACCGGCGGCGATCACATCGACAAGCACCTCTCCAGAGAGCGGAACAGGAGATGGATGCTCGGACTGAAATCGAACGCCATTCTGGTCAAGACAGATTGCTCTCAATTTTCGGTTCCCCGAGGAATGAATGAGGTGTAGGACAGGAGCCGACAGTCGTATAATCCGCCGTACTGCAAACGCCTTCGATTGACTTTTGGCTGGATTTTAGCGTCATGGTGGACAAGACGGACCCCACAAATCTACTAACGACCTTTGGCTTGAGCGAATTTCGCCCTGGTCAGCGCGAGGTAGTCGATGCGGTTGCAGCTGGCGAGGACGTGATGTGCGTCATGCCCACCGGCGGCGGAAAGAGCCTCTGCTACCAGTTACCAAGTCTATCGAAACAAGGCACCACGATTGTCGTTTCACCTCTAATCGCCTTGATGAAGGATCAGGTGGATGGCCTCAAAAAACTTGGAATCCGAGCAAGCTTGATCAATAGCAGTCTGTCTGCTGCTGAGCAGACGGAGGTCCTGAACGAAATGGCGAGTGGCAATCTGAATCTGGTTTATGTCGCGCCGGAAAGACTTCGCAACAGCCGCTTTCTCGATGCCATTTCCAACGTCAACATCAACCTTCTGGCGATTGACGAAGCCCACTGTGTCAGTGAATGGGGTCACGACTTTCGCCCCGACTACTCTCGTCTGGGAAGATTCCGTGAACGCTATCTGAAAGATGTGCAGACCATCGCTTTAACAGCGACGGCGACGCCGATGGTACGAGATGATATTTCAGCTATCCTCCGACTGAAAACACCTCAGGTTTTTGTTACGGGATTTGCGAGAACCAATCTCCGTTTCAGTGTGACACACGCCAAGTCTGATCGTGAAAAAGATGAAGAACTCACTCGCTACATCAGCTCTCAAACGGGAACTGGCATCATTTATGCCGCAACCCGCAAACGATGCGAAGAGTTGGCTCAGTGGCTACCTGAAAAAACCAGACGTCCCATTGGTGCTTACCACGCCGGTCTGGAACCAGCCCAAAGACAGCGAGTGCAGGACGACTTCATGTCTGGCAAACTGTCAGCGATCGTGGCCACTAATGCCTTTGGCATGGGTATTGATAAATCCGACATCCGTTTTGTCGTGCACTACAACATTCCGGGTAGCCTTGAGGCCTACTATCAGGAAGCAGGACGTGCCGGTCGTGATGGGAAGAACAGTGAATGCAGATTGATGTTCTCGTACAGCGATCGTTACATTCAGGAATTCTTCATTGAGAACCGGTATCCACAACGCGAAACGGTCAAGAGTGTCTACGACTTCCTGTTGACTCGAGAAGAAGATCCCATCGAACTGACGCAGGAGCAAATCCGCGAAGAAATCGGCGTCAAAGAAGGTACCGAGGCTATTGGGACTGCTCAAACATTGCTGGCGAAATCCGGCGTTCTGCGACGACTCGATAGTGCTTCAAATCACGCGATTGTCCGCATCGAAAGTGATGAGGCAACACTGCTGGACTTTCTGCCAAAAGAAGCCAAGCTACGTCGAAAGGTAATGGTTGCGATCGAACGGATGGTAGGACGACAGCGGCGTGAAGACGTCTATGTCAGGCTGCCACGTTTGGCTGACATGGCAGGCGTCGACAGCGACCAACTGAAACGAACCCTCCGCGAAC